>NZ_NOYS01000034.1:0-165885 GCF_002258475.1 Rhodococcus sp. 06-1460-1B
TCATCACTACGCGATGGCCCACCCACAACACGGGTACGACACGCCCGAGCTGCGGCTACGCCGCCTCACCGAATGTCCACCACCCCACGGGACTTACCCGTGGAAGATCGCTCCCGGCTCGATCCGGGTCAAGGCTCTAAATCGAGATGGCTCCGTTCACTTGGGGACACGCCAACCTCTCAGGTGATTAATCCGACGGGGATTACCCGAAACCATGTACCAGGTACTGCACGTACCTGATACTGTGCGAACACCTTATCGCGACGAGCTGCGCAGACAGAAGAGGAGAGACCGGTATCTATACAGAAATTGCTGGTCGAGCGACAGCCAGTCTTGTGACCTTTGGAAATTCGATTGCCCTCGCCGGCCAGGCATTGCGGTGGGCCGTGCGCGATATTGTCACCGGACGGTTTCCGTTTCGGGAGTTTGTCACACAGACGTGGTTCGTCATCACCGTAACGACGTTGCCAGCGATCCTGGTCGCGATCCCGTTCGGCGTTATCGTCTCGGTGCAGGTCGGAAGTCTAACCCAGCAGGTCGGGGCCACATCTATCGCCGGAGCCGCCGGTGGACTCGGGATCATTCAGCAGGGGGCACCGATCGTCACCGCGCTCCTGCTCGGTGGTGCGGCAGGGTCGGCCATCGCCTCTGACCTTGGCGCACGCACCGTCCGTGAAGAAATCGATGCCATGGAGACGCTCGGACTAAATTCGACACGTCGACTCGTCGCACCTCGATTCGTCGCGGTTCTCATCGTCGCTCCGATGTTATGCATGCTCATCGTGTTTACCGGTCTCGTGGCCGGCTACATCCTTAGCGTCAACGTCCAGGGCATCACGCCGGGGAGCTACGTCGCATCGTTCGCATCGTTCGCATCATCGGCGGACATCCTTGTAGCGCTGATCAAGTCAGTGGTGTTCGGTCTCGTGGTCGTGACAATCGCGTGTCATCGGGGCCTGTCCACGAAAGGTGGCCCCAAAGGTGTGGCCACATCTGTCAACGCCACCGTGGTCCTAGGGGTAGTGGCGTGCTTCGTCATCAACGTGTTCATCACCCAACTGACCATCATGTTCGTCCCGCAGACCATCGGATGACGGAGAACACGTGACCGCAGTACCATCCACCCGTTATAGTTTTGTTACTCGTCCGATCGTGCGTGCTGTGACACCCCTCGCTGAGGTCCCCGCGCAGCTCGGGCACATTACAACATTCACCATCGACACCGTCGCCGGAATTCGGCACGTCGCAACCACCTATCGACGACAGACGTTTTTATTCATACAGGAGTTTGCCTGGGGACGAGGCGCTGTACTGGTCGGCGGGGGTACCGCGATCGTGCTTGTGATTCTCGGAATGGCTGTCGGGGCGTCCATCGGCATCCAGGGCTACGCCTCGCTAGACCTGGTCGGGATGGGGTCTCTTACGGGATTCATTTCGTCATACGCCAACACTCGAGAGTTGGCACCGATGATCGCCGCGATCGGTTTCGCAGCCCAGGCCGGCTGTCGCCTCACTGCGGAAATAGGTTCGATGCGTATCGCCGAAGAGATCGATGCGCTCGAGTCGATGGCGGTGCGGCCGATTCCGTACATCGTCAGCACGCGTGTGGTCGCGGCGATCACTACCATCATCCCCCTCTACATCGTAACGCTGATACTCAGTTTCGGCGCGGCCAAGCTGGTCGTCATCCTTTTACACGGCCAGTCGGGTGGCACCTATGACTTCTATTTCGATGCGTTCCTCAAACCGCAGGATTTGGCGTTCTCAGTAATCAAGGTCCTCGTTTTCGTGGTGTCGGTCGTCATCATCCACAGCTACCAGGGTTACTACGCCAGCGGCGGAGCAGAAGGCGTCGGCCGCGCGTCTGGTCGAGCGATCCGCAGCAGTCTCATCATCATCGTCGTGGAGGACATGATCTTAACCCTGTTGATGTGGGGTTTCGATTCGGGCGTCAAGATTTCGGGCTAGGAGTTCAAGTGGCTGTATTTCAAGATCCATCAGGACGCGCGCCCTCACTGGCGAACTTGACCCTGCGCGGGATCGGGGTTCTCGTCGTAGTGACGGTTGCCGGCTATCTTCTGGCGGGCAACGCGACCGGAAAATATGAAGACAACACGACAGTGACGATCACCACCGACGCGGTTGGTGACGGGTTGAAGGGCGGATCGGAGGTGAAGTATCGGGGCTTCACGGTGGGCAAGGTGTCCTCGGTGTCGGGGCGCGACCAAAGTGTAAATGTGAAAATCGAGCTCACCGGAGTGAACGACGACATCCGGTTGCGTCAGGGCATGGCCGTGAATTACACGTCCGCCAGCGCGCTGGGGCCGACGGCACTGGAGATTGTCGACCCCGGGCGGGGAGTCCTCATCCGTGATGGCGGCAGCGTCTATGTGAGCAAGCTGCAGTCCGAACACACTTCGGTATCGACCCTGATTCGAAAACTCTCGAAGCTGGTCGATGCTCTCGATCAGCCGGCGTTCAATTCTGTGGTGAAGTTTGTCGTCGATGATTCCCAAACGTTTGCCGATGCCGGCCAGCTCATGTTCCAGATCGCGCAGCTCACTCGGGACGTTCAACAGCGGCCAGTGGGCCAGGATTTGGCGATCGCGGCAGACCTGTCCCAGGGCGTTGCCGACTTCATGACGCCGTTCGTTCCGGGCATCCTCATAAACGTCGACGTCGCTGACTTCTTCGCCACCGACGAGGCCATCAATCAGGCCACAGGCAACCTCAACAGCACCGGCGCGGTTCTGTTCGGGGGACTGGGAGGACTGTTGAGCGAAAACTACCCGGCGTTGAGTTCGGTACTGGACGTCGGCCTCGATCTGGCGAGGCCGGTCGCCAGATCGGCATCGGGACTCGCGCAGACCATTTACACCATCCCGCAGATCCTGGACAGCATCGACAACGCCACGCCGCAAGTCGGCGAGCGAGTACAACTTCAGGTCGCCCTGGTAGTGCAGACGTCACCTGCGCTGCAGAGCGCGCTTGCAGCAGGAGGACCAAGAAGATGAAGCTCAAGTCGTTAATTCCCACCATCGTCAAGATCGTCGCGTTCGCCGCAGTCATCGGCGTTCTCACCTACGTGATCATCGCCATCCTCGAACCCAGCTCGGACGGAGCGAGTTCTGAACGGTCTGCGGTCTTCTCCGATGCATCTGGGCTCAAGCCTCGCGACGGTGTGCGTTTGGCGGGAGTAAAGGTCGGTTATGTGACGGCGATCGGCCTGAAAGGGCCCACCGCGGTCGTTCATTTCCAACTGAACAACGACGTCGCGATCACGTCGAGCACCACCGCCGCCGTGCGTTATCAGAATCTTCTCGGACAGCGATATGTCGAATTGATCGGTGCGGCACAGGGAAAGACACAGGGGGCGGCGCTCACACAGGTGGCACTCGACAAGACCGTTCCCTCATTTGATGTGTCCACCTTGTTCAACGGGTTCAAGCCGGTGTTCGACACGCTTAACGCCGACGAGATCAATGAACTGCAGTCCAACTTGTTGCGCGTTGCTCAAGGTGATGGGAGGGGTATATCGCCTGTTCTGGAGCAGGTCGCCAACATCACCGCCTACGGGGACCAGCGGTCTGAGATCATCACGAATATCGTGACGAGTCTCGGCCAGGTCT
This sequence comes from Rhodococcus sp. 06-1460-1B, assembly GCF_002258475.1. Classification (NCBI taxonomy): domain Bacteria; kingdom Bacillati; phylum Actinomycetota; class Actinomycetes; order Mycobacteriales; family Nocardiaceae; genus Rhodococcus; species Rhodococcus sp. 06-1460-1B. The sequence goes on from NZ_NOYS01000034.1 coordinate 3,630, forward strand.
CCGACCAACTCGAAGGCCGCTCGGCGCAGCTGGTCGAACTCGTCGACCAGCTGGGATCGATCGTCGACGCCTTCAGCCGCGTGAGTGACCGGTTGCGGGAGTCGCTGGGCGAGGTCAACCGGTCCATGGAGAAAACTGTCATCGCCGGGGAGCAACTTGACTCAACGTACGACCAGAGTTTCGCGACGATCTATCAGCGTCTGGCGCGAGAACCCGGGGAGTTGGAGGGGCTGCTGAATGGCGCGATACTGCTCAAGCCCCTTATGGACTCGCTGAACGCTTCGACGAATTCCACGCCGAGTGAGGCACGATGTTCGAAAGGCCTTCTGCCCCTGCCGGATACAGCCACGATTGCGCTTATGGGGCAACGATTGGTGGTGTGTAAGTGAGGTTGTTCAGTCGAAATCGACCGCATCACCAGTCCGAACGCAGACGCGACCTCATCGTCGCCGCTGTGGTGGTGGTGACCGTGGTGGTCGGTCTGGTAATCGCCGGGACCGTGTATATCGCACCGCCCGGCCAAAAGGTGTACTCGGCTCAACTGGTCAACACCGGAGGGCTGGAGTCGGGTGATCAGGTGCGTATAGCGGGGATAAGACAGGGAACGGTGTCGTCGGTGGACCTCGCGGGAACGTTTATCACAGTCGAATTTCGACTCGACGACTCAGTGCCAGTCCGTTCGGATGCCACCGCAGCGGTTCGCCTGATCACGCCGATCGGCGGGCGAGTTCTCGATCTGGACCCAGGGTCAGGACCGACCTCGCTGTCGGGGGCGATCCCCCTTGTTCAGACATCGAGTACTTACGACATTTCGGACACGCTCGAGACGACGACGCCGGTGTTCCGCGATGTAAAGGGCGTCGATCTCCGTCAGACTGCGTCGCTGCTGCAGAATGCGTTCTCCGACGGCAACACAAACATTCCCGACGCACTGAGGAACACCAGCAGTTTGATGGAACTCTTAGAGCGACAGTACGGTCAGCTCGACAAAGCGGTCGCTCTATCCGATGAATACGTCAACGCTTTCGCCGATCAAAAACAGGTGCTGGTCGACTTTCTCCGTCAACTCAGCTTCCTTGCCAGTACGCTGGGACCTGATATCGATAACGTCCGCGGCGGGTTCGACCTTCTCAGTCGTCTGTTCAAACTTCTCACGAGGCCGCTCGTGGCTTACAGCGATGGAATCGAACCGTCTGTCCAACAATACAAGACGCTCCTCGACAAGGTGTCGTCAGAGCTGCCAGGCTACTCCGATGCCCTGGCCCAGGTTGATCAGATCACTCAGCGCCTCGGCGTCCTCCTCCAGGCGCCGGTCGGTGCGTCGACTACCACAGAACCAGAGGTTCGTGTGTGCATTCCGAGTGGTGACGACAAATGTTGACTACATGGATCCGAAGACTGTTGCTCCTGATCGCCGTGGTGGTTGTGGTGGTCGCTAGTGTGGAAATAGGGGGGAGGGTGTCCGACGACACGCGCTCCCTGTGTGCCGAGTTCACCGACGCATCGGGCCTCTTCGAAGGCAACACAGTAGCCATGCTCGGCAAGAAGATAGGCAGCGTCGTCGGGGTGCACCAGAATAGTGATCAGTCCGGTGTAAGGATCGACATGCGGATCGACAAGAGCGTTCCGCTGCCCGCCGACGTCGGCGCGACTCTGGTGTCGACATCCATCGTGACCGAACGTCAAATCGAGTTCACCAAGCCGTACTCTGATGGAGCCCGATACGAGACGGATCAGTGCATTCCGTTGAGTAAGACGAGAACCCCGCTGGGAATCAGTCAGACGCTCGACTCGATCAGCAACTTGTCCGAGGACCTGGTCAAGGACAACGGCAGGAACACCGACGCGATCTTGCAGTCCCTCGAGCTCGTCTCCCGCAATCTAGAAGGAACGCAGGGTGACGTGGCCGGGATCATCAAGGACTCAGCCACGCTCATCGACGACCCGGCAAAGCGGGATATGCAGATTCGCAGCATCGTCGGGAACCTCGCCGCACTGACGGGGGTGGCAACCGAGAACGACAAAGAGGTGACCGCCCTCTTCGACAACTTCGTAGGTGCCATCGAGGTCATCATCGCGTTCGGCCAGACCTTCGGCTCGGCAGTCGAGTACGCGGGGACGTTCGTTCCGATCCTCTCGAGGTTCGCAACAGATTTCGGTCCCCCGATATTCGCGATCGGTGATGCTGCCGTTCCGCTCATCGCCGACATGGGAGAGCAGCCGGACATGGTGGTAGCGATCGCAGCCCGCACGGCAGACCTCATCGTGAAACACCCCGATGCCAAGTCAATTGTGCAGGCGTTCGCAGTGTCGCTGCCTTTGCGAAGCCTGGTCGGTGGCTGCGCCGCGCCGGTGGCAAACGGAGTCTGCGGGTCCAGCGATGTATCGAGGACGATCGCAGGGATGATGGGGGGAGGGGCCTGATGATCTCGGTCAATCGCGCATGCCTCGGACCCATGGTGGTCGCACTGATGGCAACGATAGTTTTCGTGACATCGTGTGGGATCAACGCCGACAATCCGCCGACGATAGCGACCTCCGACGCGGACGGTTACGACATCCAGATGGAGTTCACCAGCGCACTCAACTTGCCTGCCCTCGCAAAAGTTCTCTCGGGGGGAATCAGCGTCGGGTTCGTCGAAGATGTCACGTACGAGAACGGGCATGCGGTCGTGAAAGCTCGCATCGACAACACGACTCAGCTGCCGGGGGAATCGCGGGCTGAGCTGCGTCAGGACACTCTCCTTGGTGAGATCTACGTTGCCATCCTTCCCCCAGCCGAGCCGTCGACGGGTGCCTTGCTGCGGTCGGGTTCGGTGATCCCGTTGGCACGGACCGAGCCGGCAGCAAATGTCGAGGACGTCATGCGCGGGATGTCGAATGTCCTCGGGGGCGGTGAGCTCGACAAGATCCACACCGCGATCTCGACATTGAACACCACGTTCCCCAAGGACTTGCAGCAATTCGACGCCCTATACCAGACAACGCTGGAGACCGTCTCGGAGGTCTCCTCGAATACCGACAAACTCGACGTAGTGTTGAGGTCGGCGGATCAGACTCTGAAAGTGATCTTGGACGATCCGTCGGGAATCGACCGGATGCTGACCAAGGGCGGACGCAACTTTTCTGGCCTCGGCTACTCCCTGATCGAGGTCGCGTTACTCATCGCCAACTTGCGTGATTTCGCAGTGTCCGCGGGCAGGATCGTGGATCCGGAGTACTTACGGATAAAGGAGTCAGTGGCCGGGATCGCCCCGGTGATCGATTCGATCGCCAACTCCGACATCTACTCGAAGTCCGTCACGGAGCAGGCAACGAGCGTCATCCGCGACAAACTCATTCCATTCGTGCGGTCGCCCGACATTAACCTCTCGGACATCTCCATCGATGGTCGGGACCTAGCGCGGCGTGACGCCGAATCCTTCATAACCGTGTTGAGATCAATCGGAATGATGCCGTGAACCGCAGCAGCACGCTCATATCGATACTGGCTCTCGCCGTCGTGTTCGTCGTAGGGCTCGGCTACCTCGTCGTCGGCGTGGCACACATCAACCCCACCCGCTCCGAGTACTCCTTAACCGCCATCATCGACAGCTCAGGCGGTCTGCTGGACACATCGCCGGTGATGGTGCGGGGGGTACCCGTCGGAAAGGTGTCCTCGATCAACGTCGCGGATTCGGCAATTAAGGTCGAGATGACGATTGATTCCGACCACAAGATCCCCCAGGACAGCGAGATGTCTATCCAGAATCTGTCGCTCGCGGGGGAACAGTACATCAACTTCGTGCCCGCGGGCACGGCAACCGGTGGGTACTTCGATAACGGAGACGTGGTGCCCGCGGACGCGGTGCACGTGTCGCAATCGGTTCCCCAGGTGTTGCCAAAGTTGGCTGCAGTGGCAGATGGGCTCGACCCGGAATCGATCGAGTCCATCAACAAGACCGTCGCCGAGGCCGTCGCCGGACGGCAGGACGACCTCGACACGATCGGCGACATGATGCACCGTGTAGTCGATTTCGTCGGCAAAGATGGGTCCGTCCGGGTGACCGCAGACAACGCCGAGTTCCTGCTCGGCCTCTTGGCCGATGCCGGGGACGTCCTCAGTACGGCATCTGTACGCACCCCTGACGCCGTGAACGGGCTGGCGCGGATTCAACGGGCGTTCATCAGGTTCACAACCACCTCGTACGACAAGTGGCCTCCCGTGTTGAAGCTTGTGGAAAAGCTCAACGGCTATATTCAGATCCTGCAGCCGGATCTGCTGACGATCACCCGGGCGGTGAAACCGGCGACCGAGAAAGTTGCCGACACATACGTCGACTTCGGGTCGATCGGCGACCTCCTCGGCCGGACTTTCCCGGCGTCGCGACCAGGTCGCGCCGAGGTCCCCGTCACCGTGTCGCCGCCACTACGGTGACGCCCCGTCCGCAAGCGACTGTCACCGTTATTACACAGAAGGTCCCACATGACAAATGACGACCGAACGAAACCGCACCCCGAGCCCACTGAAGTCGAGGACAGCGCGGCCGCAGCGACGCCGGATGGCGATCTACTGATGGACGAAAACGCCCCAGCCGCGTCCGCCGTAGCCACGGCTGGGGCTGGAGACAGCGACGTCGACCCCCCCTCGCCAGGTGGGCACCGCTGGTCAGCATCGCCGCGATCACGTGCCGTGGTGGTTTCGGCCGTGATCGTGGTGCTCGCTGTGCTGGCCGGCGTGTTCGCCTACCTCTACCTCGAGGCCGACGAAGCGAAGTCGGTATTGGAAAACGACGCCGCGCAACGGGCCGCCGCGGCGAAGGCCGCCTCGGATTACACGACCAGATCCCTGACCTACAGCTACCAGAACACCGACGCCTTTTTCGCGGCAGTCAAAGAGGACGCGGGTGAGGCTCTAGTCAAGCGGTACGACGAGGTTCGGCCGACGCTGACCCAGATTATCCAGCAGGCCCAGGTGCAGGCGTCGGGACGCGTTCTGGCCACCAGCGTCACCGGTGAAACCGGTGACGCCGACGGAGAATACACGGTGATGGTCTTCGCGAGCCAGAAGACGCAGAACGTGCAGAATCCACAACCGAGTGAACTGCCGACATTGTTGAAGGTGGTCGTGACGAAAACCGCCCAGGGCTGGCAGATTCAGGACTATGGCCCAGCTGAATGAGACGGCTGCTCCGCAGAAGGAGTTCCACGAAGAGCAAGATGCAGGACGGTACTCATTCTTCGACGCGGTCGCAGATGTCGGCGGGGTCGACGCCGGTGAGGAGTTGGGTGATCTCTTCGGGTGGCGGGTGCCCCCTCGATCGGGTCAGTGATCCGTCCCGGTGTTTCCGGAGGGTTCGTCTCAGGGAAAGATGAAACCTCATGGCAGCAGGATCGAAGCGGTACTCGGCGGAGTTGAAGAAGGATGCCGTCGACATGGTGGCTCGGTTGGTGGCGCAGGGCGATACCGAGTGGGCGGCGATGCGCAAGACCGCGGATTTGCTCGGTGTGGGCGCCGCTGAGACCGTTCGTCAGTGGGTTCGGAAGGTACCCGTCGACGGCCCGGGCAGCACTGTCGAGTTACGTGCCGACGCCGAGGTCATCAGGAAGTTGCGTCAGGAGAACGCCGAACTCAAACGGGCCAACGGGATACTCAAGGCGGCGTCAGCTTTTTTCGCGGCCGAAATCGACCGGCCACACCGATAATTGTGGACTTCATCGGCACTCACCAGGGAAACCGGGTGGGTGCCGATGGTCTTGTCTGGGGTGTCGACTCGATGTGCACGGTGCTCTCCGAGCACGGTATGCACATCGCCCCGTCCACGTACTACGACCATGTCACTCGGGTGCCGTGTGCCCGAATACTGTCCGATGCACATGTCATCGATGCCATTCACATGCTCCGGACGCGGCAACCGCTCGCACGGGTTCTCGGTTCGCGGAAGACCTGGATTATGTTGCGCAGCAGCGGTATCGAGGTAGCTCGATGTACCGTCGAACGACTGATGCGGGAAATGAGGTGGCACGGTGCGCTCAAAAAGAAAGCGGGTCCGCACCACCGTCGCCGATCCGACCCACCCGCGGGCCGAGGATCTGGTGAAGCGCCGGTTCACCGCGGTGGCACCGAACCGGCTGTGGGTCGCCGATTTCACCTAATGCCGCACGATGTCGGGGTGGGCGTTCACGGCGTTCGTCGTCGATGTGTTCGCCCGGAAGATCGTCGGGTGGAAGGTCGCATCGGAGATGACCACCAGCCTCGTCGATACCGCCATCACTAACGCGATTGATTCCCGAAAACGTTCTGGTGTAACTGCTTTGAGTAATCTGATCCACCACAGTGGCGCTGGATCCCAGTACACGGCGATCGCATTCGGGCAGCGTTTGGCGCAGGAGGGCATCGCGGCGTCGATCGGAACGGTCGGCGACAGTTACGACAATGCCCTTGCCGAATCGGTGAACGCCGACTACAAGAATGAGCTCGTCGACAACGGCCCTCGCTTCCCCGGTGCCGCGGAATTGTCGTTGGCCACCGCACAGTGGGTCGCGTTCTACAACCGCGAACGCCCCCACAGCTACTGCCACGACCTCACGCCCGACCACGCCGAGCAACTCCACTACGATCGCACGCGCACCCTCAATCCGGAGGAGGCACTCACGCAGTGAGCCCTCCGGAAATGCCGGGACGGATCACAGTTTGCGAGTGGTCGAACACCGACAGAATCGGGAATGTCGGGATTTTGCAGGCCTCCTCGCCGTGCCGACGGTCGAAGACACAGCGATGGTCACCACGGCGCTGAAGACGGCGTTGCGGCGACGAGATCACGGTGGACACCGCGTCGGCTCAGGGCTCATCCATCACAGCGATGCCGGCAGTCAGGGCGGATTTAACCTGTCGTCGCAACACAGTGCCGTGAAGCCGAGTTCATCTGCTCTGCAAGCACTTCCGCTGGGGTTCGCCACCCAAGTGTTTTGCGCGGGCGGTTGTTGAGTGCATCCGTCACGGCCTGAACGTCACTTCGACGGTATCGAGCGAGATCGGTTCCCTTCGGAAAGTATTGTCGCAACAATCCATTGGTGTTTTCGTTCGTTCCCTGCTGCCAGGGGCTGTACGGGTCGCAGAAGTACACACGGATCCCGGTTTCTGCGGTCAACTCCGCATGACGTGCAAGCTCCGCCGCGGTCCCAGGTCACCGATCTGCGCAGGTGCTCCGGCAGCGGTGTCATCGCAGCCTGGAGTGCATCGCAGACCGACTGACATGTATGGGCCCAGGACATCTTTGACCGATTGTCATCGACACATCGTTACCCGCTTCTGGGGCGGTGGGCGTTGAAGTTCCGAATGGCTTTGGTTGAGGTTCGCGCGTAGACGCCGAGCTCGGTGGTTCCGTCGAGGACCCGAAAGTAGTTGTCTTCGACCACGACAGTCACGATGGTTCCGGCATGGGTACGGCCGACCTTGAGCAGCTGACCGGTCACCATGACCCGGCCGTCTTTCGGGACGCGTCGCTGTACGGTCTGCGGTCCGGCCGGCGGCGGCGCGGGCAACGTTCCCGTAGCTTCCCGTGCGCCGGTCAGACCCGCGAGCTGGCTGGCATCGAGCGGGTTCGGCAGTGTCGCGAGCAGGACGTTGTCGACACTGGCGTGGATCAGCCCTGAGGCGATTCGCAGCGTCACTCGTGTTCCCGCTCTGTCGGCTCCGAGGTGAAGTCGGTGACCGGCGAGGATGACGGTTCCGTCTCGTCCTGCGGTTCGGTCGACCTCGATCGGTCTCGGTTTGGTGGGCAGGACTGCGGTGTCTACTGCCGCTGTTGCCGGAGATGGTCGGCCCTGGCGTGTGCCGCGCATGGCGAGGCGTTCGAGGTCGGTGTGGGTCAGTCGCGAGCGCACTGTCTTGATCACGGTGTCGTCGAGGATGACATGAATGCTGACCAGGTCGATCCACAGGGTGACGGTCCGTCCGGCGTGGTTGCTTCCGATCCACAATTGTTGCGCTCCAGCGACATTGGTCACGCCGCTCGGTGGTACCTGGGTGTCGAGCTCGATTGCACTGCTGCTTCTTTCACGGCCCACCGTTGTCAGGCTGGAGCTTGCAGCGGTGAGAGTTGATGACGAATCGGACTGGCCGTTGTCGGTTGTTCCGTCGTGATGCTCGTGGTGGGCTCGCGCACGGAACAAACTCGCGGGTGTTGCCATGTCCAGACTCTGGTGGGGCCGCAGGGTGTTGTAGGCGTGCACCCATTCGTCGAGGGCGGCTTGGGCAGCAGCGATGTCGGCGAATGCGCCTGCCTCATCGAGGAATTCACGACGAAGGGTTCTGTGGAATCGTTCGATCTTGCCAGTTGTGGTGGGTGAATGGCGTCGGGTCAGTCGTGCGGTGATCCCGAATTCTCGGCATGTTCGCTCGAACAGCACTTCGGCCGGCAGCGGCCGAGTGTGTTTACCGGTGAATTGCTTCCCGTTGTCGGTGAGTACCTCGAACGGCGAACCCCACTTGTGGATGGCAGCGATGAATGCTTCACATACTGCGTTCCCGGAGGGGTGCTCGAGGACGGTTGCGGTCACGATGAATCGTGAGTGGTCGTCGATTCCGGTCAGCATTTTGCACTCGCGTCCGCCGACGAGGAACATTCCGCCGACGAGGTCGAGCTGCCATAGGTGCATCGGCGCTTCGCGCTGCCAACGTTTGTAGACTCGTTTATGTTGTTGCTCTTGATGATTGACCAAGCCGTTGCGGACGAGCGTTCGGTGGACGGTCGCGCGAGATGGGGTTCGGTCTCCGATTCTTTGCTTAGCTCGAAGCAGATGCGGCGTGCGCCCCACCGCCGGTGATGTCGTCGCATCTCGCAGATGAGGGCTTCGATGTCGGGCTGGATACGGTTCGGGCTCGCATGTGGTCGTCTCGACGAGTCGACAAGTCCGTCGATACCCGAGTTTTCGTATCGCTTGCGCCACGCTGTGACGGTCTGTCTGGAGACGCCGAATCGCTCGGCGACGTCGCTGACCGGTGAGCCGTCGTTGACCTCGGTAATTGCTCGGAAAGCGGACCTGGACAGTGAGTCGTTCGGCGATGTTGGCATCGGATTCGAGGGGCTGAGGGGAAGGCACACCCAACGATCACCAAAGCTGGTGAAGCGTCAGATATGTGCCGATGACGTTCCGTCAAAGATGTGTTGAACCTTTACACGTCACCGACTCCGATCCGTAACCGGACAACGCCGGCCCGTTCTTCACCGGGGGCGCATCCCCGTACCCATCCTTACGTGGCAGATGCAGCAACGTGGTGAATCTGCTGGTGCGTTCGACAAGCGTACCCACTGTGGACCTGCCCAGCCCGATGATCAGACCTCCTTCCCAATGCCCTGGCGTTTTGCGATCAGCGACTTCGTCTGGCCGCGAGCCGATGGTGACGTCATCGGTGATGAATCCGGTGCGGAGCTTCTTCGCTCGCGCCCTCGGCTCGCGCAATGCTCGTCCGGTGCGCAGGCACGCCACCAACTCTCTATCCTGCGCTCCACGTCCTTCGATGCAGAGGGATTGGTAGATCGCTTCGTGGGAAATGCGCATCGACTCGTCGTCCGGGAAGTCGATCGGCAGGCGGTTGGCGACCTGTGCCGGGCTCATGCGCTGGCCCATCGTCGGTCCGCTCTCCGTGCCTTGTTGCGTCCCTTCCACGATGCGAACGGGCCGACAACCTCACCGTTTTCGTCGCGGATCACGCCCGAGAGCACTTCCTGTACGTACTCTCGAAGAGGTTCGTGTTCAACGAGTTTGGCTACCTTGGGTCGCCTTGCCGCAAGATCGGCTTCCATTGCGCCACTGATGTGCGGTACTCGACCTTGCCGCCGCGGGTGGCAGCGTTGCGGCGGAGTTCTCGCGAGATCGTCGACGGTGATCGCCCCGATCTGGTCTGCGATATCTCGCATGCTCATACCGTTCGCGCGAAGCAGGGCAATCTCCTCACGTTCGTGAAGGTCAGATACCTCCCCGTGGGCGGGGCCAAGTCAATCGGCGGCATACCTCCAGCGTGACGGAACCACCGTGAACCCACCGGCCCCGACACGCCGCAAGCGGTGCCGCGTCTTCACTGGTCAACCCCAACGCGATCTGCGCCCAGAACTCGCGTTCGAGATCTCGGCGTACCGGCGGACGACCCGGAGATTTCATCACCGCCCGCCCAGTCAACGTCGCCGCCCATTCTGGTGGTCGTCCCATCGAAACACCCTCCATCCCTTGAGGTGTTGCGTCGACCGGTTGAACCTGGTCAGTACACGTCGATCGCGTTCGCGGAAACGCTTGCGCTCGAGGGGATTGCGGCACCGATCGGCAGCGTCGGGGATGTGTAAGACAATGCGTTGGCCGAGAGCACAATTGGGTTGTTCAAGACCGAGGGAGTATCGAAGAGAGGCCCGTTCCTGAACGGCCCGCTAAAGACCATCGACGATGTCGAGTTCGCCACGATGGGATGGGTCGACTGGTTCAACCAACGCCGCCTCCCACAGCACCCTCGACTACCTCACACCAGACGAATTCGAGAAGGCCTACCACAGTCAAGAATCGGCTCTCCGCCCGGAGATGTTGCAAGCGTAGGAGCGGCAAGAAACCCGGGACGGTTCACTGACACGGCGCGCCGTCTGGTGGCGTTGCTTCACCCGCCTGGGCGCTATCGGACTGGATGCTGGGGAACGCCCCAGGGCGCAAAGCGGGTCGGTCAACCCTGATGTTCACTCTCTGCTATCGACTCAACTTCCTCGAGCGTGGTGGGGATGTGGTACGGCGGTCTGCTCGTGCCCGAGATGCGATAGCGGTCCCAGAAATCAGGGTCGCCCACGACGCACTCGGCGCGTCCCTCTGGTGTCGCAAAGACGGCAACCGTGCGCCTTCCCGAGAGGGCGGCGTGGAGCGCATCATTCTTGTCGATCCTTCCGTACCAGGTGTATAAGCCGTTGAGGGGCTGGAAATAGCCTTTGATCTTCACCCCGACAGCAATCTCCTTGCCACGGCACACCAAGGTGCCCTCGCCGGAGTAGTCGAGATCGTGGTCGTCAGACACGCAAGGCTCACTTTCTTCACATCAAACATTGACAAAAGAACGCATTGGCGCAGACACTATCAGTATCTGGTACCCGGAGTACGGGTATGAAGTCGAGACTCAGCTCGGCCCGGAACGCAACGGAGGTGTCACATGACCGTTCAAAATGTGGAGACCAAGCCCGACGTCTCAACGGAAGGCGCTGCGCGTGTCAGCGCCCGCAAGCCCGTCGACATGCAGAGATCTGCCGGCCGACTGCTGCGGGCGGCGGCCGAAAAATTCTATGACGCGGAGATCGACATCGATTGGGACTCACCCTGGGAGGAAGGAAAGTACTACCTGCCAGAGCATCGGGTCTCGCTCTACGGCACCAAGCTGTGGGAGAGAATGAGCGACGAGCAAAAGGCGGAACTCGGGCGCCACGAAATCGTCAGCATCCTCAGCTTCGGTATCTACGCGGAGAATCTGCTCAGCTCGGCGCTGCTCCGAACATCCGCCAAAGGCGCCCTGACAGATCAAAGGTCCCTCTACGCCCTTAACGAGATCGGCGACGAGGCACGTCACTCGACGATGTTCGCCCGACTGATCAACAAGACGGGCCTGGCACCGTACAAGTTGCCGAAGGGGTTCTTGAGCATCGCGAAGATCTTGCACTTTGTGCCTCTCGGCCCGTCCGTGTCCGGCGCGACTCTGCTCATCGAGGAGATCCTCGACCGCGCTCAGCGCGAGGCGATGAATGACCCGAAAATGCAGCCGCAGCTGCGCCAGCTCATGAAGATCCACGTTCTCGAAGAGGCCCGTCACATCACGTTCGCGCGGCTGGAAATGGTGGAAGGGATGCAGCGTCGCGGACGCATCTCGCGCGCCTGGCATAGAGGCACGTTGGCGGCCATTGCGAACTTTGCATACCCGTTGCTCATCAATCCGAAGGTATATCCCGATGTCGGAATCAGCCGTCTGCGCGGCCTGTGGGCGCAGCAGACGAGCCCGAACTATCGCGTCAACTTGCAGTTCATGTCCGAGCCGATGATCCGATTCTTCCACGAGGCCGGAATGATGGAGGGGAAGTTCACGATGGCGATGTGGCGCGCAACGCGCAGCCTGCCCGACGATCTGCGCTAACACGCCCGGCCCGGTCCGCGCGTCCCACAGCCCATTCCTCGACCCCACGACCGGATTCCTCGGTTCGTGGGCTTGGGCGGATGACATTCCCACACCTGCCACGCGTCACGGCGCGCCGTGCGGGTCCGTTTTCTGCATTCGATCAGGAGATTTTCACAATGCCGTCCTCCAACGCCAAGTCCGCCGCCACGGCGACAGACCCGGGAATAACCGAGCCCATCACTACCAAAGTTCTCATCATCGGCAGCGGCTTCTCTGGCCTCGGTATGGCCGTCCAGCTCCGCCGACGCGGGTACAGTGATTTCATCGTTCTAGAAAAGGCCGACTCCGTCGGTGGGACGTGGCGCGACAACACCTATCCGGGATGCGCGTGCGACGTACCGTCACTGATGTACTCCTACTCGTTCGAGAGTCGCGGTAGCTGGTCGAAGGTGTGGTCCTCGCAGCCCGAAATCGAGCAGTACCTGAAAGATATCTCCAACAAGCGTGGTGTCACTCAGAAGATCCACTTCGGGCAGAAGTTGGTCTCCGGATACTGGAGCGAGTCCGAATCTCGGTGGCACCTGCGTACCGAGTCGGGCCGGGAGTACGTCGCGCAGTACATCGTGTCCGGTGTCGGCGCTCTGCACATCCCGAATTTTCCGAATATCCCCGGAATCGACGAGTTCGCCGGTCAGGCGTTCCATTCGGCACAGTGGGACCACACGGTGGATCTCCAGGGCAAGCGGGTGGCCGTCATTGGCACCGGTGCCAGCGCGATTCAGTTCGTGCCGTTCGTGCAGAAGGACGCCGGCACACTCACGGTCTTCCAGCGAACCCCGGCTTGGGTACTTCCACGCAAGAACTTCGCGGTGCCGCCGGTACTTCGGACGCTGCTCAGCAAGATCCCCATTACTCGCCGCCTCGCTCGGTGGTCGGTCTACTGGGGCGCAGAGAGCCTGGCCTTCGGGCTCAACGGCCACTCCAACCTTATGCGACCAATCGAAAAGGTGGCGAAATGGAACATCGAGCGTTCTATCACCGACCCCGAGCTACGCCGGAAGCTGATGCCGTCCTACCGCATCGGATGCAAGCGCATCCTGGGATCGAACGACTACTACCCTGCGCTCGCCGCCCCCAACACGACAGTGATCAGCGATCGGATCGAAAAGATCACTGCCGATTCGATCGTCACCCCTGACGGCGTGTCACACCCTGTGGATGTGATCATTTACGCCACAGGGTTCCATGTCACGGACGGGTTCGATCAACTCGCGCTCAAGGGCGCTCGGGGCGAGGACTTGCCGTCGCACTGGCACCGGACGGGCATCAATACCCACCTCGGCATCACCACCGAGGGCTTCCCGAACCTGTTCTTCCTGCTCGGACCTAACACGGGTCTTGGGCACAACTCTGTCGTGTTCATGATCGAGCAGCAGATCAAGTACATCATGAAGGCCATCGACGCCGTCGACAGTCGAGGTGCGGAGCGTGTTGATGTGCGGGCCGAGGTTCAAGAACACTTCAACAAGAGCATCCAACACAAGCTCGCCAAGGGCGTGTGGACCAACGGCGGATGTACGAGTTGGTATCTGGACTCGCAAGGTGTCAACCGTACGGTGTGGCCCGGGTTCACCTGGCAGTACTGGCGAGCGACGAAAGACTTCGAGCCCGCCGAGTACGAGATCGCCTGACAATCCAACCGTAGGTCATCGAGAAGTGAGTATCCGACAGTGAGTAGTTCGACAGCAGGCAATTACGCGACCCAGGTCGCAGTCGTCACGGGAGCCGCCTCAGGGATCGGTCGGTCCCTTGCCCTCCAACTGGCCGAACGCGGGGCCAGCCTTGCCTTGTCCGACGTCGACGAAGTGCATCTCGAGGAGACGGCGGACATGTGCCGTACCGCGCATCGTGCGACCGTGGAGACCGCGGTGTTGGACGTGGCAGATCGTGCTGCGTTCCAGGTTTACGCAGAGAGCGTGCAGTCGTCTTTCGGGCGCGTCAACATGGTGTTCAACAATGCCGGCGTCGCCCTCGGCGCCGACGTTGTCGACATGTCCTGGGAGGATTTCGACTGGCTGATGGGCATCAACTTCGGTGGTGTCGTCAACGGGACCAAGGCGTTCCTGCCTTATCTGATCGCCTCTGGTGATGGTCATCTGGTAAACACCTCCAGCGTCTTCGGTCTGGTCGGGATCCCCAGTCAAAGCGCTTACAACGCCGCGAAGTTCGGTGTGCGTGGCTTCACCGAAGCGCTTCGGCAAGAGATGAAAATCAGTCGGCATCCGGTCACGGTGACATGCGTTCACCCCGGCGGCGTCAAGACTAATATCGTCAACAACGCTCGTGGTGTATCCGATATGGGGGCAGATACCGCCACCATTGCCTCGATGTTCAACAACATCGCCAGGACCACTCCGGAGAAAGCTGCGTGCGCCATCCTCAAGGGAATGGACAAGAAGAAGCCCCGAGTGCTGATCGGCGCAGACGCACGTGGCTTCGACTTTGTCGCACGCGTTGTCGGTCCGCGCTACCAGGACATCTCTGCGCCTGTCACACGCGCGGGCTACGCCTTGGCTCGTAAGCGGGGGATCATCAAATGACCCTCGAACAGGAGAATCGGCCGGGCACCACCGCGCGATCGCGAACGCTGACCGTGTCGGAGGTCGTGCAGGAGACCAAGGACTCCGTGAGCATCGCCTTCGAAGTGCCTGACGAGATCGTCGACGATTTCAAGCATCTACCCGGGCAGTTCATTACGTTGAAGATCCCGTCCGACCAGACGGGCCACGTCGCACGATGCTACTCGCTGAGCAGTTCGCCTCATGTCGATGACTTCCGCCTCGAGATCGGGGTGAAGCGCACCGCTGGGGGGTATGCGTCGAACTGGTTGTGTGACAACGTTTCCATCGGCATGGAGGTGACCGTCCTCACGCCATCGGGAAAGTTTACCGCTAAGAGCCTCGACGTCGACTTGCTCTTCTTCGCTGGCGGAAGCGGCATCACTCCGGTTCTGTCGCTGGTGCAGTCGGCTCTGGTGTCGGGCAGTGGGGAAGTTGTCCTGTTCTACGCAAACCGTGACTCCGATTCGATCATGTACAAGTGCCGGCTTGAGCAGATTAGATCTGAATTCGCCGAGCGGTTCACTTTGGTTGACTGGCTTGAGTCGGAGAACGGGATTCCCACATCAGAGGCTGTAGAAAAGATTATTCGTGAACACAAGGGATCGGCAATTTTCACCTGCGGGCCTTCCCCTTTCATGGATCTTGTGGAAAGCTCTGCCGCCGCATGCGGAGTGGATCATTCGGATGTACATCGAGAGGTATTCCAGTCGCTGACGGGTGACCCGTTCGACACCGCAACACTGCGTCGACTCAGTGACGACGAGGGTGTAGCTACGGCCACGGTTTACCTGAACGGAGAGTGCATCACCACGGAGTGGCCACGTAACACGCCTCTGCTCGATGTGCTGCTCTCGCGAGGGCACAATGCACCGTACTCGTGCCGAGAGGGCGCATGCAGCGCGTGTGTGTGCAAGCTCATCGATGGCGATGTCGAGATGGTGCAGAACAACATCCTCGTAGACGACGACATTGAAGACGGCGAGCGACTCGCGTGCCAGGCACTTCCGCTCACCGACGCTGTGACGGTGAGTTTCGATGACCTCTGACTCCTCGAAAGCTGGCCTATTGTCGCGGCGGTCGCGGGAGGTTCTCTCCAGTGACGGCACGAGGCTGTTTGTCGAGGAGTACGGGCTCGGTGATGATGCGCCGCTGTTGGTGTTCAGCCACGGGTGGGCTTGCCAAGGTCGGTTCTGGAGACCTCAGATCGAGCACTTCGCCACCACACACCGTGTGGTGGTGTATGACCAACGAGGGCATGGCTGGAGCGACCGGGGTCGCGCGCCCTTCTCTTCGTCGGTGCTCGGCGACGATCTCGAGGCTGTCTTGCGCGCTGTCGTCACGTCTAATCGTAAGGCATTGGTGACCGGTCATAGTATGGGCGGGATGTCCATCATGGGTTGGGCTGCCGAGCACCCGGAGTCGGTGCCCGTCTTATCCCGTGGTGCCGTCTTGGCGAGTACCGGCCCCTCGCAGTTGGTGAGTAAATCGACGCTAATTGGGTCGCCACGTCGATTCCGCGCCTCACTGGAGCGGGCATTCGCAGCCGGGCTCGCCACCGCGGGACCGGAGATGCTTGACACTCGCTTCAACCGACGGTTGGTGAAATACGGGACGATGGGTCCACACGCGCCAGCAGACGTTGTGGCTGAGTGTTCCGACATAGTACTGCGGTGCCCCCCTGCGGTTCGGGGAATGTGGGGCAGGGTCCTGGCCACCATCGATGTGAGCAAAGGAATCGACTCACTTACGGTTCCGACGACCGTGATCGTGGGCTCGGCCGACAAGTTGACACCCGCGGTTCATTCCATTGATCTCGCCGACCGACTGCAGCAGCGCCGCCGGTTGCATGAGTTCGTGGCGTTGCCACAGATCGGTCACATGATCAACATGGAGGCACCAAACTATTTCAACGAAGCAGCGGCCCGATTGGACGCAGCCACGGTAGGCGATGGCTTTTGAACCGTCGACCGGACACACATGAGCTCGTGAGACGGCCACGATCGTCGACAGGCCGCGCGTGTCCGAGTTGGGAGGGGTCCATCGAGGCGTACAGCATCGATGGCATCGCCACGGTGATCTTTTTTGCGTCGATGGTGCGCAGCACCTCGGCGGATAAAACTTCGGCAGCACCATCATCGGGCCGCCTTTCGTCAGGGTCGGCACGAAGAACGCGGCCCCAGCATGCGACAGCGGGGTGCACATCGAGAATTTGGGGAACCCGGCCATTCTCACTCCGGAGAGTTGAATCTGCGTCATCGTGAACATTGCCGAAGCCTCCGATGGCTCCCTTCGGCTTTCCGGTCGTGCCGCCGGTGTATGTGATCGACACGGTGCGATCCGGCGGACGATCGGCTGCTTGAGGGAGGGTGCCGAACCGCTGCGAGCGAACCGAGAGGTTTCAGCGAACGGCTCTCCAGCCCGACTCGCTTGAGAGGACCCTTCAGGGTATTGTTAACCCCATAATGTCATTCGTCCGCCGCGTTTCATTTACTCCATCTCAGGTGCAGCGTCGAGTGGCCGATGCCCGTAGCACCCGCTGGGATGAGCATAGAGTCGAGGTACGCGCGCAGCTGGTCGACGCGACCATACGGATCATCGAACGGTATGGTGCAGGCGTCAGCATGGACGACATCGCTGCGGAGGCCCGTGTATCTAAACCAAAGCTGTATCGCTACTTTGGCGACAAAGCGGGCTTGAACGCGGCGGTGGCGGCGAAACTCGGTGCGTTGATGTGGGATTCGGCGAAAGTCACTATTCTCGCCGACCAAGATTATCTTTCGGTTGACGACATGGTTCGCTCGTCCGTCCAGAGCTACGTCGCGCTCGTCGGGCAGTATCCCACTGTCGTCAGATTCCTTATGGCGAATCACTTGTTTCAGTACTCCGGATCGGGAAATGGCGGAGTTGCTGACGAACTGAGGTCGGTGATGGAGGTCGTCGCCGATCGGTTCACTGAAAGTCTTCAGCGTGTTCACGCAGATACTTCGGTCATTCCCTTGGCCGTGGCGTCCATTCTGGGTTCTGGTCTATCTGCGACTCAGTGGTGGATCGACAACGGTCGTGAGCAAGGGGTGGATGATACGTTCTTCGCCGCACACCTATCAGAGACGACGTGGGGAATCATCGACGGCGCGGCCGCAACCGTAGGCGTGGCCTTCTCACGCAGTCTGCCATTCAGCCATCCCGGTTTCGCGTCCCGCCACAAAATGGACTGAATCACCCTAGATATCCAATAATTGTAACTTGTCAAGCTGCGTCGGGTTGTTGCGCGGTGCGGTGTGCCCAAGCGGTGTGTTCGTCGTATTCGGTGCAGTGGCGTACGCACCCGTGCAGGAGCCCGACAAGTCTGTTGGCGAGTGCGCGGAGCGCTTGGTGGTGGAGGTCTCCGGTAGCACGGTGTTGTTCGTAGAACGCGCGAGCGGCCGGACTCTGGCTGAGGGCGCAGAACGCCCACCGGTCGATGGCATCGTAGAGCCGCCGGTTGCGGATATGTCGAGCCAGTACGGCCCGCTTCTTGCCCGACGCAACTGTCAGGGGTGACGTACCGGCGTAATTCTTGCGAGACTTGACGTTGGTGTAGCGGTCGACGTCGTCGCTGAATTCACCGAGCCCCGGGCGGCGAGGATGACACCGATTCCTGGCAGGGAGAGGTAGATGGCGGCGTTGTGTGTCAGCGTCCGGGTGTGTTTCAAAATGGCGGGTCAGATCGGCTTCGAGGTCGCCGATCTGACGGTTCAACTCCGCGATCAACGCCAAGAGTGCGCCCGGCATCGCGCTCGACCTGCGCTGCGAACGCCTGCAACCACGAAAGGCGAACGCTACCGATCCCGTTTCTGCGCCCGCTGCGCACTCCGCGACGACCTCCATGCAATCTTGATATTCGATAACGAGGACATCGCGCTGGACGCGCTCCTTCAAGCGTTGGGCGCAACAAATCGACCTCAGAGCGCGGTCATCTTGATGCGAGGCGCGCGGGCCTCGCCTGCCGCCGCGGAGCGGCAGAGATTGGGGTCGTCGCAGCATTCGGCCGAGGCAGGTCGGGTGTGAGATAGTTGCATTCGCGAGATGCCCTTCGTGGTGGCTGGAATGTTCCCTAGACAAGAACTCAGTTACGGGCAGTCCGCAAACGCGGCCTCAGAATAGTCATCTCCAGGTCCGAAATCCTCGCGGCAGATCACTTCTCTCTTTAAAGCTATGTCGGCTTGGTCGATCCTTTAGTGCGGTTCACTTCTGACATAGTGCAGTTTATCTTTCGAAACTAACAGCGGTGCAGGCCGAGCGCACGAAGACGCGACAGACTCGGCACAATGTTTTCACGACAGAGAGGTCCGACCATGAAAAGAATTCCAGACGAGGTCAGCGGGTCGGCCGGCCCCGCTATCGAGAACTGGGCGCGCTCGTTCTGGAGCACGAGTTTCGATTCGCCTGATCTACCGCCCCACCACCCCGACTGTCTTGGTTGTGGGCCGCAGAACCCGCACGGCC
Organism: Rhodococcus sp. 06-1460-1B; assembly: GCF_002258475.1. Lineage (NCBI taxonomy): Bacteria > Bacillati > Actinomycetota > Actinomycetes > Mycobacteriales > Nocardiaceae > Rhodococcus > Rhodococcus sp. 06-1460-1B. The sequence continues at coordinate 22,848 of NZ_NOYS01000034.1, forward strand.
ATGCCCTGTCGGTCCAGCGTGACGAGAACGGCGTGGTGGCTCACCATGTGTTCGATCAACGTCATGTCGGGGCACCCGGGATAGCACACGGCGGCGCGGTGGCGACCGTTCTCGACGATCTGTTCGGCTTCCTGCTCTACACAGTGGGTGAGCTCGCCGTGACGCGGCGTCTCGAGCTCGACTACCTAGCGCCGGTTCTGCTCGGCACTCCATACGTATTGCGTGCTGCCGTTCGGTCTCGTGATGGGCGCAAACTGGATCTCACGGCCACGATGGACGATGCGCAGGGCCGCTCGGTAGCCACCGCTACTGCCCTGTTCGTGGTGGTCGAGGTCGAACACTTCATGCAGTCCCAAGCCCGAGCCCAACTCCGGGCCACAGACACGAATCACACCGAAGAATAGACACCCTGGCCGACCTTCACCGACGTCCGTCACCCGCGGTGGCTGTCGTACGGCTGCGTCTACCTGGCGCAAAGACGGCGAGGACGAGTGCCCCAGCGGCGGTCAGCGCCGCCAACGACAGCGTCGCCTGACCACTTCCGTGTACGAATGCGGCTCTGGCGAACTCGGCCAGCGGCTGACCAGCTGGTCCTGCGCGGTCGGCGACCTGCAACGCGGCGGCCAGAGAATCGGCCACCGGACCACGGGCAGGCTCGGGTAGCTGGGGCAGAGCCGGCTGAATGTGCTGAACGTAACCGGCCGCGAGCACGCTACCGGCTACCGCAATCCCAATCGCGGCACCGATTTCGCGAGCTGCGTCGTTGACCGCGGCAGCCACCCCGTGCTTGGCCTCAGGAGTGTCCGAGACGATGGCGAAAGTCGCAGGGGCGGTACACAACCCCAAACCCGCACTCATGATGAGCAAGGGCCACAGCAGGTCAGGGTAAGTTGCCGCGACGGTCAATCTGCTCACCATCACCAGTCCCGCCGCGATGGTGAGCAGACCTACAGTGGTCATCACCCGCAGGCCAACAATGTTCGACAGCCAGGGTGCAATCACCGAGATCACGATGAGCGGCACGACCATAGGGGTCAACGCCAACGCGGCGGTGAGCGGTCCATAACCGAGAATCAACTGCAGATACTGCACCAACAGCAAGAACACCCCGAAGGTCACCAGAAATTGGATACAGACCGACAGTGCGCCGGCACCGAAGCCACGGCGGGCGAACAACCGGACATCGAGTAGGGGTGCCGAGGAACGTAGTTCTACGACGACGAACACCACAACTGCGAACAAGCCCACCGCAGTGCTGATGGCGACGAGCGAATCCGACCAGCCACGGGCCGGAACCTCGATCACAGCGAAGACGATCGCCCCGACCGCGACAACTACGGTCACCGCGCCCACCCAATCGACCGGTGGATGCTCCTGCTGGCGGGACTCCGCGATACTGCATGCCAACCCGGCCAGAACCGCTCCGGCGACGGTCAACCCGACGAACACCGAGGTCCACGACCACTGTTCGAGCAGCACACCAGCCCCGAGGATGCCCAGGACCGCCCCGGATCCAGCAACCCCGGCCCACACACCTACAGCGCGGCCGCGATGCGCCGGTGGAAATCCCGCGGTCAGTATCGACAGCGTCGAGGGCATGACCAGCGCCGCACCCGCCCCAGCCAACGCGCGAGCAGCGATCAGCCACGCCGGGTCGGCGAGAAACAAGGGCAAGGCCGACGCGAAAGCGAACAACGCCAACCCCGCCACGAGCACCCCGCGGCGACCGTACCGGTCACCGATCGCACCGGCAGGCAGAACGAAGCACGCCAATACCAGCGTATAACCGTCGACTATCCAGGTCAGTTGAGCTTGCGTCGCCCCTGTCGCGACCGCGATCTGTGGCAACGCTGAATACAATGCCGCCATTGCGGCCACCACCAACGCGACCGCCATGCACGACACAATCAACATCCACCACTGGGCACCGCTCCATCGAGCGACGCTGGCAGAGTCGGATCTACGTTCGTTCAACGGCCAGCCTCCCAGTTAGAGACTGATCGTCTCGGTACGAGACTATTAGTATCATAACTTTGCGGGTGTGACAGAATGGTCAAGCGAGGACATGTTTTGTCAGTCAAAATGGAGCGGAGCCCGTTCATGGTCGACCCTCTCGTTGCAGCCGAGGGTCCGGCCGACCCCCGGCTGGCGCGCTCACGTAACCGGTTGCTCGAAGCGGCGGGCCAGCTGCTGTCCACCGGCGGTGTCGAGGCGGTCACCGTGGAGGCGGTCACCCGCATGTCGAAGGTTGCACGTGCCACTCTGTACCGCCACTTCGGAAGTACCACTGACCTGCTTGCTGCAACCTTCGAGCGACTACTACCCCCAGTCGACACCGATATCGATACCGGTCCGCTACGTGAACGTCTGATTTCGTTGCTCACCACCCAAGCCGACCTCATCGACCAAGCTCCGGTGCAGATGACCACGCTGGCCTGGCTGGCAATGGGACCCGTCAACAGCGGCGACGCCAGCCGGCGCGATCTCGATCCTGGCGCGGTGGTCTCGCTTCGGGCCCGTGTCATAGAGCAATACCGCAGGTCCCTGGATCAGATCCTGACGGCCCCTGACGCTCGCGCTGTACTCGGCGAGATCGACACCACCTTCGCCCTCATTCAGCTCCTCGGACCGATAGTGTTCGCTCGCCTCACAGGACTGCGCCACATCCACGCCGACGACTGCATCCAAATCGTCGACAACTTTCTCGCCGCCCATGCCGCAAGTGTCCGATCGAGCACTTCGCGCGACCACAGCCGTCCACGGCCGGCCGCGACGCTAGACCCGCAGCTCACCGACGGCCAATAAAACTTGATGCGAAATTTCACCATCAATGCGCTATCCAGTCAGGGATCGCAGCGCTCACTGGATACGGCCGGACGTGTGCTCGAGAACTCGGAGTTGCACTGCAGTGCACTTCTGACATCGTGCAGCCGTCTTCTGAAACTGACACGAGGAACGCGAATCGGTCGTAATCTGCTCCAATAATCCGCCCGTTCGACTGTGTTCTGTTGGGAACCCTCTCAACAAAAGTTGAGCAACGCTATGGGGCGTACCAGACTTTCCCGGTCACCCGATCTCGAGCCCTCGAAATTGCTACGTTCTGCCGGTCCGAAGTGACATGGGACACCGATCGTTGCAGGGGAGCGAGAATGCACGTAGAAGCACTGTTCGGAGATGGTTCGTTGCGTCCGGTCTGGCCGCACGCGGATGCACTGATCACCAGCGAATGCCCGGGGCTTCGCTTCGCCGGCAAGTACGCCGACGTCGTCGCTCTGAGCAACGGTGATCCGACCGCGTTGCGGCCGTTCGTCGACGAGGACACCCGACGCCGGGTGGCGAGCATGGCACCGCCGCGCACCGACACGGCGCTGGTGTTCGGAGCCAACGGATTCCTCGGCGCGCACCTGATCGGCCGACTCACTCGTGATTCCGCCGTCGAGGTCGTCTATGCGATGGTGCGCCCCACCGAGGAGGAGACGGCGTTCGAGCGCCTGCAGCGCACCTTCGACCAGTACGAGATCGAGGTCGACGCCGACAAGATTCGCATCGTCGAGGGCACTCCCACGACGTTCCGGTTCGGTCTCGACAAGGCTGCCTACTTCGATCTTGCTGCCGGAGTGGGGCAGATCTTCAATTGCGCCAGCTCGACCGACTACACCGAGAGCTATGCCGATCTGCGCGACGACTGGTTCGTGAGCGTCCTGCGCATTCTCGAATTCAGCATCACCTCCACGCGTAAGCACCTCACCTACGTGGGCAGCATCGGAGCTCACCTCTACCAGAAGCCCGAGGATTTTCGCCGCCCGGATTCGTGGTGGTACTCGGGCTACGCGCAGATGAAGTGGGTCAACGCAACGCTTCTCGGGTGGCTCTCGATGTCGGACACCTACTCCGTCACCCTGTGCGAGGCCCCCTACATTCTCGGAAGTACCGAACTCGGCCGTGATCCCGGACGGGTGTACAGCTTCTGGCGCATCATCGAACTGGCCATCGCCGCCGGTGCCATCTGGGACGGCCCGGGAATGAACTACGTTCCGGTGGACGTGATGTGCGACGTCATGGCCGGCAATGCGCTGCGCAGTCACCCGTTGACGCGGCTCCTACCGAGCAACCCCACCGGTTACGGCCACGACCTCTACGCCGAGCTGCTCGGACTCGACCTGGTGAGCTGGGACGAGTTCAAAGAGCGCGTCAGTTCGCGCATTTCGCCTCGATTTGCCGAGACGATGCTGGCCGACAACATCGATCAGCTGATGCGCCTGGTGCACAAGCCCGAGGCGATACTCCCACTCGACCACGACATCTCGTGGTGCGACCACCGCCGACTGTTCGAGCTCTATTTCGAGAAAGCACAGCTCAAGACGCTCACGCCCGCCGCCGTCAACTGACGTGGCAGACGGATTCGAGCCCACCTCGGTGCGCCTACGGGACGTACCCATCGGCCGCGAGGTGACCAACGGCGTTCTCTCGCTCGGCTTCTACGTGGTGTGTGGGCTGATCGGACTGCTGCCCGGCCCGGTGCGGAACTGGGCAGCGGATGCCTTCGTGACCTGGTCGGAGAGCGTCGACGAACAGCGGCACAGCTGATGTCGTGGTGTCGGTGGGCCCTCGGCCTCGCTGCCGCGACGGCAGCTCCGTTCGCGCTGTTCGTCTACTGGCGAACCCGGTTCTTCTTTCGCGATCCGCATCGAGTACCGCCCGCCGATCCGCGAGCGGTACTGGCTCCTGCGGACGGCTTCGTCACGTACGTCAAACGAGTGGAGGCAGGCAGTACCGCGTTCGCAGTCAAGAAGGGGCGAACCATTGCCCTCGACGAGATCGCCGGCGTCGCCGAAGCCGACAGCGGGTACCTCATCGGCATCTACATGTCCGAATACTCGGTACACCGCAATCGAATTCCGATCTCGGGCATCGTCAGGATGCGCCGACACCGATCTGCGGCACCGTTCAACAAGTCGATGGCCCGGGTCGGGGCCAATCTGCTGACGCGGCGAACTCCCTACGACGTGGGCTGCGACTACCTGCTCACCAACGAACGACTCACCGTGTCGATCGAGCACGCGTGCGGAGCCGTGGTGACGGTGACGCAGATAGCCGACCTGTGGGTCAATCGCATCGTTGCGCACATCGCGGTGGGCGACACCGTCGAGCGCGGCGAGCAGTACGGAATGATCCGCTTCGGTTCTCAGTGCGACGTGTTCGTGCCCGACGCACTCGTCGACGAGATCACTGTCCGGCCAGGCAATTACGTGTTCGCCGGCGAGACGACGGTGGTGCGTTCACCGATCCTCGTCGACGGCAGACAACCGAGCGAAGAGGAACGATGATCACGATCGAAGAGGTCGACGGCAAAGCCGGTTGGCGTGAATTCGAGTCCGTCTCGGACCTGGTCTACCAGGGCGATCCGTACCGCCTACCCGACGAGTCGATGGACCTGGGCCGAATTCTCATCGCACCGCCGCCCTCGGTTGCCGCCACCCGCGTCACGAAAGCATTTCTGGCTCGCGAGAACGGGATTGCCGTCGGTCGCGTCGTGGCCATCCACGATCTGTCGTTCACCGAGTACACGGGGGAGCCGATCGGCTTCTTCGGCTTCTACGAGGCGGTCGACGATCACGACGTCGCCGAAGCGCTGCTCGACGCTGCGGCGCACTGGCTTTCGGCGCGCGGACTCGCGACGATTTCCGGGCCCTTCGGTCCGTCGATGTTCTACAGCGCAGGCATCGTCGTCGACGAGGTCCCGGCGCTGCCCCTGGTGGGGATGCCGCACAATCCGCTCTACTACGCGGCCCACTTCGAGAAGTGGGGTCTGATGGCGGTCAAGGACTTCTACAGTTACCTTTTCGACGACCCGTGCATCATCTACAACGACCCCAAATACGCGCGGCACATGCAGATCTTCGAGAAGATCAAGGCGCGATCCGAGGTGACGTTCCGGTCGATGAAATACCGGACGTTGCGACGCGACGCGAGCATCGTGCGGGATCTCTACAACAAGACGTTCGTGAACTTCTGGGGCTTCTCGCCGCTGTCCTACACGGAACTGTTCGAGTTGCTGAAGATGATGCTTCCGGTCATCGATCGTCGGCTCACCCTGCTGGCCGAACTCGACGGCAAGCCCGTCGGCTTTCTGATGGGAATCCCGGACGTCAATCAGGCCGCCGCGAAGGCGTCGCACCTGAAGTCGCGCTGGGCACGAGACCTGGTGACGCTGTGGCACGTCAAGCGTCCGGGTCGCACGGAGGTCATCGACGGAGTGCGGGTGGACATGCTGTTCGTCGATCCGGATTGCCCCGATCGAGCCGTGTCCTCTCTGCTGATCATGGAGATGTCGGTGCGTATGCGCGATCTCGGGTTCACGCGCGTCGAAGCGGCTCCCGTGCTCGACGACAGTCCGTGGATGAAGGGCTCGGTCCTGTCCCGGACGAAACTCGCTCCGCACCGCACGTACCGCATCTTCAGCCGGGAGTTGACGTAGATGACCGACACGATCTCGCGAATCGACCCGCAGGTGAGCTGCGGAAACATCGGCGACCGGTGGGGTCGACTGGTCGCGCGGCGACGCTGGGTGGTGCTGGCGATCTGGACGCTGCTGGCGGTGGGATCCGCGATTCTGTACCCAGCGCTGCAGAACTCCCTGGTGGGGGCCAACTTCTCCGTTCCCGGAACCGAATCCAGCCGCGCCGACCAACTGGTCGAGCAGCATTTCGCGTCCTTCGGCTCGGAACAGCTCGTCGTCACGTTCACCTCGGATTCGGTGGACAGCCGGAACCCGGCCTTTCGCGCACGGGTGGCCGAGGTCGTCTCGTCACTGAGGCAGTCACCGGACGTACTGCGTGTCGTCGACCCCTACGAGAGCGCAGGATTCGTCCCGACGATCTCCGACGACGGGACCTCGGCGCTCGCATTCGTCGGCATCGGCGGAGAGGCCAGCGATCGGATCGCAGTGGCCGAACGCGTGCAGGAGATGATCGGCGGTGCGTCCGGTGATGGCGTCGAGGTGGCGGTGACGGGCTACTCGCCGATGACCGTCGATCTCACCCGCGTCGAATCCGAGGACGCCGTGCGGGCCGAGAGCATCGGTCTGCCCATCGCTTTCGTGGTGCTGGTTCTGGCGCTGGGTTCCGTGGTCGCGGGCATCGTGCCGCTGGTCACCACCGGAATCGGAGTGCTGGCGGCGTTCGGCATGTTCGCGTTGCTGTCCAACGTGATGACCTTCGATGTTCTCGTCACCACGGTGGCGGCGATGTTCGGTCTGGGTCTGGGAATCGACTACGCACTCTTCATCGTCAGTCGGTTCCGGGAGGAGATCGGGCGGGCCGGACCCGGTGAAGATTCGGACAGGACCGAGCGCGCGGTGGGGGCGGCCATGGGCACCGCCGGACACATCATCGTCATCTCCGGTCTGGTCGTGTTGATCGCACTCGGAGCCCTCGCGATCGTCGATGTCCCTGCGGTGCAGAGCATCTCGTTGGTCGTCGCGCTCACCATCGCCACCGTCGTCGTGGTCGCGTGGACCCTGCTGCCGGCACTTCTCGCGGTGCTGGGAACGCGCATCGGGGCCTGGTCGCTGCCGCGACGATTCCAACCTCCCTCGGTCGACGAGCACGACGCCGCAGTTCCCACGTGGTGGTCGCGGTGGGCGCAGCACGTCATCGAGCGCCCCTGGCGTTACACGGTCGCATCCGCCGCCGTCCTCATCGTCTGCCTGGTTCCCATCGGTTCGATCTCGTACGGGGTCGATCTCGGTGCCGAGGCGCTGAGCGCGGAACCGTCCGGACGAGCCAACACGGTCCTGACCGAGAAGTTCGCGCCCGGCACCATCTCGCCCATCACCATCGTGTTCACCGGCGAGGACGACAGTCCATTGGGACCGCAGCAGATCGCCACGGTCGACGCGTTCGCGAACTCCGTGCGCGGAGACGATCGCGTCGCCTACGCGTTGGCGCAACCCGAGGGCGGCCGGTCGTTGCTGATCGTGGTCCCGTCGGTCCCGATCGACTCGACGGAGGCCGCCGACCTCGTCGAAACCCTGCGTTCTCAGGCAGTTCTCGCCGGTGACGTGGACGGCACCAGCGTGTCCGTGGGCGGTACCACCGCGCTGGTGGTCGACGCATCCGAGGAGATCTCCGGCAAGTTCGTCTGGGTCGTCGCCGCGGTACTGGCCTTTTCTCTCTGTTACTTGGCCGTCGTGTTTCGCAGCGTGGTGATCCCGCTCAAGGCCGTCGCCATGAACCTGCTGGTCACCGGGGCAGCGCTGGGTGCCACCGTCGCCGTCTTCCAATGGGGTTGGGGTTCGAGCATTCTCGGCTTCGAGAGCCCGGGTTACATCCAGGTGTATCTACCGGTGACGGTGTTCGCCGTGGTCTTCGGTCTGTCGATGGACTACGAGGTGTTCCTCATCGGCCGTATGCGAGAAGTGTTCGTGCGGGGAGCGAGCAACGACGTCGCCGTCGTCGACGGCATCGAACACACCGCCAGGCCGATCACCGCCGCCGCCGCAATCATGATCGCCGTGTTCGCCAGCTTCCTCACCGCAGACGTGCTCGAGCTCAAACAGTTCGGCTTCGCTCTTGCCATCGCGGTGCTGTTCGACGCCGTGCTGGTGCGCATGATGCTGGTGCCGGCGATGATGAAGCTCTTCGGCGAGCGCAACTGGTGGCCCGGTACGCGGAATCGTCAGGTGGTCGGCAACTGAGCCGACGCCAGCAGCGAGCCGTCCGCGCCGCGGATCTCGATCTCGGTGACGTCGCCGCGAAGTACCGCCGCGTTCATGCGGCATTCGATGGTGACGTCGCTACCGAGAAACGTGCCGGACGGGAGTTCGGTGCCCCACCGATCGACGAGGACGACCTCGTACGGGCCTCGATCGGACACGCCGTCCATGTCGAGGAACGTCTCGGTGCCCCACGTGTGCGCAACGAGGCCGCCCTCGATGTCCACGCTCGGCATGCTCGTGGTGAAAGCGACCTGCTCGTAGGCACCCAGGGTTCCCGGAGGTCCGGTGATCGCGGCCGGTGGATCCTCGGGTTGCGGTCGAGAGGCGTCGATACCGAGCACGACGCCGCTGCCGACGACCAGCCCCGCGATCGCGGCGGCGGCCGCCAGGCCGGCCGATCTGCGCGGTCCACGTGTCCGCTGGGGTGGCCACGCAGAGCCGGGTGACGTACCCAGAACTCGGGCGCGGAGGTCGGGTGACGTCGATGCTTCGAGCCACGGTTCGGTCGGACCGCGACGACCGAGAGTCCCGGTCAGCGCGCGCAGTTCGGCGATGTCCCTGTCGACGGTGGGATCGGATGCTGCGAGCTCGCGTAGCTCGGCGGCCTCGGTGTCGTCGAGGTCGTCGCCGACGGCAGCGGCGATCAGTTCGGCTCGGCGATCGTCTCGGGCGTTCATGCTTCCTCCTGTCCGTCGAGATGGTCTCGCAGCGCCCTCAGTGCGTAGAAGGCGCGAGTGCGCAATGTTCGTACGGCAACGCCCGTCGACTCGGACAGTTCCGCATAGGTGGTTCCCGCCAGGTGCACCGCAACGACGACCTGCCGATGATCGGGAGAGAGAAGGGCGAGCGCGGCGATGATGCGCAGTCGCTCGTCCACGTCGGGACTGGTGTCACGCGAGATCGCGACCGATCGTCGGTCGAGGTCCTCGATCCTTTCCGACGCCGGCTTCGGCATTCTGCTCAGAGACCGTTGGACGTCGACGATCACATTGCGCTCGATGGCGAACAGCCAGGTACGCAGCGCTCCTCGGCTGGGCTCGAATCGGGACCGGGCCCGCCATGCGCGAAGGAACGTCTCCTGGACGCAGTCCTCGGCAAGCGCTCGGTCGCGCAGTGCGTTGACGGCGAAACCGAGCATGGCCGACGCATGCTCGTCGTACGCGGCAGCGACGTCGAAGTGCAGTTCGATCACGCTCCCGATGCTCATGACAGTGACTACGTCGACGGACCCCCGGACGTTCATATCCGAGACTGGAGTATTTCTTTACCGAATTTTGAACATCGTGGCATCGACCGTCGTACACCTCTGCACGGGCTCGCCTGCCCGATGCTCCCACGGAAGGCCCACGAGATGACCAGACGCTCGATCACCCGCCCGACCATGTCCGTCCGCGGCACCGCCACCGCAGTCGTCGGCGGCACGGCCGCTGCACTGATGCTGTTCACCGCGGCCCCGGCCGGTGCCGATACCCCCGTTGCCGAACCGGACTCGTTCACCAGCGCGTTCACCGCGATGGCAACTCCCGACCAGGTGGTGAACGGCGACGGTGTCGCCACTCCGGGCCAGCCGGGCGCGACGGGCACGTTCACGCTGCGCATCAATTCCGATCTCGACATCGTCTGCTACGACATCGCGCTCGACGGCGTCACCGGCGATTACATGAGCCCGGCCAAGACCGCCACGCACATTCACGAGGCGGCGGCGGGTGCTGCGGGACCTCCGCGTCTGGCGTTCCCGAACCCGACGCCGATCGGTGACGGCCCACGTTCGAGCACCGGCTGCATGCAGGGACCGTTCACCACCGGCCTGACGCCGGCCGGTGCCGACGCCGACAGTGGAACCGGATTCACGCTGGACCAGATCGAAGCAAATCCGGCGGGCTTCGCGGCCGACACCCACACCGTCGACTTCGTGGCCGGAGCGGTACGCGGACAGCTGACGCAGATTCCGGTCGGCTCCGTCGCCACCGGAGGTGGCGGTTCGGCTCTGGCCGCGGCGTCCGATTCGGCCTCCAGTAATGCGGTGCCCGTCGTCGGCGCGGTTGCCCTCGGCGCAGTAGTCCTGGGTGCAACGGCGATCGCGGGAGTGACGTTGGTTGCTCGCCGCAGCGGAACGGCACGCAGCTGAGATCTCGGCTCCTGGTTGCTGTTACGGCAGTGGTGGTGGTGACGGGCTGTACGTCCGCACCGCCGCCATCTGCCGCACCATCACCACCTGCCGCACCAACACCTACCTCGGTACCACCTGCCGCACCAGCGACCGAGTCCTCGACCGCTGGAGATTTGCCGGGACCGGGCCCGACGGCGGATTTCGCGGCGCAGGCACCGACCCGGCTCAGCGTCGAGGCCATCGACCTCGACGAGCCGTTGATCGGCCTCCATCTCACCGAGAACGGCGAGATGGAGGTGCCGAGCGACTACGACGACGTCGGGTGGTTCACCGGCGGCGGCAGACCGGGCGTGATCGGTAGTCCTACCGTGCTGGCCGGGCACGTGGATTCCACGACCGGTCCCGCAGTGTTCGATCGGTTGTCGGAGCTTCGACCGGGAGATGTCGTGACGGTGGGGGACGGGACGGGTGGTCGAGTCGACTACCGCATCGATCGGGTCGGCGACTACGGCAAAGTGGAGTTCCCGACGGTGCAGGTCTTCGGGGCGGTGCCCACCGGCGAGATCAGGCTGATCACGTGCTCGGGCGACTTCGACGCCTCGGTGGGCAGTTACGAGCGCAACCTCGTCGTCTACGGAGTGCGGCAATAGCCCAGCGTTTTGGAGTTGACGCGGAGGATGTTGTAACCTGAACAACGGTTCGGATCACGAGTGCTCGCACTCCGGTCCAGACCGCCCAATCAAGTTCTACCCAAGACCGTTGGTCACCGCCTTCTCGAAGGATTCACTTCCGGGAGTTGCGCGGTTGAAGGTCCGAGATCGTGTCGGACGGCCCACGCAGGAGAACGAGGTAGGGAACCTGTCTGCAGTCCTCGCGACTGCCTGCTCGTTCACGCCCCGTGTGCTTCTTGCGCCGGGGCGTTCGTCGTTTTCCGGCCCTCTCGCGATCGACACAACTTCCCACGAGAGGAGGCGAAGTATGGCAAAGCCCGAAAAGGTCTCAGCAGTATCGGAGATCACCGAACAGTTCAAGGGTTCGACGGCTGCCGTCGTCACGGAATACCGTGGCCTGTCGGTGTCCGGTCTGACTCAGCTCCGGCGTGCGCTCGGCGAAGGTGCCACGTACTCCGTCGCCAAGAACACCCTGGTCAAGCGCGCAGCGGCCGAGGCAGGTATTACCGGCCTCGACGAGTTGTTCGTCGGACCGACCGCCATTGCATTCATCAAGGGCGAGCCGGTCGACGCAGCGAAGGCCATCAAGGCCTTCGCGAAGGACAACAAGGCCTTGATCGTCAAGGGCGGCTACATGGACGGCGCAACGCTGTCCGTGGAAGAGATCAACAAGATCGCAGACCTCGAGTCGCGCGAAATCCTGTTGGCCAAGCTCGCCGGCGCCATGAAGGGCAACTTGTCGAAGGCTGCAGGCCTGTTCAACGCTCCCGCATCGCAGTTCGCGCGTCTGGCGTTCGCGTTGCAGGAGAAGAAGGCTGCCGGCGCACCCGCCGCAGCCGAGGCACCTGCAGAAACAGAAGCACCGGCGGAAGCTCCCGCCGAAAGCTGATCCGCTGGTATTGGCGTACAGCTCAGCTCCACACCATCAACACCATGCCGCGGATCAGCGGTTAGGTACTTACAGGAAGGACCCGCCACCATGGCGAAGCTCAGCACCGAAGAATTGCTCGACCAGTTCAAGGAGCTCACTCTCCTCGAGCTCAGCGAGTTCGTGAAGGCATTCGAGGAGACCTTCGAGGTCACCGCAGCTGCCCCCGTCGCCGTTGCTGCTGCAGGCGGCGGCGCAGCCCCCGCCGAGGCTGCTGAAGAGCAGGACGAGTTCGACGTCGTCCTCGAGTCGGCCGGCGACAAGAAGATCCAGGTCATCAAGGTCGTCCGTGAGGTCGTTTCCGGCCTGGGCCTGAAGGAAGCCAAGGATCTCGTCGAGAGCGCTCCGAAGGCAATTCTGGAGAAGGTTGCCAAGGACGCAGCCGACGCCGCCAAGGAGAAGCTGGAAGCTGCCGGCGCGAAGATCTCCGTCAAGTAGGACCGCTTCGTTGCAGTCGTGCTTCGTGCTCTGAACGCACGAGCGCAAGAAGGGCCGTTCCCACCTCGGTGGGACGGCCCTTCTTCTGTTCTCGGACACCGCACGGGGTGCACCGTTGTGATCGATCACGGACTCCTGCAAATCGCGTGACACCGGCCTTGTGCCCCTGTTTACTCGGTTTCGCCGAAGTCCAAAGCATTCCGAAGGGTTTCGGCGGTCATTGTTTGTGGCGTGTCACAGCTTTGTGACGCAGGGACTTGTCACAGTTCTGGCGAGTCGCCGACCGTGTCGCGTGAGATGAGCCACACTGATGCAAGCTCTACAGCCTGACTCGGGGAAGTTCTTACTGGGCGGTAAGCTCCCGTGTCGGTGCGGACACGTGCATGGGATACAGTGACACAACCCACATCCGGGTCGATGTGTACGAATTGTGGAGGTCAGCGTGGGAGTCGAGGTTTCGGTCGAGGGATTGACCAAGTCTTTCGGGGTACAGAAGATCTGGCAGGACGTGACGTTGACCCTGCCGAAGGGTGAGGTCAGTGCGCTCCTCGGTCCTTCCGGTACCGGCAAGTCGGTCTTCCTGAAGTCCTTGATCGGCCTCCTGCGTCCCGAACAGGGCAAGATATTCATCGACGGAACCGACATCCTGCAGTGCTCCTCCCGTGAGCTCTACGAGATCAGGAAGCTCTTCGGGGTGCTGTTCCAGGACGGCGCACTGTTCGGCTCGATGAACCTCTACGACAATGTCGCGTTCCCGCTCCGCGAGCACACGAAGAAGTCCGAGTCCGACATCCGCAAGATCGTCATGGAGAAGTTGGAACTGACGGGTCTGCTCGGTGCCGAGGACAAGCTGCCCGGCGAGATCTCCGGCGGTATGCGTAAGCGCGCCGGTCTCGCCCGCGCTCTGGTTCTCGATCCCGAGATCATCCTGGTCGACGAGCCGGACTCCGGCCTCGATCCCGTTCGCACTACGTACATCTCGCAGACCCTGATCGACATCAACGCCGAGATCGACGCCACGATCCTGATCGTGTCGCACAACATCAACCTCGCTCGGACGGTGCCCGACAACATCGGCATGCTCTTCCGTCGCCAGCTGGTCATGTTCGGCCCCCGCGAGGTGCTCCTGACGAGCGACGAGCCGGTAGTCAAGCAGTTCCTCAACGGAACGATGATCGGTCCGATCGGCATGTCGGAGGAGAAGGACGAGGCGCAGATGGCGCAGGAGCAGGCCATGGTCGACGCCGGCCACCACGCCGGCGGCGTCGACGACGTCGAAGGCATCGTGCCGCAGATGAAGGCCACTCCCGGAACTCCGGTGCGCGAAGCCGTCGGGCGTAGGCAGGAGCGCGTCCGCCAGATCATGCACACCCTGCCGCACAATGCCCAGGTTGCGATCCAGGAAAGCCTCGACACCACCGACCCGGGTCAGCGTTACCCCGCGTATGCAGACCAGCAGCAGGGTTACGACCAGCAGGGTTACGACCAGCAGGGATACGACCACCAGGGTTACGACCACCAGGGTTACGACCACCAGGGTTACGACCAGCAGAGTTACGACCAGCAGAGTTACAGCGGGCAAGGTCATGATCAGCAGGGCTACCAAGCTCCAACACAAGGTCGGGGTCAATAGCAGACATGGGGGGATCGAAGAAGTCCACGTTCGCTCCGGCGAGCGCCGCTCTGACACAAGCCGGCAATATCGTCGAACTGTTCGTCGAGGTGGTTCGCAACACCTTCCGTAGGCCGTTCCAGTTCCGCGAGTTCATCGAGCAGGCCTGGTTCATCGCCAGCGTCACGATTCTGCCGACGGCGCTCGTCGCCATTCCGTTCGGCGCGGTCGTGGCGCTGCAGACCGGATCGCTCATCAAGCAGCTCGGTGCCGAGTCGTTCACGGGTGCGGCCAGCGTGCTCGCGGTCATCCAGCAGGGCAGTCCGATCGTGACCGCACTGCTGGTGGCCGGCGCTGCCGGTTCTGCTGTGACTGCAGACCTCGGCTCGCGCACCATCCGCGAGGAGATCGACGCCATGCGAGTGCTGGGTATCGACCCGGTACATCGTCTCGTCGTTCCCCGAGTGCTCGCGATGATCCTCGTCGCACTTTTGCTCAACGGCCTGGTCTCGGTCGTCGGCATCGCCGGCGGTTACTTCTTCAACGTGATCCTTCAGGGCGGCACCCCCGGTGCATATCTGGCGTCGTTCTCGTTTTTGGCCCAGCTGCCGGATCTGTATGTCGCCGAGGCGAAAGCAGCAATCTTCGGACTCATCGCGGGCATCATCGCCTCCTACAAGGGCCTCAATCCCAACCCCGGACCCAAGGGCGTCGGCGAGGCAGTGAACCAGACGGTTGTCATCACGTTCCTGCTGCTCTTCTTCGCCAACCTCATCCTGACCCTGGTCTATCTCCAGGTCGTCCCAGCGAAGGGAGCGTAACCGCGATGACGATCGCAAGAGGTCGCGGTGACCGCACGCTGATGCGCGTCAAGCGCGTCGGCAACGCCCCGCTCAACGTGCTCGACCGCGCAGGCGAGCAAATGTCGTTCTACCTGCGGGCCATCGGGTGGATTCCCAAGACCGCAGTGCATTACAAGAAGGAGGTGCTCCGCCTGCTGGCGGAGGTCACCTTCGGCAGCGGTGCGCTCGCCGTCATCGGTGGGACCATCGGCGTGATCGTGATGATGTCCGGCTTCACCGGCATCGTCGTCGGTCTACAGGGCTATGCAGCCCTCGAACAGCTCGGTAGCTCCGTGCTCACCGGATTCCTGTCCGCGTACGTCAACACCCGTGAGATCGCGCCGATTGTCGCAGGACTGGCACTCTCGGCCACCGTCGGCTGTGGTTTCACCGCCCAGCTCGGTGCCATGCGAATCTCCGAGGAGATCGACGCGCTCGAGGTGATGGCCGTACCCAGCGTGCCGTTCCTCGTGACCACCCGCATGATCGCAGGCTTCGTGGCCGTCATCCCGCTGTACATCGTCGGGCTGTTGGCGTCGTACGTCGCATCCCGAGGGATCAGCACCATTTTCAACGGGCAGTCCACGGGGTCCTACGACCACTACTTCAACCTCTTCCTACCTCCGGAAGACGTGTTGTATTCGTTCTTGAAGGTGCTGATATTCGCCTTCGTCCTGATCATGATCCACTGCTATTACGGCTACCACGCCTCTGGCGGACCTGCCGGTGTCGGCGTCGCAGTGGGCCGTGCCGTTCGTACCGCGATCGTCACGATCGCCGTACTGGACTTCTTCTTGAGCCTCGCCATCTGGGGCACGACCACCACAGTGAGGGTTGCGGGATGATCGACTCGCCGTCGCGACTGAAGCGAGTACTCCTCGGTTTGGCGTTCTTCCTGGTGCTCATCCTGTTCCTGGGGTGGAGCATCACGTCCTACAACAAGACGTTCAAAGATGTGGTGAAAGTCAGCCTCGAAACCGACTCGGTCGGCAACGCGCTGCCGATGAACGCGGATGTCAAGGTGCGCGGAATGATCGTCGGCGAGGTGCGCTCGGCGTCCACCGTCGACGGCGTCGTGACCTCGCAGCTCGCCATCGATCCGGACAAGGCACCGCTGATTCCGTCGAACGTGACGGCACGGTTGCTTCCCAAGACACTGTTCGGTGAGCGCTACGTCTCGTTGATCGTGCCCGAGAACGATGCGGCGTCGCCGATCTCCGAGGGCACGGTCCTCAAACAGGACACCAGCGGAAACGCCATCGAGGTCGGGCAGTTGCTCGACGGCTTGCTTCCACTGCTGCAGGCGATTCCGCCACAGGATCTGGCGAACACCCTCGGGTCGTTGGCGCAGGGCCTCAGCGGGCGCGGTGAGCAACTGGGCCAGACCATCGACAACCTGACGAACATCGTGTCGGGTCTGAACACGGAGTTGCCGAACATCCAGCAGACGTTGGTCGGGCTGGCCGACTTCTCGCAGACCTACGCAGACGCGGCACCGGACTTGGTCTCGGCGCTGGACAACTTGCGGACGACGGGCAACACCGTGGTCGAGCGGCAGTCCAGCCTCGACACGCTGTACGGCTCCCTGACCTCGGCGTCGTACACCACTGCGGACTTTCTACAGACCAACTCCGAGAACCTGATCGGATTGGCCGCGAACTCTCGGGAAGCGCTCGAGCTGCTGGCCGAGTTCTCCCCGACGTTCGGCTGCACGTTCACTTATTTCGCCGAAGGTGCCAGGCGCGGAAAAGTCGTACTCGGTGAGGGCGACGAGTACCCCGGCATCAACGTCTCCGCACCGTTCGTCAACCCGAAGGGTCGTTACTTGCCGAACCAGGACGAGCCGCGCTTGTTCGACGATCGCGGAGCCACCTGTTTCGAGCCCGCGGCGCCGGGGGAGTTCTTCCCGCAGTATCCGGGAGGCTCGATCAACGACGGTTCCTACCAGGTGCCGACCCGGAACCCGGGCCCGCAGGTGATCGAAGGACAGGGACCACCGAAGTCTGCCCAGAGTTCCATCGTTCCCGCCGTCTCCGCATCCGCGCAGCCGGCGAGCTACGAGGGCTCCGACTTCGAGCGCGACACTCTGGCCGTGATCTACGGACAGGCGAGTGGTGTTGCACCGGACAGTATTCCGTCGTGGGCGGCCGCTATCGGCGCACCGGCACTGAGAGGAGTGGAGGTGACCGTGCCATGAGAGGCCTTCTCGCGCCGATCATCAAGTTGGTCGTGTTCGCCGTGATTACGATCATTGCTACGGCCACCCTTGCCTTCACCATCGCCAATTCCAGCGGCGGCGGCGGCACCAAGTTCTCGGCTGTGTTCACGGACGTCACGTCTCTCAACGAGGGCGACGAGATTCGTATCGCGGGCGTTCGTGTCGGCCAGGTCGACAAGATCGAGATCGCCAACGAGCGCGAAGCCAAGGTGGACTTCACTCTGAGCAGTCGTGATTGGCTCCCGGCCAGTTCGACGGCGACCATCCGATTCCGGAACCTGGTGGGCCAGCGCTACATCGCCATCGAGCAGGGTTCGGGAGATCAGGGTCGGAAGATCACCGACGGTGCCACCATTCCGTTGGAGCGGACCAAGCCTGCGGTGAACCTGACCACGCTCTTCGACGGCTTCCGCCCGCTGTTCACCACGCTCAGCTCCGATGACGTCAACAAGCTGTCGTACCAGATCATTCAGGTGTTCCAGGGGGAGTCGGGCACCATCAACGAACTGGTCACCAATACGGCGACCCTGACCAACACCGTCGCCGACAAGGATCAGGTCATCGGGCAGGTCATCACCAATCTGAACAACGTGTTGGAGACGGTGAACCAGAACGACGGGCAGCTCGACAGCCTGATCGTCAACACGCAGCAGCTCGTCTCGGGCCTGTCGGCCGACCGTGGTGTCGTCGGCTCCGCCGTGACGTCGCTCGCCGGCCTGACCAACGCGACCGCCGACCTGCTCGAGCCGACCAGGCCGTCGATCCAGGGTTCGGTGACTGCGTTGAACACGTTGGCCGAGACAGTCAACCGACGAAGCGACGACGTGGACACGGTCCTCGGAATTCTGCCCGTCAAACTCGAGAAGCTCATTCGCACGGCCCAGCAGGGATCCTGGTTCACCTTCTATCTGTGCGGTATCGACATCGTCGCCGGACCGGGTAGTTCGCCGAATCTGAATCTGCCGACCGGGCTGCCGACCGTCAACCAGCCGCTGTACACGAACTCCGCAGCGCGTTGCAAAGCTGGGGGGATCAAGCAATGAAATCTCGTCGTAGTCCGGCCACCATCGGTGCGCTAGGTATCGCAATCATCCTGCTCGCCACGATGTCGGTCTTCTTTCTCGACCGGCTCCCGATCATCGGTGCGGGTTCGGTGTACACCGCCGAGTTCAGCGAGGCAGCAGGGCTCAAGCCGCCCAACGAGGTCCGTATCGCGGGCGTGAAGGTCGGCAAGGTCACCGATGTGCGTCTCGACGGCGACCGGGTGCTCGTGGACTTCACGGTCAAGGACGCCTGGGTCGGCAACGAGTCGCGAGCGGCCATCGCCATCAAGACTGTGCTGGGGCAGAAATATCTGGCGCTCGACCCGAGCGGTCCGGAGACGTTGAGCCCCAAGGACCCGATTCCGCTCGAGCGCACCACGTCCCCGTACGACGTGATCGACGCGTTCTCCGCTGCGGCCTCGACCATCAGCGACATCGACACCGATCAGCTGGCGACGAGCATGCGGACCCTGTCCGAGGCGTTCTCCGAGACGCCTGCGAACATCCGTGCCTCGCTCGACGGTGTGACTCGGTTATCGCAGACCGTGGCCAGCCGTGACGAGGAACTGAAGAAGCTGTTCGAGGCCACCGGCGAGACCTCGAAGGTGCTGGCCGACCGCAACGAGCAGTTCAACCAACTGATCACCGACGCGGGCCCGCTTCTCGAAGAGCTCAACAATCGGCAGCAGGCCATCTCGCAGCTGCTCACCGGCACTCAGCGAGTGTCGCAAGAGCTGACCGGCCTGGTTCGCGACAACGAGGCCACCATCAACCCGATGTTGCAGCAGCTCAACGGCACCATCGAGATCCTGCAGCGCAACAACGACAACCTCGACCGTGCGCTGAAGCTGTACGAACCGTTCATTCGGCTGTACACGAATCTGACCGGCAACGGCCGGTGGATAGACATCACGCTGGCAAACCTCACACCGCCCGGAGTTCCGTTGATACCTGGTTACCGCCAGCCCTCGCTCGATACGTTGGCGGGGAACTGATGACAGACACGCAGACAGCACCGAGAAGCAAGAACAAGCTCGCGCTGATCGCCGTCGTCGTGACCGTGGCGCTCGTCCTCGCGGTCGCCGGCTGGTGGCTGTTCACCAGGGCCGGAACGACCAAGATCACCGCCTACTTCGACAAGTCGATCGGCATCTATTCCGGCTCGGAGGTGCGCGTGCTTGGCGTCAAGGTCGGTACGGTCGACTCCGTGACGCCGCAAGGCGAAGACGTGGAGGTCGTCCTCCGCGTCGACCGTGGGGTCGACATTCCTGTGGACGCAAAGGCCGTGCAGGTCACCCCGTCGCTCGTCGCCGACCGCTACGTCCAGGTTTCACCCGCCTACACCGGCGGCGACACCATGGCCGACGGCGCGACGATCGGTCGCGATCGAACCGCAACACCCGTCGAGGTCGACGAGCTGTACAAGTCCATCGACGACCTGTCCACCGCCCTCGGTCCGGACGGCGCGAACAAGGACGGCGCTCTCACAGATCTGGTCAACACCGGTGCAGCCAACCTCGACGGCAACGGTGAAGCGTTGGGCAACAGCATCACCCAGCTCTCGGCCGCCGGTCGAACGTTGAGTGACTCGCGCACCGACGTGTTCGACACGATCAAGAACCTGCAGACGTTCGTCAGCGCCTTGGCCGTCAACGATCAGCAGGTACGCAACTTCAACACCCAGTTGGCCGACCTGACCGGTTTCCTGTCGGGGCAGCGAGAGGACCTCGGAGCTGCACTCCAACAGCTGTCGGTCTCGCTCGGCGACGTGGCGACGTTCGTCGCGGACAACCGGACCCAACTGACCGATGCCGCGAACGGTCTCACGGTTCCGACGCAGACACTCGCCGACAACCGCGAGCAGCTGGTGCAAACGCTCACGTTGCTGCCGCTGGCCATCAGCAACCTGGTAAACGCCTACGACGCCGAGTCGGGAACGCTCGCCACGCGCGCCAATCTCCAGAACGAGACCCAGGATCCGCTCGGCACCCTGTGTCAGCTCATCGATCTCGGAAAGCTGGTTCCCGGTGATCCGCGCTTCGAAGCACTCGGTGCGCAGATTCAGCCGATCATCGATCAGTGCTCCAACATCACCACGATGATCCAGGCCCCGATCAAAGACCAGAACCGGATCGTGCTGCCGTTCGGCGTTCTCACCAACGACATCGAGCAGAACGTGTCCGTGCCGGGCACCGTGCCTGGCGTCGTCTCGCCCAGGCTCGGAAACAGCTCGATGCCCGGACTGGAGCAGTCGTACATCGGAGGTGGGGGACAGTGAGAGCCTCTGTGAATCGGAATCGAGCTCGAGTGAAGCGTTCTTTGGTGGTCGGAGCCGGTGCGTGCGTGGTGGCGCTGTCGGCCGGAGCATGCTCGTCGGCCGGCATCTACGCGATACCGCTGCCCGGCGGTGCCGACGTCGGTGAGAACCCGTTGAACCTGACGGTGCAGTTCGACGACGTACTGGACCTCGTCCCGCAGTCGACCGTGAAGGTCGACGGCGTCTCGGTCGGCCGCGTCGACTCGATAACGGTCCCGAACGACGGCTGGACCGCCGACGTCAACGTCATCTTGAATTCCGACGTCGACCTTCCGGCCAACGCGATCGCATCGGTGCAACAGACCAACCTGTTGGGCGAGAAGTTCGTGCAGCTCTCGGCACCTCCTGGCGACGAGGAAGCAGCGCGTCTGCAGGACGGGGCCACGATCCCGCTCGATCGCACCCGCCATGCCACCGATATCGAACAGGTACTCGGTGCGCTCTCGCTGCTGCTCAACGGCGGCGGTGTCGGGCAGCTCTCGCCGATCGTCAAGGAACTGAGCACGGCGTTCGACGGTCGCGAAGGCAGAACCAAAGAGCTTCTGCAGCAAGCGAACACCCTCATCGACGGCCTCAACCAGCAGCGTGACGACATCACCCGCGCCATCGACGGGCTGGACACTCTCAGCGGCCGCGTCAACACGCAGACCGACAAGATCGACGCAGTGCTGAAGGATTTGCCGATCGCCACCGAGGTTCTCGAGCAGCAGCGCCCGCAGCTGACCGAGATGCTCGGAGCGCTCGACCGTCTCGGAGCCGTCGGCACCGACGTGATCGACCGTTCCAAGGACGATCTCATCGCGGACCTGCGGGCACTACGCCCCACGCTCCAGGCCCTGGCCGATTCGGCGGACGACGTGGTGAGCTCGCTCGCGGTGATCCCCACCCTGCCGTTCGCGGACGGCACCGAGAAAATCATCGAGGGCAACTCGGCGAACCTGTTCCTTTCGCTCGACCTGTCGATCGGAACTGCGTTGCGCAACTTCGGCGTCGGGGAGGGCGATCCGGTCTACATCCAGCCCAAGTACGGCAACACGCTGCCCGTCGTCGACCCGTCGAATCCGTACTACAACGGCAACGGACCGCGCCCGGGTTGGCCGACGATCTCGCTGCTGCCGTTGCCGCCGATCATCCCGTCACCGGTTCCCGGCCCTGGTGCACCTGCGAACGAGCAGGCAGCGGCGGCCGCCGCGCCCGCACCGGCCGATCCGTTCGCACCGTTGAACGATCTGCTCGAGCGATTCGGAGTTGGACAGTGAGATCGAGACTGGTTCGCATTCAATTGGTCCTCTTCGTCGTGGTCGCCGTACTGGGGTCGGTCTATGTCGGTGCCAAGTACGTGCGACTTGACAACATGCTCGGCTTCGGGCAGTACCAGGTCGATCTGAACCTCGCCGATTCCGGTGGCATCTTCTCCAACGCCGAGGTCACCTACCGAGGTGTCCCGGTGGGAACCGTCGGAGATCTGGAACTGACCGAGGACGGCATCCGAGTCGCGCTCATGCTCGACAACGGTGGCCCCGACATCCCTGCCGACACCAAGGCCGTCGTGGCCAACCGATCGGCAATCGGTGAGCAGTACGTCGACCTGCAGCCCGAGACCGATCAGGGCCCGTTCCTGGTCGAAGGGTCACAGATTGCGCAGGCCGACACCACCACGCCGGTGCCGGTGGAAGAGGTTCTCGCCAACACGAACACGCTGGTTCGGTCGGTACCGCTGGAGACGTTGACGCGAGTCGTCAACGAGCTCGGCGTCGCATTCGACGGTAAGGGCAACGATCTCGCTTCTCTCGTCGATTCGCTCGGGAACATCTCCGAGGCTGGAAACGAGGCCCTGCCGCAGACGCTCGCGTTGGTTCGCGATGCGGTGCCGGTGCTGAACACGCAGTCCGAGCAGTCGGACCTGATTCGACAGTTCAGTACCAGCCTGGACGAGGTGACGGCTCAGCTGAAGTCGAGCGATCCGGACATCCGTCGCCTGATCGATACCGGTACTGCGGCGGGCGACCAGCTCGGTGGCCTCATCACCGATGCGGGTCCTGCTCTGACGACCGATATCAACAACCTGGCCCTGGTTGCTGCTCAGGCCGAACCTCGGTACGTTGCGCTTCGTCCGTTCCTGACGTTCCTGCCTGCACTCGGTGCCGGTATCTCGACGATCGTCCCGGACGACGGCACGATCCATCAGGGTCTGTTGCTCGAAACCAACAACCCGCCGCCGTGCACCGTCGGCTACGAGGGCAGCCAGGCGATCCTGGACGAGGAGAAGCGGAAGAATCCGAACTTCGACGAGACGCGGGAGAACTACCCGCTGAACCTCGATGCGAACTGCGCTACGCCGCAGGGCAGCGTCACCGGTGTTCGTAGCGCGAACCGAATCGTGTTCGCCGATCCGGACGTGCCGCAGCCGTGGGACCTCAAGCCCAAGGTCGATCCCGAGAAGCTGAACCTCAACCCCATTGCCACCCAGTTGGCACCGCTGATCGGCGTCACGCCGAAGTAGTGAAATCGGTGGAACTGCTGCTCAGCACTATCGTCGGGCCGAGAGTGGTTCGGCCGGATATTACCGAGTAGTAGGGTGGAAAGTGTGAACTCGAGCACCGAAGCCCTGGAGTCCTCAGCGACTCCAGGGCGTAACAAGACCGCGAAAATCCTCTTTGCCGTCGTCACGGTGATCGCCGTGGCGGCCCTCGCAGCGGCCGTGTTCTTCGGATACGGCTGGGGCAATGCGTTGCTGAGTCAGAAGCCCACCGCGGACACCCGCGACTCTGCTCTCACCGGCGCTCAGCAAGCGGCCGTCAACCTCAACACTGTCGACGCGGCCAACATCGACCAGTCGTTCGACAACATGAAGTCGTCCATCACCGGCGACCTGATGCTCAACGACCTCGAGCAGACGCGGTCGGGTATCACCGACCAGGTTCGTCAGTCCGGTGCCAAGAGCGACGCCGAGGTGCTGCACGGAACGTTGACCGAGCTGAGCACGGACGAGAACACCGCCACCGCTCTCGTGGTCATCGCGACGACCACTACCTGGCCCGACCGCATCGAGCGCAGCAAGCTGACGATGAGCCTGGCCATGGAAGAGATCGACGGGGTGTGGAAGACCAACAAGGTCGACCCGATCGGTTCGCGGATCTCGCTCGACAACCCCAGCACCAACCCCGTCATCCCGAACGAACCGGGCGGCCCCGCCGATCCGAATGCCGCCGATCCGAATGCGGCCGACCCCGGTACGGACGCGACGCCTGCTCCCGAGCCGGACTCCGGCGGTAACTGAGAATCTGGCAGTGGTGTTTTCCGTCTGTACCGAAGTGAGTTTCGAAGGAGTTCTGTAGTGCCTCCCCAGCGTCGCAAGATCGTTCCACCCACCACCACCAGCAAGGTTCGACGCAAGGTGGCCGGCACCGGGAAGCCGACTGCAGCCGACACCGACACGGCGTCGACCGACGCCGAGGGATCGGCGGCCGCCGAGTCGCAGGCCGTTACGACGCCGACCGAGCCGGTTCTCGACAAGCCCGCAACCGACAAGCCTGTGACCGAGAAGCCGTCACTCGCGAAGTCTTCGGTCGACAAGCCTGCAACCGACAAGTCTGCAACCGAGAAGCCTTCGGTCGACAAGCCTGCAACCGACAAAACTGCAACCGAGAAGTCTTCGGTCGACAAGCCTGCAACCGACAAGTCTGCAACCGAGAAGCCTTCGGTCGACAAGCCTGCAACCGACAAAACTGCAACCGACAAGTCTGCAACCGACAAGTCTGCTGCCGACTCCATCGCAAGCGCCTCGTCCTCCGGACCGGTGTCGGGTATCGGCTACAAGCACGTGATCGTCGTCGCGGTGATTGCCGTGGTGCTCGGCGCGTTCGCTGCCGTTGCCGCGTTCAAGCCGTTCGCCACGATCGACAATGCGGCGTGGGTGGATTCCGCGGCCACCCAGGAGGTCACTTCGGCTGCGACCGATGCGCTGCAGACCCTGTACACGTACAAGGCCGAGACGATCGATGCCGATTTCGATGCGGCCCGCGCTGTTCTCAATCAGTCGATGCTCGACGAGTTCAACTCCACCGCTGAGACAACCAAATCTGCTGTGGTGCAAACGAATACGGGTACCGAGGCCATGGTGACGGACATCGGTGTCACGCGGTTGGAGGACGACAAGGCCGAGCTGCTCGCCAATGTGAACATCAGCGCTACGCAGAACGGCGTCGCGTCGGGCAGCGCCGAGGGCCCGTTGACGGTGAACATGGAGAAGGTCGACGGCTCCTGGAAGCTCTCGGCCATCGACGATCAATAGTCGCTCCAACCAATAGCTCGATCAGGCCCCGTTCGACGCAGAAGCCCTGCGCGGACGGGGTTTTTTCGTATCGTTTTCGGCCGTCTCTCACCGACTTCGGGCCGAGCTACCATCGCGTTTGCGTCCTGGTTGGGACGAGCCCTGGTTGTTCGGGACAACCATTTTCACGCTCGGACAGCCAGGGGTGGATCCGATGAAAACGGAGCATGCTGGTCATGACTGACACAACTATCGATTTTTCCGTGCTGGAATCCCGGTCCGGTCGATCGGGCTTTGCCGAGCACGTCAATCCCGAACTGTACCGCTTGTTGTCTGCGCTGAACCTGGATCGCGAGTACGTGCGCGGCGACGGGACGGTCCTGTTCGACGCCTCGGGCCGACGCTATCTCGACTTCGCGGGGGCGTACGGAGCCCTTCCGTTCGGGCACGGTCCCACTCCGATCTGGCAGGCGGTCAACGACGTTCGCTGCAGCGGGGAGGCAATTTTCGTGCAGCCCTCGGTGCTGAGCGCGGCCGGTGAATTGGCAGATCGGTTGGGGCGCTTGGCCCCCGAGGGGTTGACGCGAACGACGTTCGTCAACAGTGGTACCGAGGCGACGGAGGTCGCGCTCAAGATCGCCCGAGCGCACACCGGGCGGCTGGGTGTGCTGACCACCGCGAACAGTTTCCACGGTAAGACCCTCGGTGCCTTGTCTGCGACGGGAAACATCAAGTATCAGAACGGTTTCGGCGCTCCGGTCGAGGGATTCGATCATATCGAGTTCGGGGATTCGGATGCGCTCGACGCGGCCCTGGCGGCAGCACCCGGGCATTATGCAGTGTTTCTGGTGGAGCCGATTCAGGGTGAGGGTGGAGTGGTGTGCCCGCCCGACGGATACCTGCGCCGCGTGCGGGAGATCTGCGATCGGCACGGGGTGCTCATGGCACTCGACGAGGTGCAGACCGGGCTCGGCCGGACGGGCCGGATGTTCGCAGCCGAGCACGACGGCGTGGTGCCGGACATTCTTACTCTCGCCAAGGCGCTCGGTGGCGGGATCGTGCCGGTGGGCGCGGTGCTGAGCCGCCCGGAGTTGGTGGGGGAGAGCTTCGCGCTACGGCACACGTCGACCTTCGCGGGGAACGCGTTGGCTGCACGGGTGGGTATCGCGGTACTCGAAGAACTGACTCGGGACGGCTGCGCGGTGGTGGAGAATGCGGCAGTACTCGGCCATCGGCTGAAGAACGATCTGAGCGCGCTGGCCGAGAAGTATCCGTCGGTGGTCACCGAGGTACGCGGCCGCGGACTGTTGCTGGGCATCGAACTCACCGCGGACGTGAACTTCGTCGGACGGCAGTCGCTGCTCGGATCGATCGCAGATCAGCACAACCTCTCCGCGGTGATCTGCTCGTACCTGCTCAATGTCGAGGGGATCCGAGTGGCTCCGACTCTGTTCGGCAACAGGGTGATTCGCATCGAGCCGCCGCTCACGGTGTCCGGGGTGCAGTGCTCGCGTCTGGTCGCAGCACTGGACCGGGCGTTGGGCTACGCGGCAGCGGGAGACATGGACGGATTGTTCGGGCACCTGTTGGGCCGTCCGACCGTCGCCACGCCGCCTGCCCTCGCGGCGCTGCGTCCCGGGCGTACCCCCGACATCGCGGTACGGCCCACCGATCGACGTTTCGCGTTCATCGCACATCCCCTCGATCTCGGGTTCTTCGCGGCATTCGACCCGGCGCTCGAGGTGTTCGACGACTCCGAGCGACAGGACTTGCTCGAGCGGTTCGCGGCGTCGACGTCCGAGCTCGAACCCGCGTCGTTCGTCATCGGCAGTGGCCGGGTCGTCGGAGGCGGGGACGCGACGGCGCACGGTGATCTGATCGGGCTGCCGTACACCTCTCAGCAGTTGCTGCAGCTGCCGACCCAGCGTGCGCTGGCAGTGGTGGGCGGTGCCGTCGAGCTGGCGATCTCACGCGGTGCAACGGTCGTCGGGTTGGGCGGTTACTCGTCGGTGATCACCGTCAACGGGTTGGGTCTCGGCGCGACGACGCGTCCCATCACCACCGGCAACACGTTCACCGCTGCGGCCAGTCTGCGGGCTGTTCGACGCGTGTGCCGTGAACGCGGAATCGATGTCGCGCGGGCTCGGGTGACGATTCTCGGTGCCGCCGGGGCGATCGGGCGAACCATCGGCAGGCAGTTGGCCGGCGAGGTCGGTGCCGTCGTGCTGGTCGGTAGGCAGGGGGAGAGTTCGGTGATCGCTCCCAAGCTGTGGGCGGCTGCGCAGGAGATGGTGGCGAGCGCTCGGGCGGGTGCGGGGTCGGGGGAGCTGGCCGCCGCCGCGCACGCTGTCGACGGTGATCTGGACGATCTGATCAGGTCGCGGCACCTGGGGTTCTTCACCGATCCCGTTGCTGCGGTGCATGATTCGTTGATCGTCATCGCTGCGACGTCGGCACCACATGCGTTGATCGATCCGACGGATCTGATGGAGGGTGCCATCGTCTGCGATGTGGCGCAGCCGCCGAACATCGGCCGGGACGTGCGCAGTGAGCGGCCGGACGTCACGGTGTTCGACGGCGGCATCGTGCAGGTGCCGGCGGGTTCGGATTTCGGGCTGACCTACGGGTTGGCTCCTGGGCTGACCTACGCCTGTATGGCCGAGACGATGCTGATCGCGTTGTCGGCTGAGTTCGGACTGCGCAGTGTCGGGGCCACCCTCGACGGCGAGAGCGTCGAACGGTTGGGTGAGTTGGCCGATCTGCACGGCTTCGCGCTCGCCGAGGCCACGCGGTGGCGGGAGAGCGCCCGGTAGTCGGCAGGGGCGGGGCGCGTCGGTGTCCCCGCCCGCAGCCCCGCCCCGCCCCCGCCCCTGCCGTCTGCGTCAATGGACCCTTGCATACGTCTCGGCGGTGCAATGGTCCATCGACGCGACCGGTTCGAGTGCGGTCTCACGGAAAACGGGTCTCACGGAAAACGGATCGGGCCGAACCTCTTGACGAAGGAAGGCTCAAGGGTCACTCTTGTCGTCAGGAGCACCCCCAGCGGTTCTGAAGCGCAGCGGCATCGGGCGTACGGCAGGCGACACGCTTTCGTCGAGTCAGCGCACGAATGGACCCCGGGTGCTACTTTTGATGCCCCCGTTGCGCTCTGCGCACATTTGGGGTACCTTTGGACGTTGCGCTGGCTGCCTCCTGTCCACCTCTCGATCGCTGTTACCCGAAAGCACGTTTTCGGGCCGCTGTGATGGGGATTCGGTCTGGTTGCACCAGCCGAAATTCGCCCCACATATAGCAAACAGATACAGCGGCGGTCGCACTGCACGAGCGACCCGCGTGAGGTGCTGGAAGGACGCATCTTGGCAGTCTCTAGCCAGACCAAGGCAGTTGTCGGAACACCGGGAGCCCCGAGGAGGGTTTCGTTCGCGAACATTCGCGAGCCGTTGGAGGTACCCGGTCTCCTCGATGTACAGACGGATTCGTTCGAATGGCTGGTAGGTGCGCAGAGTTGGCGTGACCGTGCCGCCGCCCGCGGAGACAGCAGTGTCGCCGGTGGACTCGAGGACATCCTGACCGAGCTCTCTCCGATCGAGGACTTCTCGGGCTCGATGTCTCTCTCCTTCTCCGACCCACGATTCGACGAGGTCAAGGCCTCGACCGATGAGTGCAAGGACAAGGACATGACGTACGCGGCTCCGCTGTTCGTCACGGCCGAGTTCATCAACAACAACACCGGTGAGATCAAGAGCCAGACGGTCTTCATGGGTGATTTCCCGATGATGACCGACAAGGGCACCTTCATCATCAACGGCACCGAGCGTGTCGTGGTGTCGCAGCTGGTGCGTTCTCCGGGCGTCTACTTCGATCATTCGATCGACAAGACCACCGAGAAGGACCTGCACAGCGTCAAGGTGATCCCCGGTCGCGGTGCATGGCTCGAGTTCGACGTCGACAAGCGCGACACCGTCGGTGTCCGCATCGACCGCAAGCGTCGTCAGCCCGTCACGGTGCTGCTGAAGGCTCTCGGTTGGTCCACCGAGCAGATCACGGAGCGCTTCGGCTTCTCCGAGATCCTCATGGCCACCCTGGAGAAGGACAACACCGCCGGTACCGACGAGGCGCTCCTCGACATCTACCGCAAGCTGCGTCCGGGCGAGCCGCCGACCAAGGAGTCGGCGCAGACCCTGCTGGAGAACCTGTTCTTCAAGGACAAGCGCTACGACCTCGCTCGCGTGGGTCGCTACAAGATCAACAAGAAGCTCGGCCTCAACTCGGGTCAGCCCATCGTGGCGTCGACCCTCACCGAGGAAGACATCGTCGCGACCATCGAGTACCTCGTGCGTCTGCACGCAGGTGAGACCTCGATGACCGCACCCGACGGCGTCGAGGTTCCGGTCGAGGTCGACGACATCGACCACTTCGGCAACCGTCGTCTGCGTACCGTCGGCGAGCTCATCCAGAACCAGATCCGCGTGGGCCTGTCCCGCATGGAGCGCGTCGTGCGCGAACGTATGACGACTCAGGACGTCGAGGCGATCACGCCGCAGACCCTGATCAACATCCGTCCCGTCGTCGCTGCGATCAAGGAGTTCTTCGGAACCTCCCAGCTATCGCAGTTCATGGACCAGAACAACCCGTTGTCGGGTCTGACGCACAAGCGTCGCCTGTCGGCACTGGGACCCGGCGGTCTCTCTCGTGAGCGCGCCGGCCTCGAGGTCCGCGACGTTCACCCGTCGCACTACGGCCGCATGTGCCCCATCGAGACCCCGGAAGGCCCGAACATCGGCCTGATCGGATCGCTCTCGGTGTACGCACGCGTCAATCCGTTCGGCTTCATCGAGACCCCGTACCGCAAGGTCGTCGACGGCAAGGTCACCGACGACGTCGATTACCTGACCGCCGACGAGGAGGATCGCCACACGCTCGCGCAGGCGAACTCTCCGGTCGACGATTCGGGTCACTTCGTCGAGGACAAGATTCTCGTCCGTCGTAAGGGTGGAGAGGTCGAGTTCGTCTCGTCCGACGACATCGATTACATGGACGTCTCGCCGCGACAGATGGTCTCCGTCGCGACCGCGATGATTCCGTTCCTCGAGCACGACGATGCCAACCGTGCCCTGATGGGCGCGAACATGCAGCGTCAGGCCGTCCCGCTGGTGCGCAGCGAGGCTCCGATCGTCGGTACCGGCATGGAGCTGCGTGCAGCTGTCGACGCCGGTGACGTCGTCATCACCGAGAAGACCGGTGTCGTCGAAGAGGTCTCCGCCGATTACGTCACGGTCATGGCCGACGACGGATCGCGCAAGACCTACCGGATGCGCAAGTTCGCGCGTTCCAACCAGGGCACGTGCGCCAACCAGCGTCCGATCGTGGACGAGGGACAGCGCGTCGAGTCCGGCCAGGTCCTCGCCGACGGCCCCTGCACCGAGAACGGTGAGATGGCACTCGGCAAGAACCTGCTGCTGGCGATCATGCCGTGGGAGGGCCACAACTACGAGGACGCGATCATCCTGTCGCAGCGCCTCGTGGAAGAGGACGTTCTCACCTCGATCCACATCGAGGAGCACGAGATCGATGCTCGCGACACCAAGCTCGGTGCCGAGGAGATCACTCGCGACATCCCGAACGTCTCCGACGAGGTCCTCGCTGACCTCGACGAGCGCGGCATCATCCGTATCGGTGCCGAGGTTCGTGACGGCGACGTGCTGGTCGGAAAGGTCACGCCCAAGGGCGAGACCGAGCTGACCCCCGAAGAGCGCCTGCTGCGCGCCATCTTCGGTGAGAAGGCTCGCGAAGTTCGCGACACCTCGCTCAAGGTTCCGCACGGCGAGAACGGAAAGGTCATCGGCATCCGCGTCTTCTCGCGCGACGACGACGACGATCTGCCTCCCGGCGTCAACGAGTTGGTCCGCGTCTACGTGGCTCAGAAGCGCAAGATCCAGGACGGCGACAAGCTCGCCGGCCGCCACGGCAACAAGGGCGTCATCGGCAAGATCCTCCCGCAGGAGGACATGCCGTTCCTGCCCGACGGCACCCCGATCGACATCATCCTCAACACCCACGGTGTTCCGCGTCGTATGAACATCGGGCAGGTCCTCGAAACCCACCTGGGTTGGATCGGCAAGACCGGTTGGAACGTGCAGATCGCCGCGGACGGCAGCAAGCCCGATTGGGCCGAGCGTCTGCCCGAGGAGATGCTGGCGGCTCCGGCCGACAGCAACATCGCCACCCCGGTGTTCGACGGTGCCAAGGAGAATCAGCTCGCCGGCCTGCTGGAGAGCACGATTCCCAACCGCGACGGCGAGCAGATGGTCGGCTCCGACGGAAAGGCCACGTTGTTCGACGGCCGCTCCGGCGAGCCGTTCCCGTACCCGGTGTCGGTGGGCTACATGTACATCATCAAGCTGCACCACTTGGTCGACGACAAGATCCACGCTCGTTCGACCGGGCCGTACTCGATGATCACGCAGCAGCCCCTCGGTGGTAAGGCTCAGTTCGGTGGACAGCGCTTCGGTGAGATGGAGTGCTGGGCCATGCAGGCCTACGGTGCCGCGTACACGCTGCAGGAGCTTCTCACCATCAAGTCGGACGACGTTGTCGGCCGCGTGAAGGTGTACGAGGCGATCGTCAAGGGCGAGAACATTCCCGAGCCCGGTATCCCCGAGTCCTTCAAGGTGCTCCTCAAGGAGCTCCAGTCGCTGTGCCTCAACGTGGAGGTGCTGTCCTCGGACGGCGCTGCCATCACGATGGCCGACGGTGACGACGAAGACCTCGAGCGTGCCGCAGCCAACCTGGGAATCAACCTCTCCCGCAACGAAGCTGCCACGGTCGACGACCTCGCTCAGTAGTTCTGTGGTCTCCGGGCCTGCGTCACTGCAGGCCCGGAGGCGTTTCTCTCATTTGCTCTTCCAGCACAACACCCATAACGGGGAAAGGAAGTTACGTGCTCGACGTCAACTTCTTCGATGAACTTCGCATTGGCCTTGCCACTGCGGACGACATCCGTCAGTGGTCCTACGGCGAGGTCAAGAAGCCGGAGACCATCAACTACCGCACGCTCAAGCCCGAGAAGGACGGCCTCTTCTGCGAGAAGATCTTCGGCCCCACCCGGGACTGGGAGTGCTACTGCGGCAAGTACAAGCGCGTCCGCTTCAAGGGCATCATCTGTGAGCGCTGTGGCGTCGAGGTCACTCGCGCCAAGGTGCGTCGTGAGCGCATGGGCCACATCGAACTGGCCGCTCCGGTCACGCACATCTGGTACTTCAAGGGTGTGCCGTCGCGTCTGGGCTACCTGCTCGACCTGGCTCCGAAGGATCTCGAGAAGATCATCTACTTCGCTGCCTACGTCATCACCACGGTCGACGACGAGCTCCGTCACAACGAGCTCTCGACGCTCGAGGCCGAGATGGAGGTCGAGAAGAAGGCCGTCGCAGATCAGCGCGACGCCGATCTCGAGGCTCGTGCGCAGAAGCTCGAAGCCGACATCGCCGAGCTCGAAGCCGAGGGTGCCAAGTCCGACGTGCGCCGCAAGGTCAAGGACGGCGGCGAGCGCGAGATGCGTCAGCTCCGTGACCGCGCGCAGCGTGAGCTCGATCGTCTCGAAGAGATCTGGACCACGTTCACCAAGCTCGCCCCCAAGCAGCTCATCGTCGACGAGCTCATCTACCGCGAGCTCATCGACCGGTACGGCGAGTACTTCACCGGTGCCATGGGTGCAGAGTCGATCCAGAAGCTCATGCAGACCTTCGACATCGATGCCGAGGCGGAATCTCTTCGCGAGACCATCCGCAGTGGCAAGGGTCAGAAGAAGCTGCGCGCGCTCAAGCGTCTGAAGGTCGTCGCTGCGTTCCAGGCCGGCCGTAACTCGCCGATGGGCATGGTTCTCGACGCTGTCCCGGTCATCCCGCCGGAGCTTCGTCCGATGGTGCAGCTCGACGGTGGCCGTTTCGCGACGTCCGACCTCAACGACCTGTACCGCCGCGTCATCAACCGCAACAACCGCCTCAAGCGTCTGATCGATCTCGGTGCTCCCGAGATCATCGTCAACAACGAGAAGCGGATGCTGCAGGAGTCGGTCGACGCCCTGTTCGACAACGGCCGTCGTGGACGTCCGGTCACCGGACCGGGTAACCGTCCGCTGAAGTCGCTCTCCGACTTGCTCAAGGGCAAGCAGGGTCGATTCCGTCAGAACCTCCTCGGCAAGCGCGTCGACTACTCGGGCCGTTCGGTCATCGTCGTCGGCCCGCAGCTCAAGCTGCACCAGTGTGGTCTGCCGAAGCTGATGGCACTCGAGCTGTTCAAGCCGTTCGTGATGAAGCGTCTGGTGGATCTGAACCACGCGCAGAACATCAAGTCGGCCAAGCGCATGGTCGAGCGTCAGCGTCCGCAGGTGTGGGACGTTCTCGAAGAGGTCATCGCCGAGCACCCCGTGCTGCTGAACCGTGCACCCACCCTGCACCGGTTGGGCATCCAGGCGTTCGAGCCTCAGCTCGTCGAGGGCAAGGCCATCCAGCTGCACCCGCTCGTGTGTGAGGCGTTCAACGCCGACTTCGACGGTGACCAGATGGCTGTCCACCTCCCGCTGTCCGCCGAGGCTCAGGCCGAGGCACGCGTGCTGATGCTGTCGTCGAACAACATCCTCTCGCCGGCATCGGGCCGTCCGCTCGCCATGCCGCGTCTGGACATGGTGACGGGTCTGTACCACCTGACACGTCTCGATGCCGGTGCTGTCGGCGAGCGCGTCGACGCATCGACCGATCAGGCCGAGTTCGGGGCGTACTCCTCCCCGGCCGAGGCTCAGATGGCCGTCGATCGTGGATCGCTGACCGTGCAGTCGCAGATTCGCGTTCGTCTCACCACGCAGCGCCCGCCGCGTGACATCGAGAACGAGCTGTTCCCCGAGGGCTGGAACCGCGGCGACGCATGGACCGCGGAGACCACTCTGGGACGCGTGCTCTTCAACGAGCTGCTTCCGGCGGACTACCCGTTCGTCAACGAGCAGATGCCGAAGAAGCGTCAGTCGACCATCATCAACGATCTCGCCGAGCGTTACCCGATGATCGTCGTCGCACAGACCGTCGACAAGCTCAAGGACGCAGGCTTCTACTGGGCCACGCGTTCGGGTGTCACCATCTCGATCTCCGACGTCCTCGTGCCGCCGGAGAAGCCGCAGATCATGGAGACCTTCGAGGCTCAGGCCGATCAGATCGAGAAGAAGTACCAGCGTGGCGCACTCGACAAGGTCGAGCGCAACTCCGCACTGGTCAAGATCTGGCAGGACGCGACCGAGCAGGTCGGTAAGGCCATGGAGGCCCACTTCCCCGACGACAACCCGATCCCGATGATCGTGAAGTCCGGCGCAGCCGGAAACATGACTCAGGTTCGCTCGCTCGCCGGCATGAAGGGCTTGGTGACGAACCCGAAGGGTGAGTTCATCCCGCGTCCGATCAAGTCTTCCTTCAAGGAAGGCCTGACGGTCCTCGAGTACTTCATCAACACGCACGGTGCTCGTAAGGGACTGGCCGACACGGCGCTTCGTACCGCCGACTCGGGCTACCTGACGCGTCGTCTGGTCGACGTCTCGCAGGATGTCATCGTTCGGGAAACCGACTGTGGCACCGAGCGCGGCATCGTCACGACGATCGCCGAGAAGACCGCCGACGGCAAGATGATCCGCGACGCTCACGTCGAGACCAGCACGTACGCCCGCACCTTGGCGAACGACGCTGTCGACGAGAACGGCACGGTCATCGTCGCTCGCGGACACGATCTCGGTGACCCGGCCATCGACGCGCTGCTCGCTGCGGGCATCACGTCGGTCAAGGTTCGCTCGGTGCTCACCTGCACCACGGGAACCGGCGTCTGCGCCACCTGCTATGGCCGTTCGATGGCCACCGGCAAGCTGGTCGACATCGGTGAGGCCGTCGGTATCGTTGCCGCACAGTCCATCGGTGAGCCCGGAACCCAGCTGACCATGCGTACCTTCCACCAGGGTGGTGTCGCCGGAGATGACATCACCGGCGGTCTGCCTCGCGTGCAGGAGCTGTTCGAGGCACGTGTGCCGAAGGGCAAGGCTCCGATCGCGGACGTGTCGGGACGCATCCAGCTCGAGGACGGCGATCGTTTCTACAAGATCACCATCGTCCCGGACGACGGCGGCGAAGAGGTTGTCTACGACAAGCTCTCCAAGCGTCAGCGTCTGCGCGTCTTCAAGCACGACGACGGCACCGAGCGCCTTCTGGCGGACGGTGACCACGTCGAGGTCGGCCAGCAGCTCATGGAAGGTGCTGCCGATCCGCACGAGGTCCTGCGCGTGATGGGTCCCCGTCAGGTGCAGATCCACCTCGTCAACGAGGTCCAGGAGGTGTACCGGTCGCAGGGTGTGTCGATTCACGACAAGCACATCGAGACGATCGTGCGCCAGATGCTCCGTCGCGTGACGATCATCGACAGCGGCTCCACCGAATTCCTGCCCGGTTCACTCACCGAGCGCAGCGAATTCGAGTCGAGCAACCGTCGCGTCGTCTCCGAGGGTGGCGAGCCCGCAGCCGGACGTCCGGTCCTGATGGGTATCACCAAGGCGTCGCTGGCCACCGACTCGTGGCTGTCGGCAGCGTCCTTCCAGGAGACCACTCGTGTGCTCACCGACGCGGCGATCAACTGCCGTAGCGACAAGCTCATAGGTCTCAAGGAGAACGTCATCATCGGTAAGCTCATCCCGGCTGGTACCGGCATCAACCGGTACCGGAACATCACGGTGCAGCCGACCGAAGAGGCACGTGCCGCGGCATACGCGGTGCCGTCGTACGACGATCAGTACTACAGCCCGGACGGCTTCGGCCAGGGAACCGGTGCTGCAGTGCCGCTCGACGACTACGGTTTCTCCAACGAATACCGCTAGAGCGACTCCGTCGCACGTGAGCGGAACTTCGTAGCCCACTACGAGTTTCCACTCACGACGACAGGGCGTGACCAGCAAAGCCCCGCATCGACTTCGGTCGGTGCGGGGCTTTGTTCTATGTGGAGGGGGCGCGGTGAGTTTGCCGCGGCACTCGAGTCGGTACCGGTATGACCGAGCAAACACCCAGCACAATCGTGAACATCGGCGTGGCCATGTTCACCGTCGCCGATCAGGACGCAGCCCTCGATTTCTACTCCCGCGTTCTCGGGTTCGAGATTCGCGGTGATCTGCGCTTCGGTCCCGAGAGTGAATACCGGTGGTTGGAAGTGGCCCCGCCGGGTTCGACGGCGCGGCTCGCCCTGAACCCGCCGATGGGAGGTACGCCCGGCGGTGGATCCATCGGTGTCGAGACTGCCGATGTCGCGGCCGAGCACAAGCGGCTCAGCGCTCTCGGCGGCGTCGATCTCGACGACTTCATGGAAGAGGTGGACGGCGTGCCGCCGATGTTCGCCTTGCGAGACCCCGACGGCAATTCGATCTGGGTCGTCCAGACCTGATCCGGGCAGCCGACAACCTACGCGCGCTGCGATCGCGCCGCCGCTGCAACACCGATGAATGCGAGCGCCGCAAAGGTGAACAGCAGCAACTGAGCCGATCCCACTGTCGCCGGTTCTCCGAGGTTCACCAGGACGCCCGCCAGAGCTGCTCCGAAGGCGTTGGCGATCAGCTGAACAGTGTTGATGGCGGCCGAGGCTCGTGCGCCTTCGCCCGGTTCGGCGACCGATGTCATGGCACCGACGGCCAAGTGTGGCCACGCGATTCCGATTCCGACGCCCGCGACGAGCAGACCCACTACCCACGTAGTGATCGAACCGGGACCTGCCTGGTCGGTGAGAAACGCTGCCACGATGCACAATCCGGCGGCGACGAGGATCGGGCCGGCGATGACGATGCGTCGTACGACGCGTGGAGCGGTGGCCGACGCGCTCGGTATCTCGCCGAGTGTCCACCCGAGCGCCAGTGCGGCTCCGAGGAATCCGGCGGCCAGCGGTGCCAATCCGGCGAGACGTTGGCCGAACAGTGGGATGAAGGTCTCCACTGTGGACGCGACGGCGAGGACCACGATGGTCAGGTATATCCATTTCAGCGCGGACGCGCCGAAGGTCGACGGGGGGAGCACGCCGTGCGCTGCGCGACGGTCGGCGGCCACGAAGGCGATCAGCAGGAGTGCTCCTCCCAGGACCATTGCGGCGGTGATCGCGAGGTTGGAGACCACGCCGGCGATGCTCACCAGCAAGGAAGCCGTGGTGAGCAGGGTCAGCGACAGTGTCGGTACCGGGCTGGGTTCGGTGGCCTCAGCGGTGTGGGCGGGCAGTGCTCGCGGGATGAGGGCAGCCATGGCCATAGCTGCGAGAACGAGCACACCGAAGGCCATTCGCCAGGCTCCGAATTGCGCGAAGATGCCGCCGACGGCCGGTCCGGCGAACGTTCCCACACCCCACATGGCCGAGACCAGAGCCGCACCTCGCGTCCAGAGGTGTTGCGGCAGTGCGGCATTGATGACGGCGTAGCCGAGTCCGGCCAGTAGGCCACCTCCTGCGCCCTGGATTGTGCGGCCCACCAGTAAGAGTTCCATCGTGGGGCTGACGGCACACACGACGGTGCCGAGAGCGAAGACCGTCAGGCCGATCAGGTAGGCACCGCGAGGTCCGCGGGCGGCCAGAACTTTGCTGACCAGCATCGAGGAGATGACGGACGCAACGAGGAAAACCGTTGCAGTCCAGGCGTAGTAGCGCTGGCCGCCGATCTCGTCGATGGCCGTGGGGAGCAGGCTGGTCGTCAGGTAGACGTTCGTGGCGTACAGCGCGACGCCGCCGGCGAGAACGGTAGCGGTGCCGAGGTAGCGAGCGCCGAGCAGCTGTCGCCAGGTTCCGGTCGTGGATTCGGTGGGGGAGTGCATGGTGTGGAAGGCTACGATCTCGAGTGCACTTGAGATCAACTCGTCGTGTCGGCTGGGAGGCAGCATGATCCGTATCAGTGACGAACTGTTGTCCATCGGGGAGATCGCGGCCAGAACCGGCGCCGCAGTGTCCGCGGTCCGGTATTACGAGACTCTCGGGCTCGTTCCCGCCGAGCGGACGGCGGGCAACGTCCGAAAGTTTCCCCGTCACGCGATTCGGCGGATCTCGCTGATTCAGGTGGCGGTGCGGTTCGGAATACCGCTTGCCGAGGTGGCCGAGGTCTTTGCGTCCCTACCGTCGGGGCGCACCCCGAACAAGCGCGACTGGGCCAAGATTTCGGTTGCATGGAACCAGCGGTTGGAGGATCGGAAGCAGTCGATTGCGCGGATGCAGGAGCAACTCACCGGCTGCATCGGCTGCGGATGTCTCTCCCTCAACAAATGCAGTCTGCTCAATCCAGGCGACGAGCTGGGCAAGGCGGGCCCCGGGGCGCGGCTCATCTGACGCGTGCGTCGGCGGTGTCGAGTCTTGTGGGTGGCCGGCTATGGCTGGTCGATGAACGTGTACAGCTCGGTGATCAGGTTGTTCTTCACGACGACGAAGTCCTGGCCCGAGACTACGGCGGGGGCGTCGGGCGGCGACAGTGCCCAGGAGATTCGGGCGACGTCACCCAGGGCGGTGGGCTCGGCAGTGACGGCGAATGTCAGACCCGCGGAGGGCCCGACCAGCGCTCGAATCGCCTCGATGACCGACTCTGAAATCTCGGATGACGACCTGGTTCATCCGTGGTGACACACGGCCTCGAGGTCGATGCCGTTGAGGTCCCGCACGAAGGATCCGTAGTAGGTCGCGTGGTATTCCGGCTGTAGTCCTGGAGGCCGGAGTTCGGTCGCGCCCGCCGACAGTGCTGCCGCGTGGAATGCGTCGACTGTGGTGCGGTCCGGGGCGCTGAACGCGAGATGGGTGTGGGGGCCGATGGCCGACCCGGTGCGTCGACGATCCAGAAGAAGGGCTTCACCTGCGCCCAGCCGAATGCGACCATGGCGAGCTGGTTCGCTTCGGGTGTGAGCGGCACGCGCATGATCTCGGTGATGCCGAGCGGTGCCAGAGCGGCACCGTACAACTCGGCACTGGCGGCGAGATCGGCGACGCCGATATTGAGGTGGTCGATCTGGGATCCTGTGCGGTCGATGTTCGTCATGCCCTGACGATTCCCGAGATCGCGGACGGTTACGGTCCTGAATCGAATGGATCTACCGTGTTCATTTCTGCGTCGAATCGATGACGGATGTAGTTTGCCCGGGCACGAGAGTCTCGGGCAATGGTGAACCGAGGTAACGACGTCAGGATCGGCCGCGACATTTCGCTGCGGGCCGGAGCCACACGTCGACAGTTTCTGACGTGGAGTGCGTTGGTGGGGGCGCTTGCCTTCACGCCCGAGCTCGCGGGGACATCCGCGACTGCAGGTGCGCAGTCCGTGATCACCCCCGACTATCCCTTCCGTCTCGGTGTTGCCTCCGGTGATCCGTTGCCCGATTCGGTGGTGCTGTGGACCAGACTCGCCACCGATCCGTTCGCCCCGCTGGGCGGCATGACGCCCGGCGTGGTGCCGGTCCAGTGGCAGATTGCTGCCGATGAAAAGTTCGGTCGTATCGCAGCGCAGGGTATCGAGCTGGCAACCGAATCCGACGGTTGGTCCGTTCACGTCGATGTGCGCGGGCTCGAGCCGGCGCGCGCATATTTCTACCGTTTCCTGGTCGGCCCACATGCGAGTCCCGTCGGTCGCACCAAAACTGCACCCGCACTTGGGCAGCCGCTGAGCACCCTCGATTTCGCCTGGGCCTCGTGCCAGAAATGGGAGGACGGGTTCTTCGGCGCGTACCAGGACCTGGCGGCCTCGAATCTCGATGTGGTGTTCTTTCTGGGCGACTACATCTACGAGTACGCGATCAAGAACGAGGGTGCGCGGGCGGGCGAGCCGCGCACCGAGTCGGCGGCCCGAGAAACCATGGTGCTGGCCGATTATCGCGATAGGTACGCCCTGTACAAGGCAGACGAGAATCTGGCGGCGGCACATGCGTCGGCACCGTTCGTCTCGACGTTCGACGACCACGAGGTGGACAACAACTGGGCCTCGCAGATCAGCCAGGACAACGACGATCCACGAGAGTTCCTGCTACGGAGGGCCGATGCGTTCAAGGCGTGGTGGGAGAACACTCCGGTGCGCGCGAACCTGCGGCCCGTCGGCCCGGACATGAAGGTCTATCGCCGGTTCTCGTTCGGTGATCTGGTGGACTTCTCGGTACTCGACACCCGGCAGTACCGCAGCGATCAGGCTCATGGAGACGGTGAGCACGCGCAGGACGCCGAGACGGCGGATCCGGCGCGCACCATCACCGGTGCGGCACAGGAACAATGGATCCTCGACGGATTCGCGTCACCGTCGAGGTGGAACTTCCTGGCGCATCAGACCGTCATGTCCGATCTCGCGCAGGGACAGGGCAACGACCGGAAGGTCGGCATGGATCCGTGGAGCGGCTACGAAGCGTCCCGGCATCGAATTCTCGACGGAGCCAGGGATCGTGGCACGAAGAACGTGGCGTCGATCGTCGGCGACATCCACCGGACGATCGTCTCGGAGTTGCGACGCGACTACCAGGATCAGGTCTCGCCGTTGCAGGGAGTCGAGATCGCCACCACGTCCATCGCGTCGGGCAAGGACGGTGCCGTCATCGACAAGACCGGTGCTGCGATCGCCGACGGTTCACCCCACGTCAAGTACGGAAACGCCCGTCGCGGCTACCTGCGCAGCACCCTGACACCCACCGAATGGCGTTCGGAGGTAAGGGTTCTCGACGCCGTGTCGACGCCGGGTAAGCCGGTTCGCACGGCCATGACGGTCACCGTTCCCGAGGGGCGGCCGGAGATTCAGCTGGGGTAGCGCCTGGTGCCGCAGGCTCATCCCGTGCCGAATGTTCGGATCATGGACCACACCTCGGGCCCCTCACTCGGTGTGGCGTGGCTCGAAACACGGAACCCGGCCCGCTCGTACAGGCGAACGTTGCGCAGATCCGATGTGTCCAAGACCAACCCGGAGGCACCACGTTGCTGAGCTTCCTCGACGGCCTTCTCGAGCAGTAGTCCGCCGATCCCGTGCCCTTGCCGATGCGGTTGCACGCCGAGCGTTTCCAGTGTCCATGACCCCGGTGCCGCGTCGCTGGAGGACAGTCGGTCGATCCGATCTCCGTGTAGCTCGATGATCCGCGCGATGGATTCGTCATCGGGCGGAGGGGCATTTGCGGGCAGTAGTGCAGCGACCCCGGCGTAGTCGGCGGTGAGCAATACGATTCCGTGTCGATGCGCATGTTGTAGGTACAGCTGCTGGAGTTCCTGCAGCGTGGCCAGGTAGTCCTCGGCCGGGATCACCCATCGCGTCCATGGGTAGTCGGCAAATGCGTCGCGCAGTGTGTCGGCCGCTGTTGTCAGATCGTGGTTTTCGGCGAGTCGGGTGGCGGGATGGTGCATGGGTAAAACCTCTGGAAAGACGGCTCAGCGCCCGTCGGCGATGATCTGTGCGACGTTGCGTTCGGCGAGTGCGGTGATGGTCAGTGACGGGTTGGCGGCACCGGTGCTGCCCGGGATCAGGGCACCGTCGACGACGTAGAGCCCGGGGTGGCCCTTGACGCGACCGTAATCGTCGGTGGCGTCGCCGAGTACTGCGCCGCCCAGGGGGTGCGCGGTGAAGGTGTCGTCGACATCGCGGGTGAACGGTTCGGCGGCGACGATGGTGCCGCCGGCCTGCGCCATGCGATTCTGCACGGCGCGTAGGGCTTCGACGGTGTCTCGGCTGCCACCCTTGGGCCAGTTCAGGGTCAATCTGTTTGCGGCGGAATCGAATCCGAAGTTTCCCCGAAGCGGGTCGATGGTCATACCGAGTGAGCCGAGGAAGCCCATGTTCACGGGAACGCCTGGGGTGTACCAGTTCTCGACGGTCAGGGGCAGTCCGGAGTCGTCGACGATGCGGGATGCGCAGGGCGCAGCCTGCGGTCCGGCAGACATCGGTCCGAGGGACCTGGTCATCGAGGCGTCGCCGTTGGTGCCCCAGCCGGTGCCGACGAATTCGTTGAGGTTCGACAATGCTCCGGTGGTGCGTGCGCGCATCAACAGTTCGGTGGTACCGATGGATCCGGCCCCGAGGACGAGGGTGTCGCACGTGAGTGTCCGGGTCTCGACGATGTTGCCGAACGGGTCGAGGCGTTCGATGTCGACGCGGTAGCGGCCGCCGGATTCGCTGCCGATCGCTGCGACGCGGTGGCTGTGGCACACCGTCGCGTTACCGGTGGCTTCGGCTTGGGGGATGTAGTTCTGGGTCAGGTCGTGCTTGGCACCGTTGGAGTTACCGAAAGTGCTTTCCCCGACGGTCGCGGACGGCCGGGAGCGGCCGGCGATCTCGTCGCGCACGACGTTCCAGTTCCAGTTGCCGTCGACTGCTTCGGGGCGGAAGCCTGCACGGCGGGCGTGATCGTCCCAGGTTCGTGAGTGAGCG
Organism: Rhodococcus sp. 06-1460-1B; assembly: GCF_002258475.1. Lineage (NCBI taxonomy): Bacteria > Bacillati > Actinomycetota > Actinomycetes > Mycobacteriales > Nocardiaceae > Rhodococcus > Rhodococcus sp. 06-1460-1B. The sequence continues at coordinate 65,423 of NZ_NOYS01000034.1, forward strand.
AAGTTGGGGCTGTTGTAGACGTCCTCGGGCATCGCCGACGGCCGGAGCATGGAACGGGCCTTGGGATACCAGGTGGCTGCCATCTCGTCGTAGTTCAGGCGTCCGCCGAACGAGAGGTCGAAGAATTTCTTGTTCGGTGCGATGGTGACGCCGGTGTAGACCACGGAGCCGCCGCCGACGGCTGCGCCGCGCCAGACCGAGAGGTTCTCGTAGCGGGTGGTGTCGAGGACGCCGCCGAAGAGGTCGACCGGTCCGACAGGGAGACCGGTGATGTTGGTGAACGAGGTCTGCTGCCACAGTCCGCGGCCGTCGGCCGTCATGTCCGCCGTGAAGATTTCGCGCCAGGGGTCGCGCGGCCAGCGCAGTCCGCGCTCGAGAACGGTCACCGCGGTGCCGGCCTGGGCCATGCGTAGGGCGGCGGCGCTGGCTCCGAAGCCGGAACCGATGACGATGACGGGCGAGTGGTCCGGTGGCCGGGGAGGGTCGGCGAACAGTTCGGGTACCAACGACCGGATTCGGTCTGCTCCGATCGGCAGAGCGCCGGCGACGGAGGATCCGGGCAGTCCGGTCGAACTCAGGACCGGGGCTGCAGCGGCGCCGAGCATTCCGGCAGCGGCCAACCGCAACAGTTGCCTTCTATTCACGGCAGTACTTCCCCCTCGGACACCTCGCGGACAGCGCTCCCGATTCTGTCGTGTTTGCGACAAGAAAGCCAACGGTCCGGTCGTATTTCGGGACGGCTCCCAGCTCGGCCTCAGGTTTGCCTGCCAGACTCCGCTCATGGTGTCGGCATCGGTGGCTGTATTACTGCTCGTCGTAGCGGTCACGGGGGTCGTCGCGCACCTGTTCGACGGACGTGGGCAGCCGATGGCGGTCGCTGCGGCTTTGGCACATGTCCTCATGCTCGCGGCTGTGCCCGGAACCGTGTTGGCAGGTGTGGCCTTCGGTGGGTGGGGGCTGGCGGCAGGATCGGCGGTCTCTGCCGCGGCGGTCGCGACCCAGTTCCGGCTCCGCTACCGCCGCGTCGCCCGGAGGCCGAGCGAGTCGGACCTGACGGTGTTGCACGCCAACATCTGGCTGGGCCAGGCCGATCCGGATGCGTTGATCGCGCTCGTCGAACACCATCGGCCGGACGTGCTCACTCTCGTCGAGCTGACGCCCGAGGCCGATGCGAGTCTTCGACCCAGGCTGTCCGAGCTGTTACCGCACGCCCACGTCAGCGCCGGACCCGGAGGCAACGGAACCGGCATCTACAGCCGATTTCCTCTCGCCGACGAGCAGCGGCACGACGGCTTCGTGACCGAACTGCTGTCGGCTCGGGTACAGATGCCGGGCCGGCCGCTGGTGTTCGCGGTCCATCCTGTTCCGCCGTGGCCGCGGGAGCCGTCCGAATGGGTACGTGAGCTCGGGCTGCTTCGGCAGCTGCTGGCCAAGATCCCCGCCGACGACGGACCCGTCGTGGTGGCCGGGGACTTCAATGCCACGCAGGACCACCGGCGCTACCGCGATCTGCAGGACGGCCGATTCGTCGACGCCGCGGTGGCCACCGGAGCAGGCATGCTCAGGACGTATCCGGCGCACACCTGGCACCCGCCGGTCATTGCCATCGACCATGTTCTGGTGGCAGACATGGGGGTTCGTTCGGTGGAGGCCGTGACCGTCCCCGGCTCCGACCACCGCGGCATCCTGGCGCGATTGGCTTTCTTACCGAACCAGGGCTTTCCGAACTAGGGCTTTCCGAACTAGGGCTTTCCGAACTAGGGCTGTGCCGGCAACTGCTGCAGCGACCACTTGTTGCCGTCGGGGTCCGCGAAGTACACGAATGTTCCCCAGCCCTCGTCCTTCGGCTGCTCGACGGTCAGGCCCACCGCGGTGAGGTGGTCGTAGGCCTCCTGGGCACTGTCGACGACCATCAGAATGCCTGCGCCGGCACCGGGTTCGGCGTCGGTGATGCCCTCGCCGATGGCGATGGAGCACGCCGATCCCGGGGGAGTGAGTTGGACGTACCGAATGCCTTCCCACGGGCGTGCGTCGTGGTCGGCATCGAACCCGATCGAGGTGTAGAACTCCTTGGCGCGGTCGACGTCGGTGACAGGGACGGTGATGAGTTCGATCTTCATGGTGAGAGTCATGAAGCAATGATGAGCCCCATTGCGGACAGATTCGGTCCGCGATGAGCAGGTCGTTCCGAGAAATATGCCCGACGCCTCGCCGGTTGCAGCTGATGTGTTCTTCTCACTGCTCGACCGATCCCGCACGAGGGCAGGCGTCGACGACGCCGCAGCGCTCCGTCACACCGTCGAACGCGGCGTGCACGCCGAAAAGCTCGGGCTGCACCGGTTCTGGGTGGCCGAGCATCATGCTGTACCCGGTATCGCTTCGGGCGCGCCTGCGGTTCTCGCAGCGGCGGTGGCGTCGCAGACCTCGCACATTCGCGTCGGATCCGGCGGGGTGATGCTGCCCAACCATCAACCGCTGATCGTGGCCGAGCAGTTTCTGATGCTGGAGTCGCTGTTTCCGGGTCGGGTAGACCTGGGCGTCGGGCGGTCGCTCGGGTTCACCGAGCCGGTGCGCGCTGCCCTGCGTCGAGACCGCGACGCCCCGGATACGTTCGAGGCCGACGTCGCCGAACTGCGGTCGTATCTCGACGGGTCCGGTCCTGTGACTGCGAGGCCGGCAACCGCGCCGCCGCCGATGTTCGTGCTCGCGACCGGTGCCGGTCTCGAGGTCGCCGCCCGCGCCGGGCTGCCGGTGGTCGTCGGTGGCCCGGTATTGCGCGGGGACGACCCACTGGCGCTGTATCGCAAGCACTTTCGGCCGAGTTCGCAACTGTCGGATCCGTACGTGATCGTCTCGCTCGATGTGACGATCGCCGCGGATGCAGCAGACGCGCGCCGTCTCGCACTCCCGGAGGCATGGGCGATGGCGCGATCGCGGCGCGAGGGCGAATTTCCGGCGCTCGAACCCGCCTCGTCGATCGACGAAACGCGGTGGACGCCGCGCACCCGAGATCGGATCGAATCCTCGTTGGATGCAACCATCCTCGGCACGGCCGAGCAGGTCCGGCCCCGGCTCGACGAGCTGATCGAGCGCACCGGCGCGGACGAGGTCATGGCCTCCACGTCGACGTTCGACCGGGCCGAACTGTTCGCCGCGGACGCTGCTTTCGCTCAGCTCTCCGGCGCTGTTTCTTGAACCGGAGCTGTGGGCTGAACCGGAGCTGTGGGCTGGGCCGGTGCCGTATCTGCCAGCGCGGCAACCAGATCGCGTTGAATGTCGGTGGCCGGCACGGTCGCGTCGACCACTGCCGAGACGGGTAGTCGCAGCCGACGGTCGGCCTCGGTGCGAAAGACGAGGCCGGTTTTGGGTGTGCTCTCGGCCGTGCTGGCGTAGAGGATCGACCAACATTGCGGGTGGTTGAGCAGTTCGGCGCTCGCGGTGTGATCGGACGCCACCGGCGGGCCGAAGGTCAGTGGAAGCCCACTGCGTTTCATCTCGCGTTCGATGACGCGGTGCAACAGGATCTGCTCGCTTCGTTTGGGCAGCAGCAGTGGGTATTCGGCGAGTTGGCTCAGGCTCGGGTTGGGTTCCCCGGCCAGGGGATGGCCCTCTGCGAGGACGACGACGAGGTCCTCGGTCCACAGTTCGGTGACGTGCAGACCGGAGCGTTCGACGCTGCCGCGGATCAGTGCCACCTGGCAGTCACCCGACGTCACCGCTTCGATCTGTTCTGCGAATCGTTTGAGAACGAAGTCGATCTCGGCGTCGGGATGGCGTTCGCGTACCGCGACGATCGCCGAGATGGCGTTCGCGGCGAAAGTCATGTTTCCGGTGAGGCGGAGTTGGTTTCGACGCCTGGTCGTCAGCGCCAACGCTGCCTGTTCGAGCTCCACCATGTGGCGGGCGATGGACACCAATTGTGCTCCGACGACTGTCAATCGGACTGTGCGTGAGGTGCGCTCGAACAGCGGCTCACCGATCTCGCGTTCGAGCTTGGAGATCTGCAGACTGATCGCCGACTGCGAGACGTAGCACCGCTCGGCGGCACGGGAGAAGTTGAGTTCTTCCCCGACCGCGAGGAAGTACTTCAGTTGCCGCAGCTCCACGGCTACCTCCATTCATGAGTTCTGCTCATGGATGCTATTTCAACTTTCGCGTTGATAGCGCAGGAACGGCGGAGTTTCATGGAGGTAGTTCTTCGATCTACAAGAAATGTGTGCTCGGAAAGGGAAGTGCTGTGAAAACGTACGACGTCGTCATCGTGGGTTCGGGATTCGGAGCGTTGGCCGCGGCCAAGGCTCTGGGCAAGGCCGGTGTGACGTTCTCTCTGATCTCCAGCACCACCGAGCACCTGTTCCAGCCGCTGCTCTACCAGGCAGCCACCGGGATGATCTCGACAGGCGAGATCGCCCCGCCGATCCGGCGCATTCTCGCGCAGTACGACTCAGCCGATGTGCGTCTGGGCCGAGTGGTCGACGTCGACCCCGAGAGCCATCAGGTCACCTACGTCGGTGGCGGCGAACGCCACACCATCGGTTTCGGTCGCCTGATCGTCGCAACCGGAGCCACTCAGGCCTACTTCGGTCGCGACGAGTTCAAGGACCGCACCTTTGCGCTCAAGACCGTCGACGACGCAATCGCCCTGCGTGAGCAGATTCTGAGCTGCTACGAAAAGGCGCACCAGACCACCGATCTCGACGTACGCAAGGAGCTGCTCAGCTTCGTGGTCGTCGGTGCAGGCGCGACCGGTGTCGAACTGGCCGGCCAGATCAGGGATCTCGCGCACCGCTACTTCGCCGGTTCGTTCCCCGATATCGGACCCGACGACGTCACGGTCACCCTCGTCGACGGTGTGAAAGAGGTGCTCCCCGCTTTCGGCGGCAAGCTCAGTGCCTATGCGCGCACCAAGTTGGAGAAGTCGGGCGTCGACGTCGTCACCGGTGCCATGGTCACCGATATCGCCGACGACGTCGTGACTGTGCAGGACGTCGACACGAAGACCTCGCGCACCTACCCGGCCAAGACCGTGATCTGGTCGGCCGGCGTTCAGGCCAGTGAGCTGGCGGCGACGATCGCCGAGCGCACCGGGTGCGAGACCGATCGGGCCGGTCGGTTGCTCGTGCACGACGACCTCACCGTCGGTACCGCGAAGGACATCTACGCGATCGGCGACGTGACCTCGCTGCACAAGCTGCCGGGACAGTCGCCGGTCGCGATGCAGCAGGGTCGCCACGTAGCCAAGACGATCATCGGAAAGGTCGACGCGGGAACGCCGTTCAAGTATGTGGACAAGGGCAGCATGTCGATCGTGGGCCGATTCAGTGCGGTGGCTCGGTTGTTCGGCAAGGTCGACATGTCCGGACCGATCGCTTGGTTGATGTGGCTCGCGGTGCACCTGATGTACCTGGTGGGCTTCCGCAATCGTTACGTTGCAGTGGTGTCGTGGATGACGTCGTACATCGGCGACAAGCGACCGCACTTCCAGTACACCGACAAATCCGGGTCGATGCTGGAACTTGCCGACGAGACATCGGACAGCGAGACATCGGACAACGAGGAACGTTCAGCGGCCTAGGATTCGGATAGGGTTAGCTGCTCACCAGACCGTTGCGGTAGGCCCAGATCACCACGTGCACTCGGACGTACGACGCGGTGGTCCACAGAAAGCCTTAGCACTGCCCCCACACCAGGCAGGCGGCTAGGCTCACCGGCGTGATCGTCCTCCGGGCCCTAGGGCGTCAACCCAAGATGTTCTGGGTCTTCGTCTCGGTTGCAGTCATCGCACTGGGAGTGATCGTGGCGGGCCTCCGTGCGCCGATTGCCGGGGACATCGACATCCCCGAGACCCCAGGATCGACCGACGCTCTTGGAGAGTCTTTTTCCCCGAGGGATTCGTCGGCGACGATCCCTGGATGCGACGTGGTCGAGGCCCTGGACGGGCGAGCCGTTGCGTTCTATCAGGCCTTGGAAGAGTCCTACGACAATCCCCGTTACCCGTGGTTCTCCGGGCGGAAGGCAACCGCCCTGTCCGACGCTCTAGCGGCGGCGCTACCGGCGGGCACGGATATCGAGTTTCCATCGGCCGGAACGAGTGCGTTCGGCACGGAGTCGGCGCTTCGTTTCGGTCCCGTTCAAGGGCCGTCCTCCGACAGCTCGGTGGATGACCCATCGTTGTTTGCGGGCAGCAAGGCAGCAGGATTGCTCATTCGACACGGCCGGGGCGTCGACATCACCGTCACCATCTCGAAGCAGACATACGGCGTGCCGCCCTGCGTCGGTGGCAGTCTGGACAGCAGACAGGTGCTGGGAGACGGCACGGTGATCGACGTGTCGGAGTCCATCAGCGAAGGTTCCGGGAGGACTTCGGTCATCAGGTCGGTGTCTGCGTATGCGCCCGACGGGACGAACCTGCAGATTCAGGCGACTCAATTCGTGTCCGCGGATGAGGCGCTGTCGATGGACGACCTGGTGTCGATGGCGTCGAGGAGCGATCTTCGCATCGACGCACCGATACCGCGCGGAACCCGGTCGGAACCGCCCCCGTGCGGCACGCGGGCAGGGGTGCAGGATGGGCCGCCGGTGACCGCGGCAGATGCAGACCGCCTCGGTCGTGCCCTGGACCGTGCTCGTATCCGCGCTCTGCGGGCCGTCGTTGCATTCGACCAGCCGATGACGTCGATGTGGCGCGTGGCCTTCTCGGTCGATACGTTGTGCACGACCGGCACGATCGTCAGCCCCGACTCGAGAGGTGTTGTGAACGTGTCGATCACAGGTGGGCAGCCACTTCCGAAGATCGCCGACAAGTACGACCCGGATGTCGATCGGTCGGTCGATACGGTTCGCCTGCCGGACGGATCCATCTCCGAGCGAACGAAGCGCGGTGGCAGGACCGTGACTGTCACGCGGCCGTCGGGCACTCGCGTTCGTATCTCGTCGACGTCGGCGGGCGAACTCGTCACCGTTGCCAACCTGGAGTCCATCGCGACTGCACCGGGGCTGGACTTGTGAGCGACCGGTGGCCCGTGTGGCTGGCGGGCACCGCCGCAGTCGTAAGTATCGTTGCTGCCCTGATCGTCGTGCAGGAGAACGCTCCGCCGACGGTAGCGATGGCTCCGGAATCTGCGGACCCGACGCCCTCGGTGGTTCCGCTTCCGCCGGAGGTCAAGTGGTCGAGGTCGGCCGAGGAGGTCTACGGTCGAAAGTTCGCCCAATTTCGTGATCCTGGTGCGGGGAACCAAGGCTATTCCAGTGCAGCAGCTTTCATCGATGCCGGTGACGTGTACATCACGGCAATTGGGCTGCCCGATCCCTCCAATGGCAATTTCGACGCTCCGGCTATCGTGGGGCTCGACGCGTCGGACGGATCCACCGTATGGCGACGTGACGACGTTCGAGTGGACGCGTGCGCCGACCGACTTTTGCTCGGAAGTCTGATCTGCGTCTCGGGCGTCGACTCGGTCGAGCTGGATTCGACAATCGTTCTGATCGACGCCACGACCGGTGAAGGCCGTTCCATCCGAACGCCGCAGCATGTGCTCGCGGTCGGGACCGACGGTGCGTCGGTCTACACAGTCAATTCCACCGTGACACCGCAGGGTTACGAGGGCACGCCGCAGCTGCGGAAGGGCTCGGTGGACGATCTCGACCGCGACTGGATCAGCGAGTTCCCCGGCGTCGCCATCTACGCGGCTTCACGGGGGACGGCCATCACTGTCGACGGGACCTACGGACTGGGCCGGTTCGGTTCGACGGCAATAGGATTCGACTCCGTCACCGGGGTCATCACCTGGTATCGGGGGTACCCCGACAGGTGTGTGCAACAGCCGTACCGGATACAACCTGCACTGGTGATCATGACCGAGGCGGTGTGCTCGCAGTCCGAATCGTTCACCGGCACTGCGGCAGTGGCGTCCAACGGCCGTATCGTTGCCAGATCACCGACGCCGATCTATCCCTATCCTGAGATCGACGCCCCAGCCGACCTCTCGTTACCGATGATCGTCGGTGACACCGCATTCGAGCGAACGACTGGAGCGTTCGCTTGGTCGAGCCCACTGTTGGCCTCCACCAACGGAGTAGCGGTCGTCGGTGATGTTGTCATCGTGCGTGCACCTGGAACCGCCCATGTGACGGCCCTCGATCTGAGAACCGGGTCCGTCCGGTGGGAGGACGACCCCGGCGACTACTATCCGATCACCGCATCCATCGACGGTCTCGCTTATTTCTCGGTAGGCGGTGTCGTACAGTCCATCGCTCTGAACGATGGTTCGACCCGTCGGCGTACAGAGATCGAGCCGACACCGGACCCCTACGCATCGAATCGTCACCTGGGATCGCGGGTGACGCAGTCCGGCGATCGGCTGGTCTATTCGTCCACAGCAACGCTTGCTGTCCTCGACCGTAGGTAGCCCGCTGCGGGTGCACCTACAGTGGAAGTACGCATATACGGCATACGAAACCCGGGAGTCGACGATGGCAGGCAAGAAGATCGACAGAGTCCATGCACAGTCCGCGCTGGAAACGGTTCGCGAGAATCCCGGTACTGCATTGATTGCCGCCGCACCTGCATTGGTGGTGCTCGCGGTGGTGTGGTGGCTTCTCGGATTTCCCGCCGCGCTGATTCTGCTGATCGCCGCAGGCGGTGCCGGCTACCTGTATCTCCGGAACCGTTAGTCGGGTCTACGCGCCGTCGGAATCGGCGCGGGGGATGCAGAATTCGGTGATCGTGGCGGTACTCGCTGCCAGCTCGGCCCAGCTGCATTCGGTGGTCAGCACAGCGATCGCCGAGGTGGGAAAGCGGTGTCGCACTTCGCGGGCCACGTCGGTGTCGTCGTCGACGGCCAGTTCGAGTGCCGTCCACGGGATTCCGGGCTCGTGCCCGACGACCAACAGTGTCGAGACGGTCACGTCGTCGAAGTAGGTGTCTGCCAGTTTGATTTCGTCGATGATTTCGTCGGCCGAACCACCGTAGATGTCTCGCTCGAAGCGGGTGGGTGCATCGCCGAGGCCGGTGGCGGCCAAGGTCTCGCGAGTCCGCAGAGCCGTCGAGCACAACACGGCGTCGACGGAGCCGACGTGCTCGGTGATCCAGGCTCCCGCCAGTCCTGCTTCCCGTTGGCCGCGTGGAGCCAGTGGCCGCTCGTGGTCGGGCACGCCGTCGGGGTAGCCGGATTTTCCGTGCCGCATCAGCACGAGGGTCCTAGTGGTCGCCATGCCGTCCACCGTAAACGGTCAGGGCAACCTCGTCGGGAACCACGTTCACCGGCTCGGGGAAAACGAACTTCCGCATTGCCCACCACCGGAAGGCGGTGGCGAGCAGGGTGCCGACGATGGATCCGCTGACGAAGTCCGCGATGTTCTCGGTGATGAAAGACACGTTGGGAGCGCGCAGATCCAGCACGTAACTCGACACCCAGAGCGGCAATTGGTTGATGGCCAGACCGGTCCCGGCGACGGCGAAGAACAGCGCTGCTTCGTGATGGCGACGTCGTCCGCCGCGGGCAGTGAACGACCATTCCCGGTTGAGAACGTACGACACGATCGTCGCGATCAGCACGGCCAGAACATTGGCTGTCACCGGCTTGTCCTGCAGGATCGTCCACTTCAAGCCGAAGAACAGCACGACGGTGACGACGAAGGTGATTGCTCCGACGATGAGGAACTTCAGAGCCTCGGCGTGCTTGACGAGGGGCGCGAGCCAACGCTCGGGAACGTGGTCGGTGAGGCGGTCGGACACATGCATCCCATCGACGTTACCTCGAGTAACGGGTTGGGTAGTCCCATCAACGATAGGCTCGCGGCACTATGGGCCGCCCGAAAACCAGTGCTCGCTTGTCCGTTCTGATCGTATTCTTCGTCAACGGCGCGGTGTTCGCCAACTGGGCACCCCGCATTCCCGAGATCCAGAACTCGTTGTCCATCGATGTAGCCACGCTGGGTCTCGCTCTCGCCGGGGTCGGTGTCGGCGGGCTTGCCGCAGCACCCGTTGCCGCCGTGCTGGTACACCGGTTCGGCAGTCGGTGGGCTGTTCTCGCGTCGGGACTCTTGTTGTGCGGTGCGTTCGTGCTCCCCGCTGTGGCGGTGTCGTGGTGGACGCTGCTGGCAGCTCTGGTCCTGCTCGGCGGGGCCGACGCGGTGATGGACATTTCCATGAACGCCCAGGGAGTTCTCGTCGAGGAGCGGGCCGGTCGGTCTCTGCTCAGTGGCTTTCATGCCGCGTGGAGCGTCGGGGCTGTGGTGGGCGGAGTGACGGGTTCTGCGGCCGCGGGTGCTCGCCTTCCGGTCGCAGTGCACTTCGCCTGCGTCGCCGTGGTGCTGGTTCTTGCGCTCGCGGCGGTCGGCCGGGGTCTGTTGGGTCCGGATGCGCGGCCGGACGAGTCCGCCGACGGCCCAACTCCTCAGCAGGCCGTCGGCCGTCCGATTGCGGCGCTCGCCCTGCTCGGCGCGGTGGTTCTGCTGGCCGGCCTGATGGAGGATTTTCCGCAGTCCTGGAGCGCGGTGTACATGACGGCCGAACAGGGTGCCGGTCCTGGCGCTGCCGGTCTGGCGTTCGTCGCGTTCTCGGTGGCCATGTTGGTGGGACGCCTGGTGGGTGACCGGATCGTCGATCGGTTCGGACCGTCGTCGGTACTGACGGGTGGCGCAGCGTTGGTTGCGGTCGCATTTGCGGGCATCGCGGGGCTGTCGGTGCTCGCCGTCGACGTGCCTGTACTGGTCATCGCTGCATTCGCGGTCGCCGGCCTGGGTTCGAGTCCGCTGTTTCCCATCGTGTTCAGCCTGGCCGGACGGCTTCCCGGCGTCTCGTCGGCTGCGGCGATCTCGACCGTGTCGCTTATCTCGCGTGCCGGATTTCTGCTGGCACCGTTGGTGGTCGGGCGGGTCGTCGAGGCATCGGGCTTCGGGTCGGTATTGGCCGCGATTGCTGCCGCGGGCGTCGTCGTCGCGGTGATCGGGTGGCTCTACGGCCGCAGATTTCCGGTGGACTCGGTTCAGGACTGCGGCTCCAGATAAGAGCGCAACAACCGACGTACCTCGTCGGCCGTGAGTTGCTCGGGATACGTCACCGCCTGCAATGTCAGTCCGTCGATGTAGGTATGCAGTTCGGCCGCGGCATATTCGTCGACGGTGCTGTCGAATGTGAATGCGGGGGAGTCCGGTCGATCGAGATCGTGCAGGTGCGCCCACGCGAGCCGGCACAGGTACCGGCTGCCGAACCACCCGGCCGTTTTGAGGGCGGCGAGTCGCTCGTCGAATCTGGCACGCACGAGCGCTTCCAGCCACACCGATGCCTCGGCACGGCGGTCCTCGTCGAGTGGCAGTAGTTCCTCGAGGACTCGGATCGCGCGAACAAGGCCGTCACCGCCGGCCGGATGCTCCTCCAACCGATGTACGACGCGTTGCGTCATGGCCTCGGCCGCGAAGAGGACAAGTTCTCCTTGATCGGAGAAGTAGTACCGCAGTGATCCAGGGGAGACGCCGGCTTCGGCAGCGACGCTGCGTACCGTCGCCCCGTTCATTCCTGCTCGTTCGATGACGCGCCACACGGCGGCGACGATCTCCGCTCGGCGTGCGTCGTGGTCGACGATCTTCGGCATCGGTCTGTTCTAGCACGAGAGCGTTTTTTCGACACGACTGTGCTGAAACCGTGTTACGGTACAGCTGTGTTAATTAAGCTCGCCGGGCTTGCGCTGGTGGACAGCATCGGAGTCGGGACACTTGCAGTTCCGTTGTGGATGATGCTGCGGCCGTCGTTTCGGGCAGGTGTCGTTCTGCTCCATCTGTGTGTGTTGGGGCTGCTGTACCTCGGGGTCGGTATCGCCGTCTGGGCGGCCTCCGACGGCCTGAGGGTGGCGATTCCTGGTGACGCGTGGATTCGGTTGGCGGTGGGTGTTGTAATCCTGCTCGTGGGGGTGGTCTGCGACCGTCGGCGTCGAGTCCCCAGCAGTGCGTGGTGGACGCGGCCCCCGGGAAGTGTTCGCGGGGTTGTTCTGCTCGCGGTCGCTGTGGGCGCGGTGGAGGTGGCGACGATGCTGCCCTACTTTTCGGCAATTGCCATCGTGGGAGATGCGGACCTGGGGCGGTTGTCCTCGGTGTCGATTCTGGCGGCGTACGTGCTTGTGATGCTGTCGCCTGCCCTCGTCCTGCTGGCTGTCGGAGTGGTTGCGCAGGAGCGTATTTCGTCGGTCACGCGACCGCTGGTGCGGCGCGTGGACCGTTGGACCGGCGACGTAGCGGCAACGGTGTCGATCGTGGTGGGCGCACTACTTGCCGCGGATGCGGCAATCGAACTGAACCTGGTCTGACCTGATTGTGGTCCGAATCGATGAAAGGGAAGCGATGAAGGCAAGAGATGCGGGCAGCATCGTCGTGATCGTCGTCGGAGCTGTGCTGGCGCTGTTCTTCTGGGACCTGCAGTTCTCCTGGTTCCAGGGCGGCCCGATCGGCTGTGTTCTGGTGGTGCTCGCGATGGTCGACGTATGGGAATCGCGTCGCGGCACCCCGAGGAAGGGGCTGCTCGCGGAACTGCGAAACGACATCGTAGGAACGAAAGATTCGAGCGATGAGTCCGACCGTGACACTCGGCCGTGAGTGGCACCGCCGGTTCGTATCGCCGGGACCATACTGATTTCTCGGCCGAGGCGTGATAAACAAGCTGTTCGGCGATCTGTATCGAGCGGAATGGTGGTGGTCCGGTGACGACCGGTGTCGACGCGGGTCTTCGTGCTCGCTCGCCTCGGCGTGGTCTGACCGCTGCCGGTACCGCCGTGATGGTTGCGGCTCTGGTGGTCGGGTGGGTCGTCGTGTATTTCATCGGCTTGGTGGGTGCGCTGTGGCGTTTTCGTGAGCCGCATGCGCCGGCACCAGTCCTCACGATGCACGATCAGTGGACCGATCTCGCGGTCGGCGCACTGCAGGTCGTTGTGGGGGCTATCGCGATCGGCGCGGTGCATCTCGCACGGCGACGGACTTTGCCGGCGGTGATGCCTCTGCGGCATGGCTCCGCGCGCGAGGCTGCGTTGACTTGGTGTGCTGCGATCGGCGCGGCGTCGGCGATAGTGCTCGTATTGTCGCGACTGAATATCGTTCGGTTCGGGTTCTCTATCCCTGCCTCTGTCGAATCAGAGTGGCTTGCAGTCGTTTCGGCGCTCGCTGTCGGTCTGCGGGAGGAGCCGATTCTGGTGGCTCTGCCGGTTCTGCTGTTGGTGGGCAGGATGCCGATCTGGGCGATCATGGGGTTGTCGGCAACGTTGCGGGGCTTCCTGTACCTGTATTTCGGCGGCGGCGGATTCCTGTGGGCAGCCATATGGGGCGCGGCGGCGGTGTGGGTGTATTACCGATATCGGCGATTGTGGGTCCTGATCCTCATTCATGGATTCGTGATGAACATCCAGGTCTTCGACCGGGTGATTCCGTCCGACAATTCGGCGACGGTGCTGCAGTGGATCAACATTTTGATCCTGTTCGCGGCCCTGCTGTGGTGGATCACGCCCCGCGCCCTCGATGCGTTCCTGCCGAACACGGTGGCTGTCCGTTCCAACGATCGGGCTGTCGAGACGACGCCTGTGGTGACCGACGTCGTGCTGAATCCAGAGAACGCGAACTCCGACCGATCCAGAGACGAACCACCCGTCAAGCCCTGACCATGCGCGCCTCGTGGCATTCCCACGTCGAGTCGAAGCGGGCTTCGCCGTCCAGCTCGAACCCGTTCTTGCGATAGAAGGCAATCGCGCGCTCGTTGGCCGCGGCCACCCACAGATACGCAGCGGGAGTGTCCTCACCTAGTGCGTCGTTCATCAACGCCAGTGCAATGCCGGTGCCGTGGTGTTCGGGAAGAACGTTCAACGACCACAATTCCCTGTGCGCGGGCGGATTTTCGTCGCGCGGGGGTCCTCCGGTCGTGAAGCCGACAATGCGTGAGTCGGCGACGTCGACTGCACATCGGGTGCGAACTCCGCGCGCAGACGACTCGTGGCGATGGGCGATGATCTGCTGCCACCGTTCGATGCGGTGCGCGGGCCTCATCGCATCCAACTTCGCACCGTTGATCATTCCCGCATACGTTGCCTTCCAGATCGCAACGTGTGCTGTACCGATCTGCTGCTCGTCGCCGGGCCGGATGTCACGAATCGAGTAGCTGCGCATGGTGCCGTTATACCGGCCCGAACTCGGTGACCGAATCGAATTTTCTTGTCGGACCCCTCTCGTACTATCGAATACATGTTCGATACCGGGGGGTGGGGAGCGGTGGAGACGCCGTCGGTCGATGACTGTATTGCGGGGTTTCTCGATGTCATCGCGCTCAGCCGTGTCCAGGAGAATCTCGCCCGGGCGGGGACCGTCCTGGCGTACTGCGACGTGCTCGAAATGCGGTTGGAGGCTGCTGAATCCGACGGTGGGGACCCCGGCGAGACCGTTCGCGGCGCGTTGTGCGACTTGGCCGTGACGATGACCGGTACGCGTCGTGATGCGGGGGTGATGCACGACGTTGCGGAGCGTTTACATCGAATGCCGTTGACGGCCTTGCGTTTCGTGACCGGCAGCTTCGACTGGTCGACGGTGGTCACCATCACCTCGGTGTTGCATCGCGCCAGTGACGAGACCATCTCGACAATCGAATACGAGGTCTGCGCCGCAGGGGGCCGAATGCGTCCGCAGGCCTTGCGGAACCGAATCTGGCGGTTGTGGATGAGGGCCGATCCGGACGGCGCTGCGCAGGCTCGCGAGACCGCGAAGTCGGAGGAAGTCGGAGTGCGGATCGACCGCACCGGTCCCGGCGGTATTTCGTCGCTCATCGCAAAAATCACGCATCTCGAGGCGGCCGAAGCGGATGCGCTCATCGTCGAGATTGTGGGGACTGTCTGCAAGGACGATCCGCGGTCGACGGGGATGCTGCGGGCGGCGGGACTGATGGCGTTGCTACACGGCGAACATTCGCTGGCCTGTCAGTGCGATCTGGGCGACGACTGCCCGGTTGCGGGTGGCACCGATGATCTCCCTCCTCGGCGCGGGCATCTCCTTCAGATCGTGGTGGCGGTGGAGACGCTGCTGGGACTGTCCTCGGATCCCGCGACCTTGGCGGACGGGACGCCCATCGATCCGGAGGTGACGCGCATCGTCGCCACCGACGCGAAATGGCAGGCCATGCTGACCGAGTTGGTCGACATGCTCAAACCCGAGGGAAACAGTTCCGGCGACGACGGCGACGACGGCGAGGGCGACGACGGCCCTGAGGGTGGTGAGTGCGGCGACGACGACGAGGGCGACGACGGCCCTGAGGGTGGTGAGTGCGGCGACGACGACGAGGGCGACGACGGCCCTGAGGGCGGTAACCCGAAAGGTGGAGGACCGTCTGGCAGAGGGCCGGATGGCGGTGACCCGAACGGCGTGAATCCTGATGGCAATTCCGGCCCTGACGGCGATTCCGGTCCCGACAGCCATGGCGGTTCCGACGGCGATGCCGGTCCTGACGACGATGCGGGTCCAGGCACCGGCGACCAGGACGACCGTCGCAGAGAAGAACCGGACAGCGGTGGATACTCGCACCGCGGTAAGTACAGCGGTCGAGACCCGGGCAGCGGTCAGGACCCAGGCTTGCGGTTGTCGACCGGTTTGTTGCTACGTCGAGTGGTGGGCATCGGGCGCGTGCGCGGTGCGGGCGAGCTTCCGTCGATACGCGGGGCAGGTGGCTGCGCGCGTTCACCCGCAGCCCCTGTGCTGGGGGAGGAGTCTGTCCGCGATGGGCTGGTCGCGCGGTGGCTCGCATGGATTGCCGAGAAGCCCGAGCGTGCTCGGGGCATCTTTCCCGACGGCCACGGCGGGGAGCGCAGTCCATCTCAGGCTGCGGTGACCTATCGACCCAGTGCCCGCGTCGCTGCTGTCGTTCGGGCCGCGTATCGCACGTGCACGTTCCCCCGTTGCGACGTGCCGTCGGCGCGGTGCCAGATCGATCATCTGGTGCCGTTCGATCAGGACGATCCGCGGCGGGGAGGTTGGACCATCGTGACCAATCTTCAACCGGTGTGCGTGTTCCATCATCAGGCGAAGACCTCGAAAACGTGGTCGGCGGCGATGGTGGCCGGAGGGGTAATTCTGTGGTCGAACTCGCTCGGGTTGCGCTCGATCACGTTGCCGGACTTGTCGATCGGATCGCACGCGGGTCGCAGCCGACGTCGGAAGCGGTCTGCGGAACTAGTGAAGTCCCTGTCCGAACCGACCCGATGGGAACTCGACTACAGCGGATCCGCACCCCCGACGCTCGCGGACTTCCGTGCTGCCTCGACGGACTCGGCAAGGAAGAGGCTCGCAGAGAAGAGGCGGGCCTATCTCGAACATTGCCGCGTTGTACACGCACGCATACGACAGGACTGGAGTCGATACGATCCCGCGCCCTTCTGACGCCGGCACGGCCGGTGCCCGATAGGTGGTCAGGGCCACGCACCTGCTACCTTGAACGCCGTTCAAGTATCTGGGGCAGGTGATCGCCCCTTCCTCGAGGAGCCACCGTGTCAGGTATCGACAGCAGTACTCGCCCGCCGAGCCGTAAGGTCGGTCGAATGAACGTCTCCGCCCGCGACATGGCGCAGATCGCGGTGTTCGCGGCGCTCATCGCCGCGCTCGGACTGCCGGGATCGATCACGGTGGGCTTCTCCGGAGTCCCGATCACCCTGCAGACCCTCGGCATCATCCTGGCCGGCGCAGTTCTGGGACCACGCAAGGGCACGGCCGCAGTACTCGTGTTCCTCGCCCTGACGATGATCGGCCTGCCGCTGTTGGCGGGCGGACGCACCGGCCTCGCGGCGATGGCCGGCCCCACCGTCGGATACCTGATCGGCTGGATTCCCGCAGCGCTGATCATCGGTTGGCTCACCGCCCGCATCCTGCCGAAGTACTCGATCGTGCTCGGACTGCTGATCAACGCCGTCGGCGGGATCCTCGTCATCTACATCTTCGGCACCATCGGATTGCTGCTCCGCACCGACGTCGGGCTCTGGGCCGCGATCACCACCAACGGACCGTTCCTGCCCGGCGACATTGCCAAGGTCGTCGTCGCCACGGTCGTCGCCAAGAGCGTGCACCGCGCTTACCCGGGACTGATCAAGAGGTGACTTTTACGCTGGGAGGTCGAGGCCAGGACACCGCCATCGTCTGGCGCGGTCGCAGTCTCTCTTACGCCGAACTCGACGCCGCCGTCGAGCAGTGGCCTCACCTCCCGGCACACGCCCAATCACACGACGCCCAATCACACGACGCATCAGCACTGGATCTGCCGGACGCGTTGGTCTGTGTTGTCGCGGCGGCTCGGCAGGGGTGCGCGGTGCGAGTCGAGGACCCGGCCGCCAGGCCCGAACGCAGCGGCGACCCCGATCCCGACGCCTTCCTGCTGGTTGCGACCTCCGGTTCCACCGGCAGACCCAAGCCGCTCGCGCGGACCGCGGCGTCGTGGGTCGACAGCTTCGCCGAGTTCACCGCCATCACCGGCATTCATCCCACCGATTCGGTAGCGATCACCGGACCCCTGCACGCCACGATGCATCTGTTCGCGGCACTGCATGCGCTGTGGCTCGGTGCCTGTGTCACCGGCGACTGTGCGCAGGCCACGGTGGTACATGCGGTCCCTGCGGTGTTGCGGGACGTCGCTCCGCGGATGCCGCACCTTCGGATCGCGGTCGTTGCTGGAACGATGCTGGACTCCGTTGCAGCTCAGTCTGTTCCGGACAGTGTGAGACTGGTCGAATATTATGGGGCCGCCGAGTTGTCCTTGATCGCAGCGAGGGTGGTGGGTGAGCAGCCGTCATTGGTACTGCTTCGCCACGTCGAGGTGCGCACCGACGACGGATACCTGTTCGTGCGGTCCCCCTACGCCGCCTCGAGTGCACGTGCTTGGTTCGCCGTCGGCGACCTGGCCGACGTGCGTGGCCGGGAACTCGTCGTCCACGGGCGCGGAGATGCGGCGATCAACGTCGGTGGCACCACCGTGATCGCCGAGGACGTCGAGCGAATTCTGGTCTCGATCGACGGCGTCCTCGCCGCCGCGGCGATCGGGACCCCGCACTCCATTCTCGGCGAAACCGTCTCTGCCGTGATCGAACTCGACGGTTCACGCGATCTGGACGTGGTGCGCGCCGATGCCCGAGCGATCATGACCAAAGAGGCACTACCGAGGCGGTGGACGGTGGTACAGCAGTTGCCCCGCACCGCCAGCGGAAAAATCGCACGCGGGGCCCTACTAGCTAGAGGGGCACTGGCATGACGCCCACACCCGTTGTAGTCGCGGGTAAACGGACCGCGATCGGTATCGCAGGGCACGGGTTCGCCGATGTCACGGCACCTCACTTGGCCGTAGCGGTTCTGAAAGCTGTTGCTGCAGAGATCGATCCGCTCGGTGTTCCGATCGACGACGTGATTCTCGGCAACTGTCTCGGCCCAGGCGGTGACGTCGCCCGAGTGGCGGCCTTGGGTGCCGGGCTCGGTGTCGCCGTCCCCGGGGTCACCGTCGATCGGCAGTGTGGATCCGGGTTGGACGCGCTCGCCCAAGCCGCGTCGCGCATCCGGAGCGGCGACGAGACGATGATTCTGGCCGGGGGAGTCGAATCTGCGAGTACCAGCCCGTGGCGGTTCTGGCCGCCCGTCGGCGACGCGGAGCCGGTCCGCTACACCCGAGCGCCGTTCGCGCCCGACGGTTTCGACGACCCGGACATGGGTGTTGCGGCGGATGATCTCGCGCGGCGTCGTGGGATCGGTCGCGAACGCCAGGATGCCTATGCCGCACGGTCTTTCGCCCGAGCGGCAGCGTACGACTTCTCCGCGGAAATCGTGGCTGTGAACAACATGGATACCGACGAGCGCATTCGGCCCAACATGACGACGCAGCGCCTGGGCAGGCTGCGCCCCACGTTCAGCACAGACGGGACCGTGACCGCCGGTAATTCGTGTGGAATCTCCGACGGCGCAGCCGCTCTGGCGGTCACCAGCCTCGAGCGAGCCGCAGGCATGCCGGCGCTGCGCATTCTCGGCAGCGCTGTTGCCGGGTCCGATCCTGCCCTTCCCGGGCTCGGACCGGTACCCGCGATCGACAAACTGCTCGCCCGCACCGGGGTGGCGCTGAGCGACATCGAAACAGTCGAGATCACCGAGGCCTTCGCGTCGGTCGTGCTTGCCGTCGCGGACGAGCTCGGCATCGACGAGGACCGCATCTGCCCGGACGGTGGTGCCATCGCAATGGGGCATCCGTGGGGAGCGTCGGGCGCAATATTGTTGGTGCGGTTGCTCTCTCGTATGCTGCAGCCCGGAGGCCCCGCGCTGGGGTTGGCGGCCTGCGCTATCGGCGGCGGGCAGGGAATAGCAATGCTGGTGGAGAGAGTGTCATGAGTACGGTCGCCTTCGAGAACATCTCTCACGCCTTCGGCGAGCGGCAAGTGTTGCGCGGCATCGATCTCGAATTCGACGAACGCCGTATCGGCATCATCGGGTCCAATGGATCGGGAAAATCCACGCTGGCCCGCATGATCAACGGGTTGATCAAGCCCGATACCGGCCGGGTCACGGTCGACGGAATCGACGCGGCCAAGAAGGGCGCGCAGGTCCGCAAGAAGGTCGGCTTCGTCTTCACCGATCCCGACTCTCAGATCGTCATGCCCACCGTCGCTGAGGATCTCGCGTTCTCGCTACGGAGGTCCGGGCTCAGCAAGACCGAGGTGGCCGAGCGTGTCGACGAGATGCTCGTCAGGTTTCGACTCGATCGGCACCGCGACCACCCTGCTCACCTGCTGTCCGGTGGACAGAAGCAGTTGCTCGCCATCGGGGCCGTCCTCATCCGGCGGCCCGAGGTGATCGTCGCGGACGAGCCGACGACATTGCTCGATCTGCGTAACGGCCGCGTCGTCGCAGACGCCTTGAATTCGATGGACCAACAGGTCATCGTGGTGACTCATCAGCTGGCATTGCTGGACGGCTTCGAGCGCGTCATCGTCATCGACGACGGGCGCATTGCATTCGACGGCACCCCGGCTGCCGCGGTCCCGGCCTACCGCGAGTTGATCGGATGATCGGTCTCTACCGCCCCGGTGATTCGTTGCTGCATCGGATGAGTCCGGGATCGAAACTGCTGGCGCTGATCGTTGCCATTCTGGCGGCGGTGATTTTCGCACGCACACCGCTCGAGGTCGGCGTGGTTGCCGTGATGGTCGCAGTACTGTTCGCGGTCGCCCGCATCCCTGTCAAAGTTGCTCTGGCGCAACTACGTCCGGTGCTGTGGATGCTGCTGATCATTGGCGTGTTTCAGGTGATCATCACCACCTGGCAACGCGCAGTGGTGGTCTGCGGAGTGCTGATCGTCTCCGTCGCGTTGGCCGCTTTGGTCACGCTGACCACCCGGGTCACCGACATGCTCGATACCGTCACCCGAGCCCTCGGTCCCGTCCGCCGCTTCGGCGTCGACCCGGATCGAATCGGTTTGCTTCTGGCCCTTGCCATTCGCTGCATACCGTTGTTGGCGTCGATCGTGCAGGAAGTGTCGCAGGCCCGAAAGGCCCGCGGCCTGCAGTGGTCGATGACGGCCCTGGCCACACCGGTGTTGGTGCGCGCGCTCCGTACCGCTGATGCGATGGGCGATGCCCTGGTGGCGCGCGGTGTCGACGACGACGGTGTGGATGACGACGGTGCAGATGACGAGTGATCTTCTCACCGCGCGGATAGCGCAGCATTGCGACCGGGCAGACATCGCGATCGTCGACGCGACAGATCGGATCACGTACCGGGATCTGTGGCGTCGGGTTGAAAGAACCGCCGGGTCGATGGCCGGGATGCGTCGCATCGCGGTGTTGCCGACGTCGGACATCGACTCGCTGGTCGTCGTCTCGGCCGCGATGCATGCCGGCGTGAGTGTCGTTCTGCTGCATCGGCATCTGCTACCCGGCGAATTCGTCGACGCGATGTCGGTCACTGCACCGTCGCTCATCGTGGCCCATCCGCGTCAACACGCACGATCGCACAGGTGGGGTGCCGACGCGGTGCTGGCACCCGAGCAGCTCGCCGGCGACCGTGTCGCGCGCGTGGATCCGCCGGCACGCAGCGCCGAACTGCTCGTGGGCATCACCTCCGGAACCACCGGCCCACCGAAATTGTTCGTTCGTGATCAGGCGTCCTGGGCGGCCACGCTCGACCGTTCCGATTCTCTGTTCGATCTCGGTCCGGGCGACAGAGTGTCTGCATCGGGAACTCTCGATCACACGCACTTTCTCTACGGTGCGTTGCACGGGCTTACTCGCGGCGCGACGGTGGACCTGCGCACGGCGGCTGCTGCTCTCGAAGATGCTCCGACACACCTGTATTCGGTACCGACGATCGCCTGGGACATCGCGCGGTCGCATGTGCAGTACCCCAGCGTCCGCGAGGTGCTCTCTTCCGCGGCGCGATGGCCGCAGTCGGGTCGGGCGGCACTTGCCACGGTGCTACCGAACGCGACCATGACGCACTTCTACGGCGCGTCGGAACTGAGCTTCGTCTCCTACGACCGTCGAACTTCCGAGGGGGCGGAGATCGAGGGGGCGGAGATCGAGGGGACGCTGTTCGACGGCGTCGAGGTGGAGACCAGGGGAGAACTGCTGCACGTGCGCAGCGACATGCTGTTCGACGGCTATCTGAGTCGGGTGGGTGAGCACACCAGCCTGACGGACGGACCGGTCGACGGGTGGATGACGGTCGGTGATCGCGGCAGCGTCGACCAGGGCCGGCTGACTTTGCTCGGCCGCGGCAGCGAGACGATCGTTCGAGCCGGCCTCACGGTCGAGTTGCCCCCGATCGAGGCGGCGCTGTTGTCGGTCCCCGGTGTTCTCGATGCCGGAGTTCTGGGCCTGCCCGATGACCGAGCAGGAGAGATACCGGTCGCCGGAGTGGTTGTTGCACAGAATGATTCACCGACGGTGGCGCAGATACGGCGGCGCCTGCGTTCGTTGCTACCCGACCCGAGTCTGCCCGTCGTCATCGCGATCGTCGACG
The DNA here is from genome assembly GCF_002258475.1 of Rhodococcus sp. 06-1460-1B. Lineage (NCBI taxonomy): Bacteria > Bacillati > Actinomycetota > Actinomycetes > Mycobacteriales > Nocardiaceae > Rhodococcus > Rhodococcus sp. 06-1460-1B. The sequence continues at coordinate 87,419 of NZ_NOYS01000034.1, forward strand.
GTTTGCCGCGTACCCCGCGCGGCAAGCTCGATCGTCAGGCCCTGGGTGCAACCTTGGCGACGGTCCGGACCGTCGGTTCGCCCGAGGCTCCGGTGACGACGAACCAGACGGTCAGCGCTCCGCCCTCGTAGCGGTGACGCAGCGTCACGCGTTCGTTCGCCAGTACGGGCGTGAGGTATTCGATGACGGCGCGGTGGGGCGCTGCGGCCAGGTGCGGCAAGTCCACCAGCAGTTCTTCGACCGCGTGCCAGTACGCCGCGTTGTTGAGGTGATTGAAGGGGTCGATATCGGTTGCGCGCAAGGGGAATTCGATATCGTCCTGGGATTGCGACGGTACCGGTTCGGTCAGCCACGCCTTCCAGCGCAAGCGGTGCTGATCGGTGGTCTTGGCCAGCATCTCCAGTGCCCCGTCGCTGATGCGCGTCGGCATGCCGGTGTCCTTGCTGATGTTGATCCAGAAGCCCTCGGTCTCGATGCGACCGCCCTTGGGGGTCGTCACCGCCACCCGCATGTTGGACCAGCGCGTCGACATCGAGGAACACCAGCGCCGCAGGTGCACGCGGTCGGGAAAGTGGATGGGCTCGAACACGTCGATGACGGTGCGTCGCACGATCCACATCGGGTCGGTCTTACCCAGAGGGGTGGCGTCGAGATTGTCGGTGCCGATGTCCTGGAGGTAGCGCGCGACACCGTCGAACCGCAGTCGGTTGTTGGGGTCGATGTCGCCGGTACGTACTGGCCAGCTCGTCTCGAAGCCTTCACCGGGCGGCGGCTCGGGTGCCAGTTCGTCGTCGAAGCCGGCCGGTTCCACGCGTGCATTGGTCACGTCCGCACTGTACGCGGGTGGACCCACGTGATACCCGTCAGAGGATGTGGCGAGCTCGCATCCCGTCGAACACCGGTGCCACCCGCACCACGTCACCGGTGGTGGGCGCATGCACCATTTGCCCGTTGCCCATGTAGATCGCCACGTGTCCCGGGCCCGCCGCGCCCCAGTTGCCGAACAGTAGATCGCCCGGCTGGGCGAGGGCCATCGGCACCTCGGTGCCCACGTTCCACTGCGTCTCCGACGTACGCGGCAGGGTGACCTTTCCGCCCGAGGCCTTGAACAGTGCGTAGGACGTCAGGCCCGAGCAGTCGAATCCGCCGCCGGACGGTCCGTTGATGTTTCCGCCGCCCCACACGTACGGCAGGCCCAGGTAATCCATCGCCAATTGCACTGCCCGCCCGCCCATTCCGGTGAGATCGAGCCCAGCGAACGGAGTGAGGATGGCCGCGAACTGGGCCTCAGTGGCCCGGATGCGCGCTACGTAGGGCTTGGTCTGAGTCTCGTAATCGACTGACCCCGAAGGCATTCCGCCCGAGCGCAACACTGCGCCCGCTCCGGCGTTGTATCCGGCGAGGGTCAGGTCCGTCGTGTCGCCCGAGACCTTGCCGTCGCGCTTCCAGCCGTCGACCTGTCCGTAGATGTCGCACAGCATCGTTCCCGACGCCATGACCGAGTCGCCGATGCTGTTGACGTCGACCACGCCGTTGCCGTCGTAGTCCTTGCCGTAGGTTGCCCAGGTTCCCGGCATGAACTGGCCGGGTCCCTGTGCGCCGGTGCTCGATACCGGAGCTGTCGGACCGTATCGAAATCCGTTCTCTGCGGCATAGAGCGCGGCGATCGTTGTGGCCTTGACGCCGCCGCAGATGTTGCCCGCCTTCTGCAACCACGGAACGAACGCGGTGATCGCTCCCACCGCACCCAAACCGATAGGACCGACATTGATGCCGGTGAACGTGATGGGTAGACCGGGGAACAGTGCTCGCCGAATGGCTTCGGCCGATGCCATGAACGCCGTCTGGGTCGCGATGTCGGCGGCGGTATACGTCCGGCCGGCGAATTGCAGGGCGCCGGTGGCGAGCCCGGCGACGGCGCTGGATGCCGCATTCGACGAAAAAACACTGCTCGACGAGAAGACACTGAAGGGAAGCGGGGCACCGGCAGTGATCGCAGCCTGTGTGACGGCTGCCCCTGCAGCTGGGGACACCGCCTCAGGCGCAGCAGTGTCGGCAGCGCCTGCAGCTGCGATAGCGTCCGGCGTCTCGATCTCGGCAACCGTGGGCATTTCCGGAAGCATCGGTTCGACGGCGGTGTGCAGTCCCTCGGCGGCGTCGTTCAGGGTTCGGTCTGCGACGTCGGCGGCGGGTTCGGGCATGGTGCCCATCAGGTCTGCCCATTGGTCGGACATCGTTTTGCCCTGGTCCTCGGCAGCGGCAGCGACCGCGGCTGCCTGATCCTTCACCGCCTGATTCTGCAGTGGAGCTGGGGCGTCCGTTCCGGCGACTGCGCCTGCGGCAGACACGATGACGGCAACGATGACTGCGAAGGGATCGCCTGCCATGCTTCGACTCCTGTTACTCGATCGTTCTTCCCCGAGCCAGGAGCTGTGATCAGACTCACCCGGGTGCTGCAACCATCATGCACGGTGCAGCCGATCGACTCATGAGTTTTGCGAAACTGTCAGAGCAGCGAAACTCAGAGCTGCGAAACTGTCAGAGCAACGAGGCCCAGTAGTCCGAGAACCGGATTCCGATGAGCGCGACGACGATTGCGTACCACACGGCGAGCAGCGTCCACCGCCATTCGAGGAAAAGACGGCCGACTGTGCCCGGGCGTTCGTCCGGATTACTGGAGCCGGTGCTGATCAGTCGGCTCAGAGCCAGTACGAACAGTGGCATCGTCACCGCCCACACCACCATGCAGTACGGGCACAGGGCACCGATCTCGTAGAGACTCTCGAAGATCAGCCAGTGCACGAACACTTCGCCGAGCAGCAGACCGGCACTGAGTCCGAGCCAGAACCAGTGCGGGAGTTCGACGCGGCCGAGCCACAGGATACCGGCGACGAGAGCGACGGAGAACGCCACGATTCCGAGGATTGGATTGGGAAATCCGAACAGCGCGGCTTGCTTCGTGACCATCACCGACCCGCACGAGAGCACCGGATTCAGGCTGCACGACGGAACGTAGGACGCGTCTTCGAGGAGCTTGAATCGTTCGACCGTCAGGGTCAGTGCGGCGAGGAGCCCCAGTGCGCTGAAGAGTGTGAAGACTGCAGCGCCGGCGCGAGTTCTCATGGTCGGTTACCGGTTGCTGCTCAGTTTCCGGCTGCCGCGGCGGCAGCGAGGATGTTCTCGGGTGTCGGGGTGGCGACGTCGGTGCCGTTGACGCGGACGCTCGGCGTTCCGTTGATGCCCTCGCCGATGACGGTCTGAGTCTGGGTGGTGACCCAGTCCGTGTAACTGCCGTCGGTGATGCACGACGCGGTGGCGGGGGAGTCGGCACCGGCTGCGGCAGCGATCTCGACGAGCTTGTCGTCGGGCAGACCGTTGCCGTTCTCGGCGGGCTGCTCGGCGAACATCGAGTTGTGCCAGTTCATCCAACTGTCCCGATCGTTCTCGGCGACGCAGATCGACGCACTCGCAGCACGGGTGGAGTACATCGTGCCGTTCGAGAAGCGATCGAGAATGGAGATGGGACGGTAATCGACGGCGACGTTGCCTGCGTCGGCCAGCTGCTGCAGAGTCGATCCGCTGACCGACTCGAATGCCTTGCAGGCCGGGCACTGGAAGTCCTCGACGACGCTGACGACAGTGGTGGCATCGGGGTTGCCGAAACGAATGGCACCGTTCGCGGTGAGCGACGTGGGCGTCAGCTGCGGGCCCGATGTGGAACTCGCGTCGGGAGATGCCTCACCCGACGTCGAATCCTTGTTGACGATGAACAGAGCAATGGCTGCAACGAGCGCGATGAGAACGACTGCGACGACGATCTGAATCAGCGTTCGACGATTCTTGTCGCCGTTCTGCATTGCCCGGATGTCCTTGGACGCTCTGCCGTCTCTCGATGCCTTGTTGCTGGTGTTCACGGCGACCAGTTTATGCAGGACAACCTGAGTGTCAGATGAGAGCAGTGTCGAACAAGTGCAGTATCAGATAAGAGCAGTATCAAATAAGAGCAGCGAGTCGTTCGATTGCGAATCGGTATCCGTCGATGCCGAGTCCGGCGATGACTCCGCTGGCGATCGGCGAGACGTAGGAGTGGTGCCGGAACTCCTCGCGGGCGTGCACGTTGGAGATGTGCACCTCGATGATCGGGACCTCGGGGATGACGAGTGCGTCACGCAGTGCCACCGACGTGTGGGTCAGTCCGCCGGGGTTGATGACGATGCCCGACGCCACCCCGCGTGCCTCGTGGATCCAGTCGATCAACTGTCCCTCGTGGTTGGACTGCTCTGCTTTCACGTCGAGTCCGTGTGTGGCGGCGGTCTTCTCGCACAGGGCGACGACGTCGGCGAGGGTGGCACGGCCGTACACCTCGGGCTGACGGGTGCCGAGCATGTTCAGGTTCGGACCGTTGAGCACCAGCACTTGCTTGGCCATGACGTCACTCGCTTTCCTGCTCTACGAACTACCGGGTCCGATCATTCCACAGCGTGGTTGACACAATTGCCCCGTGAGCATTGGGAAGACGGTGAGTACTGGCAAGACAGTCTGGGTGGTGTGGGGCATCGGTGTCTTCGCGTATGTCATCGGGGTGCTGCATCGAACGGCCTTCGGGGTCGCAGGGCTGAGCGCTGCGGACCGGTTCTCGATTTCCCCGTCTCTGTTGTCCTCGTTCGTGGTGCTGCAGGTGGTCGTGTACGCGGCGATGCAGATTCCGGCCGGAGTGCTGCTGGATCGGATCGGTTCGCGCAAGATGATCGCTGCCGGTGCGCTGATCATGGCGTCGGCGCAGATCACGTTGGCGCTCACCGAATCGCTGCCGGTCGCGGTGGCGGCGCGTGCGTTCGTGGGCATCGGCGACGCTCTGACGTTCATTTCGGTCCTGCGTCTGGTGCCGCGTTGGTTCTCGCCGCGGCGGGTGCCGATCGTGTCCCAGTTGACCGGGCTGCTGGGTCAGCTCGGGCAGGTGCTCTCGGCCGTGCCGTTTCTGATTCTGTTGAACGGGCCGGGGTGGACGTTCGCTTTCGGTAGCGCGGCGGCACTGGGTTTGCTCGCACTCGTCCTCTCGCTCGCTCTGATTCGAGATCGTCCCGACGACAGCACTGCTCCGGAACCGGAGCCGACGTCGTTGCGGCAGACGCTGGACTCCATCGGCGAGGTGTGGCGACGACCGGGAACCCGGCTCGGATTCTTCTCGCACATGGGGACCCAGTTCTCGATCACCACGTTCGCCTTGTTGTGGGGTGTGCCGTACATGACCACCGCTCAGGGATTGTCGGCGTCGACGGCCGGAGCGCTGCTGACGTTGTCGGTGCTGTCGGCGGTGGCGTCGGGCATCGTGCTCGGTTTGCTCACCGGGCGCTACCCGATGCGTCGGTCCTGGCTGGTGCTGGCGATCATGGTCAGCAACGCCACGATGTGGGCCATCGTGCTGTCGCTGCCCGGACCTGCGCCGCTGTGGCTGCTCGTTCTTCTCGTCGTGGTGATTTCCGTGGGTGGGCCCGGGTCGGTGATCGGATTCGACCTCGCCCGCACGTTCAATCCGAGTGCCAATCTGGGGACGGCTCAGGGGATGGTCAACATCGGCGGCTTCCTGGCATCGCTGTTGGTCATCGCGGCGATCGGGTGGATTCTCGACGCCATGGGCGGTTACAACTTCGACAGTTTCCGGGTCGCGATGCTGGTGCAGTTTCCCGTGTGGATCATCGCGATCATCGGGGTGCTGGCGACACGGCGCAAGACGCGCAAGGTGCTCGCGGCCGACGGCATCCACCCGCACACGATGCGCGAGGTCCGAGACCGGATGCGCCGCAAATAAACCTTTGCTTAGTCGGCTTTCTACGAGCATGCTGGTGGTCCGAATATCGTTGTAGGACACAAGCAAACGTTACGTAAAGGTGAAACAAAGAGATGGTAAGCGAGCCTGAAGCGACCGCCGAGCGTGAAGCGAGTGCGGTGAGTGGCGAGTACTCGCACCGCGAGATCATGACCATTCTGTCGGGCCTGATGATGGGTATGTTCCTGGCGGCTCTCGATCAGACCATCGTGTCCACGTCGGTACGTACTATCGCCGACGACCTGAACGGGTTCTCCGTTCTCGCCTGGGTGACAACGGCATATCTGATCACGTCCACTGTCTCGACCCCGCTGTACGGCAAGCTCTCCGATCTCTACGGGCGCAAGCCGTTCTTCATGACGGCCATCTCGATCTTCGTCGTCGGGTCCATGCTGTGCGGCATCGCGACATCGATGTACGAGCTCGCAGCTTTCCGGGCCGTGCAGGGTTTGGGTGCAGGTGGCCTGATGTCGATGGCGTTGGCGATCATCGGCGACATCGTGCCCCCGCGTGAGCGCGCCAAGTATCAGGGTTACTTCCTGGCGGTGTTCGGTACGTCCAGTGTGCTCGGGCCGGTCATCGGCGGTCTGCTGGCCGGACAGTCGTCCATTCTCGGCATCACCGGCTGGCGCTGGGTCTTCTACATCAACGTTCCGCTGGGCATCATCGCGCTCGTCGTCGTCTGGCGGGTCCTGAACCTGCCGGTCTACCGCCGCGAAGCCCGCGTCGACTGGTGGGGCGCAGTGCTTCTCAGCGTCGGGCTCGTGCCGCTGCTGATCATCGCCGAGCAGGGCCGCGTCTGGGGATGGAGTTCGCCGCGGGCACTGCTGTGCTTCGGAATCGGCATCGTGGGCGTCATCGCATTCGTTCTCGCCGAGATCAAGATGGGCGACGACGCCCTGATCCCCATGCGGTTCTTTCGAAACCCGTTGTTCTCGTTGTGTATTGCCGTCAGTGTCATCGCGGGCGCAGCCATGTTCGGCGGCATCTCGTTGCTGCCGCAGTACCTGCAGGTGGTCAAGGGTTCCTCGCCGACTCTCGCCGGTTATCAGACCTTGCCGCTCGTCGGCGCTTTGATGATCGCGTCCATCGTGTCGGGTTCGATCATCTCGAAGACGGGGCGGTACAAGATATTTCCGATCGTCGGCACTGCGCTGATGGCGATCGCCATGTTCACGTTCCACTACGTGCACGCCGACACTCCGTTGTGGCAGACCATGGTCGTGATGGGTGTGTTCGGTCTCGGTCTCGGTTCGATGATGCAGCCGCTCACGTTGGCCATCCAGAATGCGATGCCGCCCAAGGACATGGGCGTCTCCACCTCGGCGGCAACCTTTTTCCGTCAGATCGGTGCGACGGTCGGCGTGGCGGTGTTCCTGTCGATGCTGTTCACGCAGCTGACGCCCAAGACCGGCCATGCGTTGGTCGCCGCGAGTTCGACGCCCGCGTTCCAGCAGGCCGTGCAGAGCGCGGCCACCAGTGCCGATCCGTTGGAGTCCGGGTTCGCGAAGGCCATCGCCTCGGGTGATGCATCCGTTGCCGGTAGTGCCTTGCAGGACAGTTCGTTCATCCAGAAGCTCGATCCCGCGCTCGCCGAGCCGTTCCGCATCGGCTTCTCCGACGCGATGGACTACGTGTTCCTGGCCGTGTCGATCCTGATGCTCCTCGGATTCGTCCTGGTGCTCTTCCTCAAGGAGGTGCCGCTGCGCACGATGTCGGGTCTGGCGGCAGCTCAACAGGAACGCGACGAAGAGCGAGCGAACGACGTGGGCACGGGTCTACATTGATGGCGTGAATTCGGAGAACTGGGTTCGGCTCGGCTCGGTGGACACCTGGTACGCCGAGGTGGGCGACGGGGAACCGCTGGTCCTTCTCCATCCTGGGGGCGCTGATGCGCGAGCGCTGGATGTCACTGTCGCAGGGCTGTCCTCGGCGTTTCGGGTGCTCACCCCCGAACGTCGAGGGCATGGCCGCACCCCTGAAGTTTCCGGGCCTGGTCTCTCCTCCGAGTTGACGTTCTCGGACATGGTCGACGACACCGTTGCGTTCATCGAGCAGGTCGTCGGGCGACGGACGCGGTTGGCCGGGTGCAGCGACGGCGGTGTCGTAGCGCTACTGGTCGCACTGCAACGCCCGGATCTGGTGGATCGTCTCGCCTGCGTCGCGAGTGTCTTTCATCGCGATGGTTGGGGCGGCGGGCAGTCCGGACTCGGCGATGCCGACCGTAGCGATTTCGTACGCCGGCTCGACGATATGCACAGTGCAGATCCCGCACTGACTGCGAGCGATCTCGCCGCGTTGTCGGTGCGCACTCTGGTGATGATCGGTGACGACGACGAGGTGAGCATCGAGCATGCTGCCGAGTTCTACCGCAGTGTGCCGGTCGCCGAGCTGGCAATAGTCCCGGGTACCTCGCATGGTGTGTTGGTCGAGAAGCCCGCGTTGTCCAATGCGATATTGCTGGACTTCTTCACCCAGGATGCAGTGCAGACGTTCGCGCCCATTCGCCGAGCCTGATCCGTGGTCACGGTGTGTGACGCAGGCCGTCGAACAGGGCCTCCAATCCGCGATCGAGCTCGCGGGCACCGTCGTATGCGGTGATGAGTGGCGGCAGTACGGACATGATCGGGAAGTCCTCGATCGGGAGTCTGCGCAACGCGAGGCTGAGTCTGTCGACGGTCTCGTCCGGGTTGTCCGTCGTCTCCTGCGTTTCACTGAGCACGTGACCGCGGAGCATCGACATCAGCAACCGGTAGGCCGAGAGCGCCTCGGGGACAGTGAATCCCGCGGTGGCAAACAGGCTCAATATGCCTTCGAGTGACATCAGGGACCTGGTGGTGCCCAAACCCAGCGGAGTTGCTCGTGGCCGAGTCGCCAGCAAAACGGCCGCGCGCGGATGCGCCAAGGCGAGTTCGCGATAATGCCGGCCGAAGATCGTCAGCTGACGTCGCCAATCGGTGTCCGATCCGTCCACCGACACGAGGTCGCCGAGAATCGAATCGGCAACGGCGTCGAGTAGTGCTTCCTTGGTGGCGACGTACCGGTACACGGTCATGGGGTCGCGATCGATCGAGACGGCCAGGCTGCGGATGGTCAGGCTGTCGAGTCCGGTGTCGTCGATGATGGCGAGGGCGGCCGACACGACGAATTCGTGGTCGATTCTGTCCCGAGAGTTGTGGCTGCTGCGATCCGAGGGGGTCATCACATTGCTCCACCATTTTCGGTTATTCGGATAAGCGGCAAGCCGACGGCTTTCGGTTGATAAACAATCTTATTGTTCACCAACGCTTTTCGCTTGACCCCCGACCCTACACATGGTGTGCTGTAGTTCTACACCGTAGAGATACGGGGAAACTCGCTGTTGCGGAGTGGGCCACGAGCCTCCGCGCCCCCTCTACTCATGTCGCGCAGTTGAACAGCCAGCCGGCGACGCCACCGATATACGGACTCCGCGAGACCTCGACGCCCCTGGTGAATTCCAGTGACCATCGTCGACCGTCGCGGTACCTCTGCAGACACCATCGAATCTCGTCGGGGGAATCGATATCCCTAAAGCGTTGTGCGGCAACAAGCCTCGCACGCATCTCCTCGAGCAGATCGGTACACACCATGTACTCTCCGCAACATCGTCCTGCGCCGTCCACATCCAGACGCAAGGGCTCGGCGTTGATTCCCCTCGTCGGTACCGTCGCACTGGCCACCAGCGCGCTCATGCTGGTCAACGCCTCTTCGGCCGACGCTCAATCACCTGCTGTCGTCGTCCCCACCGTCGGTCTCGGTGCCGCAGATCCGTACGCAATTCTTGCCGGCTCCACCGTGACCGATGCGGGTGGATCTGTGATCAACGGCTCCGTGGGTGTGAGCCCAGGTGACGGGAACCCTTCGAGCGTCAGCGGCCTGCTGCAAGGCCAAATTACCAACGGCGTGATCGATGACAAGAACGAACGGGCCTTGAATGCGAGAGCTGCTCTGCAGGTTGCATATACCAACGCTGCCAACAGATCTGGTCCCGAACTGGTTCCAGTCGAGCTCGGGGGCACCACACGGTATGCCGGTCTGTACAAGGGCGACACGCTCGGATTGACCGGATCTCTGCCTCTGACGCTCGATGCGCAAGGCAATTCCGCTGCGGTCTTCATCTTCCAAGCCGGATCCACTCTCATCACGGGGTCGAACAGCAGTGTGTCGCTGATCAACGGGGCCAGTCCGTGCAACGTGTTCTGGCAGGTGGGAAGCTCGGCCACTCTCGGCACCGGCACCGATTTCGTCGGCACGGTCATGGCGCAGGCGTCGATCACCGCGACGACGGATGCCGATGTGCGGGGACGACTCCTGGCTTTGACCGGCGCAGTCACCCTCGACTCGAACACGATCAGCAACGCAGAGTGTGGGATCACCGAACCGCCGGTCACGACCACGAACCCTCCGGTCACGACCACGACGCCTCCGGTCACGACGACCACACCGCCGGCACCCACGACAACAACACCGGCACCCACGACAACGACGACCGCCCCGGGTGGTGGCGGCGGTACGCCGGGTGATGGTGGCGGAACGCCGGGTACACCAGGTGATGGTGGCGGTACGCCGCCGATCGTCATCGAAGTACCCCCGATCCCGGGTCTGCCGCCGATCCCCGGCATCACGCTTCCGCCGATTCCGGGTATCCCGAACGTGCCGGACAACCCGAACACGCCGGATCAGCCGAACACTCCGGACCAGCCGCGCACTCCGGACCAGCCGAACACCCCGGACCAGCCTCGGACTCCGGACCAGCCCAACACCCCGGACCAGCCGCGCACTCCGGATCAGCCGCGCACTCCCGATCAGCCGGGCGGCCCTGATCAGCCGGGTACATACAACCCCGGTGGCCAGATCACCCAGATTCCCAACGGTGGAGTCGAAACGGGCGATGGCAGCACCAGCGTGCGGCCGACCGCGGCGTCGATGACGTCGATGTGGGCTGTGCTGTTGGTACTCGCTGCAGGCGGGGTCTCCGCCTTGGCGCTCAGCCGTCGTCGACGCTGAGTAACACGTGAACACTGAGATCGATACTGCTGCAGAAGTTTCCCGCACTGTGACCCGTCACCGGGTTGCAGTGCGGGCTGCGGCAGCAGCCTGCCTGATGGTGGTCGCCCTCGTGTCCGGGTGTGCGACACCGGCCGATGAACCCGCTCCGACTGTAACTCCAGCAACGACATCGGCTGACGTTGTTGCTCAACCGAATTCGGTCCCTGCCCAGAGCGGTGGTTCGGCCGATGGTGTCGCATCTCCGCCCGAACGTATCGAGATCGACGCGATCGGTGTCGATTCCGATGTGATGGACCTCGGGTTGAATCCCGATGGAGCAATGGAGGTCCCGCCGGGCGGTTTTCCCGCAGGCTGGTACACCGGATCGCCGGTCCCCGGTCAGCTGGGACCGTCCATCGTTGCCGGCCACGTGGATTGGGCCGGTAGTCCGGGTGTGTTCTACCGACTCCGCGAACTGGAGCAGGGAGACGATGTGTCCGTCACTGCCGAGGATGGAAGTACGGTCCGGTTCGTCGTCAGCGCTGTGGAGCAGTATCCGAAGGATGCTTTCCCCACCCAGAAGGTGTACGGCGATCTCGACCACCCAGGGTTGCGTCTGATCACATGCGGTGGCCAATTCGATTCGGATGTCGCTAGTTACGAGGACAACATCGTCGTCTACGCGGATCGGGTCTGACGCTCTACCTTCCTAGCCCGGCTCGAGTTCGAGGTCGATGAATCTACCTGCTGTTCCGCGCCTTGGGGTCTGCGGTAGACGGTCGGTAGGTGGCCGCAATCGGCGAGCTGCGTGGTTGCAGGCACGGTGACGGCAGTGGTGCCGGCATTGGAGACCCAGAATTCGACGCCATCAGCAAGGATGACCGGAGTCCACAGGCCCGCGGTCTTCAGGCTGTGGTGATAGCGGCACAGGCAGACCCTCATGCCAGCTCGAATCGCTCCAGCACCACCTGAGTGTCGTCGTTCACCGTGAAATTGGGATCGCCCAGCTCCTCGCGGACTTCGGCCGACTGCCAGAATCTCTCGTGTCCGGCACGCCACTGCGCCACATCGGCGTATCCCTCACCCTCGTCGAGCGCATGCTGTAGCGGAACATCGCTCAGCGCAACGACATCGACGGCCGTGGTCTCGATGACCCCGACCACGGCACCCGTCGAATTCACCACCGCACCGCGTTCACCGACCCTCGGCAGCTCCTCGTCGGTGTACTGAGCCAACAGGCTTGCCGTGCTGGTCTTCGCTCCGGACAGCACGGCCGCAACCAGCGTGTCCCGTAGTGGGCCCGGGTAGGCGAACTCGACAATCGGCAGATCGGTCACTCACGCATCATATTTCGAGGTCTACCCACACCAGTCTGTGGTCCGACGGGTGCTCGGCCTGATCGGGCCAATACACCTGGAAGTCGCGAACGGTCAGATCGTCCGACGGTAGTACGTAGTCCACGCGAAGGTCGCCTGGCGTCGGATCAGCGAAATCAGCTGTGTCCGTTCCATGTCCATCGGACGTGGGTGCCGGATCTCGAACCCGCGGAAGATCCAGAACCTGTGCGATGGCACCGGCCACGGAGTCGCCGTCGACCGGATCGCTGTTCTGGTCGCCCATCACCACGAACGACGCTCCCTCGTCGAGTCCGCCTCGCACGCCGTTGTCGTCGTAGAGGTAGTCGGCACCGGAAATGTAATCGGCGCTCAACCGGATCTCGTCGTGATTGCGCTTACCGTTACGGTCCTCGGGTCCGTCGAAGGATGGGGGAGTGGGATGCGAAGCCAACACGTGCAGCGTCTTCCCGTTCACCTCGACGGGCACGTCCCAATGAGACTTGCTGGACAGTCGAAGCGCGTCTGCGTTCTCTCCGTAATAGTCGCGCGGTAACAGCGAGTTCGGCATGTCCTTCCACAGAAAGTTCTGGAACGTGCGTACCGAACCGGTGTCGATCGGGAACTTCGAGTACACCACCATGCCGTACTGACCGGGAAACTGTCCGAATCCCCAGGCGTCACCGGGGCCACCGAGTGCGCCGTCCCCGTCCAGGTCGAGTCCCGAGTCGACGCCGGTGTTCACCGGAGCAGTGAAGAAGAACGGGTACTGCCCGTCGAGGTAGTTCTCGTTGAAGAGGGTGGGGCCATCGGACCCCGAATAGTCGAACTCGTTGACCAGCAGAACATCCGGTGAGTTCGCGGAGATCACGTCGGCTACTGCGCGAGCCTGGGCGTTCTCCGCGCTCAGGTCGGTGACCAACTGTCCGGCCGCGGACCGATTGAGACTGGCGTTGAACGTCGCCACCCGGATGCTCGACGGTTCGTCGAGGGTCGGGTCTGCAGCAGACGGGTCCGTGGCGGAGCAGCCGGCAGCCATGAAGGCGAGGGTAACGGCGACGGCTACAAGTCTCGACGTTTTCACGTTTTCGACCGTAGAGACGGCAAGCGAACGTAAGGTTACGAATTAACAAGCAAGCGTGCTTGCTTTTTTCTCGTGCCTTTGTGAAGCTGGTCCCATGGCAGACCTCGACTCACTCGTCGGCGATCTCCGTGCCGAGGGTGACGACCTCGACGCGCTGGTGGCCGAGCTGGCACCCGAACGCTGGGCGGCACCTACTCCGGCGGCGGGCTGGACGATCGCACATCAGATCGCGCACCTGTCGTGGACGGATCACGTCGCGGAGCGAACCACATCCGCAGCGTCCGGTGATGCCGCGGCCGAGGAGGAGTTCGCCCGCACGCTGAAAAAGGCCTGGGAGAACCCCACCGGGTTCGTCGACGACGCCGCCGAGGAGGAAGCGAGCAATCCGGAACTGTTGAGCGCCTGGCGAACCCGCCGCCACGCCATGACGGACGCGCTGAAGCAGGTCCCGTCGGGCGTCAAGATCCAGTGGTTCGGGCCGCCCATGAGTGCCGCGTCCATGGCCACCGCCCGTCTCATGGAGACGTGGGCCCACGGACAGGATGTCGCCGATGCGCTGGGCGTGACCCGCGTGCCGACCGACCGAATCCGCGGAGTCGCACACATCGGCGTACGGACACGGGATTTCGCTTACGCCGTCAACGAGCAGACTCCGCCGGCGGAACCGTTCGGAGTCGAGCTCACCGCACCCTCGGGCGAAGTGTGGACGTGGGGTCCCGACGACGCAGAACAGCGTGTCACCGGATCTGCACTCGATTTCTGCCTTCTCGTCACTCAGCGCGCACACCGCGACGATCTGGACGTTCGAGCCGACGGGGCCGATGCCGCACACTGGCTCACCATCGCCCAAGCCTTCGCAGGCCCTCCCGGACAGGGACGAGACAAGGCAGGACGCGAGAAAGCATGACCGTACGTATAGGCAACTGCTCCGGTTTCTACGGAGATCGACTGTCCGCGATGCGGGAGATGCTCGAAGGAGGAGACCTCGATTACCTCACCGGTGACTACCTCGCCGAGCTGACCATGCTCATCCTCGGACGCGACCGAATGAAGGACGCGACCCGTGGCTACGCCAAAACCTTTCTGCGGCAGGCCGAGGACTGTCTCGGACTGGCACTCGACAAGGGCGTGAAGATCGTCGCCAATGCCGGCGGACTCAATCCGCGCGGACTGGTCGAGGCGTTGGAGAAGCTCGATTCCGGCGCGAAGATCGGCTACGTGGACGGCGACGACCTCCTCGGCAGGGCAGGCGAACTCGGCCTCGGGAGCCCGCTGACGGCAAACGCCTACCTCGGTGCGTGGGGAATCGTGGAATGCCTGAACTCCGGTGCCGACGTCGTCGTGACCGGTCGCGTCACCGACGCCAGTGTCATCGTCGGCCCCGCCGCCGCTCACTTCGGCTGGTCGACAACCGATTACGACGCATTGGCCGGCGCAGTAATCGCGGGCCACGTCATCGAGTGCGGTACTCAAGCGACCGGCGGCAACTACTCGTTCTTCACCGAGATCGCCGACATGTCCCGTCCCGGGTTCCCCATCGCCGAGATCGAAGCCGACGGATCCTCCGTCATCACCAAGCACGAGGGCACCGGCGGTGCCGTCAGTGTCGGTACCGTCACCGCGCAACTGCTGTACGAGATCACCGGTGGCCGATACGCGAACCCCGACGTCACCGCGCGCATCGACACGGCGGTCCTGGCGCAGGAGTCCAGCAACCGAGTATCGATCAGCGGGGTCACCGGAGAAGCGCCGCCGCCCACCTACAAGGTGTCGCTCAACGCACTCGGCGGCTTCCGCAACGAATTCACGATGGTGTTGACCGGCCTGGACATCGAGGCCAAAGCCGAACTGGCGCAACGGCAGTTCGAGTCGTGGTTGCCCGCCCGACCGACCGAGTTGGACTGGACTCTGGTGCGTACCGACAAGCCCGACGCCGAGACCGAGGAAACCGCAAGCGCGTTGCTGCGCTGCGTCGCCCGCGACAGTAACCCCGACGCGGTGGGACGCCAGTTCTCGGCTGTGGCGGTCGAACTCGCGCTCGCCAGCTACCCGGGCTTCTCGGTCACCGCACCGCCCGGAAACGGAGCCCCGTACGGGGTGTTCACCGCAGGTTTCGTCGACGCACACGACGTACCGCATACGGCCCACCTGGCCGACGGCACCGAACGCAGCATCGCACCCTCGGCGCAGACGCGAGTCCTGGAATCGCTGGTCGAACCGCAGCTGCCGGCACCGCGAGCCGCCGAGGACACCATCCGACTACCACTCGGCACCATCGCCGCGGCCCGCAGCGGCGACAAGGGCGGCAATGCCAACGTCGGGGTCTGGGTGCGCACCGATGACGAATTCGCCTGGCTGGTGCACGCATTGACGGTCGAGACCCTGAAGAAGATGTTGCCCGAGGCCGAAAAACTCACTGTCACTCGGCATGTACTTCCCAACCTGCGGGCGGTGAACTTCGTCATCGACGGCATTCTCGGCCAAGGCGTGGCGTCGCAGGCCAGATTCGATCCACAGGCCAAGGGACTCGGTGAATGGCTGAGGTCGCGGCACATCGACATCCCCGAAACACTCGTGTTCACAGGAGTGGAGCCTGCGGAACGACCCGACAAGAAAGCAGCACTCATATGAGCATCTGGACTACCCCGGAGCGTCAGCAGCTTCGCAAGACCGTTCGCAGTTTCGTCGAACAGGATATTGCGCCGCACATGAATCAGTGGGAGACCGAGGGTGAGATCCCGCGCGAGCTGCACAAGAAAGCGGCCTCTCTCGGTTTGCTCGGCGCAGGGTTTCCCGAGGACGTCGGCGGCGACGGCGGTGATCTCGCGGACGCGGTGCTGATCTGCGAGGAGATGCACCAGGCCGGCGCGTCGGGCGGACTGTTCGCTTCTCTGTTCACCTGTGGAATTGCGTTGCCGCACTTGGTTGCCGCGAGAGATCCTGAGCAGATCGACAAGTGGGTACGGCCGACGCTCGCGGGGGAGAAGATCGGCTCGCTCGCGATCACCGAGCCGGGCGGCGGCTCCGACGTGGGTCATCTGCGGACCAAGGCGGTCAGAGACGGCGACCATTACGTCGTCAACGGGTCGAAGACCTACATCACCTCGGGGTGCCGTGCGGACTTCGTCGTCACCGCGGTCCGGACGGGAGGCGAGGGTGCAGCCGGAGTGTCGCTCCTCGTCGTCGAAAGGGGCACACCGGGCTTCGAGGTCACCAGCAAGCTCGACAAGATGGGGTGGCGCGCCTCCGATACCGCCGAACTCTCCTTCGTCGACGCCCGGGTTCCGGTGGCCAACCTGGTCGGTGCCGAGAACAGTGGCTTCGTCCAGATCGCGCAGGCATTTCTCACCGAGCGTATCGCTCTCGCCGCTCAGGCCTACGCCAGCGCGCAGCGGTGCCTCGATCTGACGCTGCAGTGGGTCCGTGATCGCGAGACCTTCGGAAAGCCGCTCATCGCACGGCAATCCGTACAGAACACCGTCACCGAGATGGCGCGCAAGATCGACATCGCTCGCGTGTACACCCGCTCCCTCGTCGAGCGGTCCATGCAGGAGGACGGTGACTTCATCGCCGAGGTCTGCTTCGCCAAGAACACCGCCGTCGAGTCCGGGGAGTGGGTGGCCAATCAAGCCGTCCAACTCTTCGGCGGACTCGGGTACATGCGCGAGAGCGAGGTCGAACGGCAATACCGCGACATGCGCATCCTCGGTATCGGCGGCGGAACCACCGAAATTCTCACCGGCCTTGCCGCAAAACGATTGGGGTACCAGGCATGAGCGTGCTGAAGTCCACTCTCGACACCGCATCGGAGCAGTACACCGGTGCCACCGAAGCCATGCACACCAAACTGGCCGAGATCGACGCCGAACACGACAAGGCGCTACTCGGTGGCGGTCAGAAGTACGTCGATCGCCACAAGAAGCGTGGCAAGCTGCTCGCCCGTGAGCGCATCGAATTGTTGATCGACGAGGATTCCGCGTTTCTCGAACTGTGCCCACTTGCGGCGTGGGGCAGCGACTTTCCCGTCGGTGCCAGCACCGTCATGGGTATCGGTGTCGTGTGCGGGGTCGAATGTCTCATCGTGGCCAACGATCCCACGGTCCGCGGCGGGTCCAGCAACCCGTGGACCCTGAAGAAGGGGTTCCGCGGCAACGACATCGCCACCCAGAACCGACTGCCGGTGATCTCTCTCGTCGAGTCGGGCGGTGCCGACCTGCCCACGCAGAAAGAGGTGTTCATCCCCGGTGGGCGCATGTTCCGCGATCTGACGCAGCTCTCGGCGGCCGGTATTCCGACCATCGCCCTGGTGTTCGGCAACTCGACTGCGGGCGGTGCTTACGTTCCCGGCATGTCCGATCACGTCGTCATGATCAAGGAACGATCCAAGGTGTTCTTGGCCGGGCCGCCCCTGGTGAAGATGGCCACCGGTGAGGATTCGGACGACGAGTCACTCGGTGGAGCCGAGATGCACGCCCGGAAGTCCGGTCTCGCAGACTACTTCGCCGTCGACGAGCAGGACGCCATCCGCATCGGACGCAGCATCGTCTCCCGGTTGAATTGGAAGAAGAAGGGGCCCGAGCCACGCACCGAGGTCATCGAGCCACTCGCCGATCCCGAGGATCTGCTCGGCATCGTCCCCACCGATCTGAAGATCCCGTTCGATCCCCGTGAGGTCATCGCCCGCATCGTCGACGGTTCCGACTTCGACGAGTTCAAGCCGATGTACGGCGGCTCGCTCGTCACCGGTTGGGCAGAGTTGCACGGCTACCCGATCGGCATTCTGGCCAACGCACGCGGCGTGCTGTTCAGCGAGGAATCGCAGAAGGCGACGCAGTTCATCCAGCTCGCCAACCGGTCGAACACGCCACTGTTGTTCCTGCACAACACCACCGGCTACATGGTCGGCAAGGAATACGAGGAAGGCGGCATGATCAAGCACGGATCGATGATGATCAACGCCGTCTCCAACTCGAAGGTGCCGCACATCTCGATCCTGCTCGGGGCGTCCTACGGAGCCGGCCATTACGGCATGTGCGGCCGTGCTTTCGATCCGCGCTTCCTCTTCGCCTGGCCGTCCAGCAAATCCGCCGTCATGGGTGGCGCACAGCTGGCCGGCGTCATCTCCATCGTCGGACGCGCCGCCGCAGAAGCTCGCGGTCAAGCGTTCGACGCGGAGGCCGATGCCGGACTGCGCGCGATGATCGAGAATCAGATCGAGGCCGAATCGTTGCCGATGTTCCTGTCCGGACGCCTCTACGACGACGGCGTCATCGATCCCCGTGACACCCGCACGGTAGTGGGAATGTGCCTGTCGGCCATCGCCTCTGCCCCGATCGAAGGCACCGCGAACTTCGGTGTCTTCCGGATGTGATGCCCGCATGCTGAACAAAGTCCTCGTGGCCAATCGCGGCGAAATCGCCCGACGCGTCTTCACCACCTGCCGCGCGGAGGGCATCGATACCGTCGCGGTCTTCTCCGACGCCGACGCGGCATCTCCCCATGTGCGTGAGGCGGACTCCGCTGTGCGTCTGCCTGGGCAGAGCCCGTCCGAGACCTACTTGCGCGGAGAATTGATCATCGCCGCCGCGGTGCAGGCCGGAGCCGACGCGGTGCATCCGGGATACGGATTCCTCTCCGAGAACGCCGAATTCGCCCGGCAGGTACTCGACGCCGGGTTGACCTGGATCGGACCGCCCGTCAAGGCCATCGAATCGATGGGCTCGAAGGTCGAGTCCAAGAAGATGATGGCCGACGCCGGAGTGCCGGTGTTGACTCGACTCGATCCCGAGTCGGTCACCGAGAACGAGCTACCGGTACTGATCAAGGCCTCCGCGGGCGGCGGCGGTCGGGGGATGCGCATCGTCCGCAGTCTCGACGCAGTGCAGTCGGAGCTCGAGGCAGCCGGACGAGAAGCCCTGTCGGCCTTCGGCGATGGAACGGTGTTCATCGAGCGGTACATCGAAACCGGACGGCACATCGAAGTTCAGGTCATGGCCGATCGATTCGGCACGGTGTGGACGGTGGGCGAGCGTGAATGCTCGATCCAACGCAGGCACCAGAAGGTCGTCGAGGAAGCTCCGTCGCCGCTCGTCGAACGCATCGACGGCATGCGCGAGAAGCTGTTCGAGGCAGCCACACTGGCATCCGAGGCCATCGGCTACGAGGGTGCAGGGACCGTCGAATTCCTCGCCGACGAAAAGGGAAATTTCTTCTTCCTCGAGATGAACACCCGCTTGCAGGTGGAGCATCCGGTCACCGAATGCACGACGGGTCTGGATCTCGTTGCGCTGCAGATCCAGGTTGCGGCGGGGGAGCGGCTACCGGCCGAACAGCCCACGACACGGGGACACTCGATCGAGGTTCGGCTGTACGCCGAGGATCCGGCTCAGGACTGGCAGCCGCAGAGCGGTGCCGTGCACCGATTCGAGATCCCCGGTGCGAAGTTCGAGGTGTCGGACAAAGCTGGATACATCAGAGTCGATTCCGGCGTCGAGACGGGCAGCGTGGTGGGAACGCAGTACGACCCCATGCTCGCCAAGGTGATCTCCTTCGCCCCGACGCGGGACCGAGCGGCGACTCTGTTGGCGAAAGCGCTGCAGAACGCCACCATTCACGGTCTGAAGACCAATCGCGATCTGCTGGTGAACATTCTGCGCCATCCGGCGTTCCTGGCGGGCGACACCGATACTGCCTTCTTCGACACGCACGGCCTCGATGTCCTGGCTCAGCCGATTGCACAGGGCGGGGCCGAGGAACTGTCGGCGCTCGCGGCTGCCTTGGCCGACGCGGCGAGCAACGTCTCGCGAGCTCGGGTGAACCGGGGTCTACCCGGCGGCTGGCGCAATCTCCGGTCGCAACCGCAGCGCAAGACGTACAACGACATCACCGTCGAATACTCGATCGGACGCAGCGGACTCACTTCCTCGGTGGAGGGTGTCGAACTGGTGGGGCACACACCGACCTCGGTGACGCTCGACGACAACGGTATTCGTCGTATCTTCGCAGTGAGCACCTACGGGTCCGACGTGTTCGTGGATTCTTCCCTGGGCCCCGTCCGATTGGTTCGAGCACCGAGGTTCACCGACCCCACCGACGAGGTGGCGGCCGGATCACTGCTTGCGCCGATGCCGGGCAGCGTCATCAGAATTGCTGCTGCGCAGGGAGATACCGTCACCGCAGGCCAGCCCATTCTGTGGCTGGAGGCGATGAAGATGGAGCACACCGTGACTGCACCCGCCGATGGTGTGCTCACCGAACTGAACGTGCAGCAGGGTCAGCAAGTCGAGGTAGGACAGGTCTTGGCAGTAGTCACCGACACGCCAGTAGTCACCGATAACGGAGTGGAGCAACCATGAGTTTCATCGAAACCGAAGAGCAGAAGGGTCTGCGCAACGCAGTCTCGTCACTGGGCAAGCGCTACAACTACATCGATTACGTGCTGCCCAAGGCGCGTAAAGGTGAGCCACTGACCGAACTGTGGAACGAGGCGGGCAAGCTCGGCTTCCTCGGGGTCAATCTGCCCGAGGAATACGGCGGCGGCGGCGCAGGCATCTACGAACTCGCGCTCGTGCAGGAGGAGTTGGCCGCGCACGGTGCCGGTCTGCTGCTCGTCGTCGTCAGTCCGGCCATCTGCGGCACCATCATCGGCAAGTACGGCACGGCAGACCAGAAGCAGGAGTGGCTCACCGCTCTCGCCGACGGTTCCAAGATCATGGTCTTCGGCATCACCGAGCCCGACGCCGGATCGAACTCGCACCAGATCACCACCACGGCGCGTCGCGACGGTGACGAATGGATCTTGAAGGGCAACAAGATCTATATCTCGGGCGTGGATCAGGCCGACGCCGTGTTGATCGTTGCGCGGACCGAGGATTCCAAGACCGGCAAGCTCAAGCCGGCGCTGTTCATCGTGCCTACCGACGCTCCGGGACTGCAGAAGACGCAGATGGAGATGGACATCGTCGAGCCCGATCATCAGTTCGTGCTGTTCCTCGACGACGTCCGGTTGCCCGCCGAGGCGCTCGTCGGTGAGGCCGACGCTGCCCTGATGCAGCTGTTCGCCGGCTTGAACCCCGAGCGCATTCTCGGTGCCGCGATGGCTGTCGGTATGGGTCGCTACGCGCTGGACGCGGCGGTGAAATACGCCAACGAGCGGACGGTCTGGAAGACGCCGATCGGCGCTCACCAGGGTTTGGCGCACCCGTTGGCGCAGTGCAAGATCGAGCTGGAGTTGGCGAAATTGATGATGCAGAAGGCCGCGGGGCTCTATGACTCCGGCGACGATTTCGGAGCGGCAGAGGCCGCGAACATGGCGAAATATGCTGCTGCCGAGGCCAGTATCAAGGCACTCGATCAGGCGATCCAAACCCACGGTGGTGCCGGGTTGAGCAGTGAATACGGATTGGCTGCGATGCTCGGAGCCGCCCGTATTGCCCGCGTTGCTCCGGTGAGCCGGGAGATGATCCTGAACTTCGTGAGCCAGCACTCGCTCGGCCTGCCGAGAAGCTACTGATGGCCGTTCTCGTCGAGTCGGGCAAGGACACAGCGTATTTGACGTTGGATTCGCCGCAGAACCGAAACGCGCTGTCGTCGGTGTTGGTCGAGGAGCTGACAGCGGGCCTCATCGCTGCGGCGCACGACGACGACATCAGAACGATCGTGCTCGGTCACACCGGTACGACGTTCTGCGCCGGTGCAGATCTCCGGGAAGCCGGGGCGTCGCCGGAGCTTCGGACTCGGCAGATGCTGGATCTGATGCGGCTGATCATCGACACCCCGAAACCCGTCGTCGTACAGATCGATGGTCATGTGCGGGCAGGCGGGATGGGGCTCGTGGCGGCGTGCGACGTCGCCATTGCCGGACCGGAAAGCTCGTTCGCGCTGACCGAGGTTCGCCTCGGACTGGCGGCGTCGGTCATCTCCGTCGCCGTGTTGCCGCGACTGTCGTCCCGGGCGGCGAGTCGATATTTCCTCACCGGCGAGACGTTCGACGGTGCCACGGCCCAGGAGATCGGGCTGGTCACCGTGGCCGACGCCGTTCCCGCGGCCGCGGTGGCCGACTACATGATCATGTTCAGGAAGTGCTCGCCGCAGGGCTTGGCCGAGTCCAAACAGCTCACCACCGCTGCGATCCGGCGCGAGATCGACGAGCGCGGAACGGCCGTCGCCGAGCAATCGGCCAGGTTGTTTGCATCGGAGGAGGCCCGAGAGGGGATGATGTCCTTTCTGGAGAAGAGGCCGCCGTCCTGGGCTGCCGAAAAGTAGGTCGAGAAGGAGCAGGGAGATGGTGATGGCGCGCGAACCCAAGCAGGATCGCAGCAGGGTGACGCGTCAGCGACTGCTCGAGGCGACGATCGACTCGCTCGCCGAGCAGGGCTGGAGCGCAACGACGGTCGGGGTCGTCGCCGAGCGCGCCGGCGTCTCTCGCGGTGCCACCCAACACCATTTCCCGACGCGTGAGGACCTCATCACCGGGGCACTCGAGTACATGTTCGACACTCGGATGGACCATGCTCGCCGCGAGGCACAGGAGATTCCGCCCGGACCCGGCCGAACGAAACTGGTGGTGGAACGGCTCGTCGAGTACTACACGGGTCCGATGTTCAAAGCGGCACTGCAGGTCTGGACAGCCGCGTCGGCCGATCCGGAGCTGCGCGATCGGATCGTCCCACTCGAAGAGCGATTCGGTCGTCGAGCACACACGATGGCCGTCGAGAACCTCGGAGTCGACGACAACGATCCCGTCACCCACCGTCTGGTCCAGGCGACGCTCGACCTGGCGCGTGGGCTCGGTCTCGCGGACGTCCTGACCGACGACGCGCGTCGCCGCGTCGAAATCGTGCGAGCCTGGGCCGATGTGCTCGACGCCTCGTTGAACGCGCGGCTGTCCGCCGTAGGAGCGGTAGCGCACTAGACGCGCACGATCTGCAGTTCCGATCCACCTGTGCTTGAGTCTGCTCGTGACTTCCGATTCCGCACGCGTCCACCGTGGCCACATCTTTCACATCGCGGGCTCGCCCACAGTGCTGGACGCCGCCGCGTCGTTGGTCTCGATTCCCGACGGTGCCCTCGTGGTCTCAGGCGAGGGCAGGATCGAGTTCTGCGGCGAGTTCGATTCTCTGCCAACGCAATACACTCATGTGGATGTGTCGGATCACCGGCCCGGCTTTCTGCTGCCGGGATTTGTCGACACGCACATTCATTTCCCACAGACCTACGCCGGTGACTCCTACGGCGGCGGACAATTGCTCGAATGGCTGAACACGTGCATCTTTCCGTCCGAAGCACGATTCGCCGATCCGGAATTCGCGGCGGCGGCCGCGCGCGACTTCTGCGCAGCACGCATTCGCGCTGGGACGACGCAGGCCATGGTGTTCGGGTCGGCATTCCCGCACGCACAGGATTCTTTGTTCTCCGAGACGCTCGAGCACGGACTGCGCATCGTCAGTGGCCGCGGGATCCAGACCACCGGCCCCGCGTCGGCGCACGCGCTGATCACCGGTGAGGACGAGGCGATCCGCCTGGTGTCAGAGGAGATAGAGAAGTGGCACGCCGCCGATACCGGCGACGTCGACACGGCGATGCTGCACGTTGCCGTCGTACCGCGGTTCTCGCTGTCGGTGACCACGGACACACTAAGGAACCTCGGCGAGCTCTACGACTCCGTACGCGGCAGAGGCGTCTACTTCCACACGCACCTCAACGAGAACAACCGACCGGGCACCGGCGAGATCGACGCCACCAAGGGCGCGTACCAGGTCGAGAACTACCTCGATACCTACGACGGCAAGTTCCTGCCGGGCTCGAAAGTAGGGGGCAAGAGCCTGCTGGGTCGACGGTCGATCCTGGCGCACGCGGTGCACTGCGAGGACGCGGAACTGACGAGGTTGGCCGAGACGGGTACGTCCATCGCGCACTGTCCCACCTCGCAGCAGTTCCTGGGCTCGGGCACGATGCCGTGGAAGAGAACCGTCGCCGCCGGGGTCACCATCGCCATCGGGTCCGATTTCGGTGGCGGTGACGAGTGGCTACTACCGCAGGTACTCGCCGACGCGTTCAAGGTGCACATCTCCGAACCGGGAGACGCAGGCCTGTCGTTGCATCCGGCCGAACTGTTGTTCACCGGAACGCTCGCCGGGGCACGTGCTCTCGACATGGAGGAGCGCATCGGAAACTTCGACGTGGGGAAAGAGGCGGACTTCGTCGTCGTCGATCCCGACGCGTGGCCGCAGCTGGCTGCGGCCGTCGACCACGGCGTGCGCGCCGAGGACCCCGAGCTGGCCCGCGACCAGACCCTGTTCGCCCTGCTGATGGCCATGCGAGAGCCGGCCATCGTGGGTGTGTACGTCCAAGGACGCGCTGTGCACGGCACATGACCGCTGCCCTGTTCGGTTGGTAGGTTCAGTGCGACGCGAACTGCAGCATCGGACCAGCACGCGAAGGACGGCATGAAGCGAGTGACACTGGTGATCACCGCGGTCGCCGCGCTGATCGCAGGCTGCGGTGGCTCGGATACCGACGCCGCCGATACCGCGCCCGAGCCGTCGACGAGCAAGGCCGCGTACGAGCCCGGCCCGTTCTTCGGCGAATGCGGATCGATCAGCGACGCCGAGGTGCAGGCCGCGTTCGGTGCCGGACCGTTTGCCCAAGTCACCCGCAACTCCGTCGGCTGTCAGTGGGAAACCGTGGCCATCAGCGGACCGAGTGTCAGCTTCTCCTGGTATCGCGGCAGTCCGATCGGCCGCGAACGCGCCGGTTCCGAACTGATCGGCCGTCCGGCCAAGGACATCGCCATCGACGGAAACCCCGGATTCGAAGCCGAGCAGGGCCCGTTGTGCGAGATCGGTGTCCAGTTCGGAGACGACTTCTTCCATTGGTCGGTCACCTACTCCGAGCAAATTCCGGCGCGCCCGCCGTGCGACGTCGGGAACGAGCTGGCGAAGCTGACCGTGGAGCGTAAGCAATGAAATCTCGAGCAAGTACTTCGAGACGGGTTTTCGCCGCCGCAGCGACCCTGCTGCTCGCAGCCGGTTGCTCTCAGTCGGTCGAGGGCACGGCCAAGCCCCAGTCCTATGCCGGCTCGGGCAACCAAGAATTCACCAAGTTGTTGACCGAGTGCGATGCCGTCTCCGATGACCAGATCGCCGATGCCACCGGAGCCGACGAGATCGCTCGTGGCTTCTTCGGAGCGATCTGCCGATGGGATCTGATCGGTTCCGCGGGCATCGTGAAGGTGACGTTCAACTGGTTCGAGTCCGGCACCCTGGCCGCCGAGCGGGCGGCCGACGAGAAGATGACGTACACCGTCAGCGACACAACAGTGCAGGGCCGCAAGGCAATACAGGCTCAACGCCCGAACGACCCGGACTCGTGCGGAGTGTCGGCCGGAGCGGACCAGGCGGGCATCTTCGGGTGGTGGGTGCAGTACCGTCCGGGCGTCGCACACCCCGATCCCTGCCAGGCGGCCGCGAAGCTGGCAGACCTCACACTCAACCTGAGCAGATAGGTTGCGTATCAGAGCGAAGGGTGTTTTGACCCGAGGCCGCGCCGCCGGGTATCGTTATGGGTCGTGTCCGGCCTGGCCGGACCGTTTGTGTGCCTATGCGAGGTACAGCCGTGCGCACGTTCGTCTCGAGAGCGCGCAACCGGCTGGACGTGTGGGGGTATGCGACACACCCGACCGCGGGGTGCAAGAGACCCGCGGAGACGTCATGGGTGAGGAGCAGTGTTCTCTTGCTCCAACTGCTAGATCCCTGTTTATCGACACGAAGAAAGCCGGTTTATGCCAACGATCAACCAGCTGGTCCGTAAGGGTCGCACCGACAAGGTCGCGAAACTGAAGACCGCTGCCCTCAAGGGCAGTCCCCAGCGCCGTGGTGTGTGCACTCGCGTGTACACCACCACCCCCAGGAAGCCGAACTCCGCTCTCCGTAAGGTCGCGCGCGTTCGCCTGACCACCTCGGTAGAGGTCACCGCGTACATCCCCGGTGAGGGCCACAACCTGCAGGAGCACTCGATGGTGCTCGTTCGCGGCGGTCGTGTGAAGGACCTCCCGGGTGTGCGTTACAAGATCATCCGCGGCTCGCTCGACACCCAGGGTGTCAAGAACCGCAAGCAGGCTCGCAGCCGCTACGGAGCCAAGAAGGAGAAGAGCTGATATGCCACGCAAGGGCCCAGCACCCAAGCGGCCGCTGATCAACGACCCGGTCTACGGATCGCCGTTGGTCACGCAGCTCGTCAACAAGATCCTTCTCGACGGCAAGAAGTCGACCGCAGAGCGCATCGTCTACCAGGCGCTCGAGCAGGCTCGCGAGAAGACCGGCACCGACCCCGTCGTCACGCTCAAGCGTGCACTCGACAACGTCAAGCCGGCCCTCGAGGTTCGCAGCCGACGCGTCGGCGGTGCCACCTACCAGGTGCCCGTCGAGGTTCGTCCCGGCCGCTCCACCACGCTGGCACTGCGCTGGCTGGTCACGTTCTCGCGCGCTCGTCGTGAGAAGACCATGGTCGAGCGTCTGGCGAACGAGTTGCTCGACGCCAGCAACGGCCTCGGTGCCGCTGTGAAGCGCCGCGAAGACACTCACAAGATGGCCGAAGCCAACAAGGCGTTCGCCCACTACCGCTGGTGATCTCCTCGCTCGGGCGGTATTCGGAACTTTCCGATGCCGCCGGAGCGTTGATCAGCTCAGGCAATACCTCTTCCAACACCAAGGCGGGTTAACTCGTGGCACAGGACGTGCTGACCGACCTCAACAAGGTCCGCAACATCGGCATCATGGCCCACATCGATGCCGGCAAGACCACCACTACCGAACGCATCCTCTTCTACACCGGTATCTCCTACAAGATCGGTGAAGTTCACGATGGCGCAGCCACCATGGACTGGATGGAGCAGGAGCAGGAGCGTGGCATCACGATCACCTCTGCTGCCACGACGTGCTTCTGGAACGACAACCAGATCAACATCATCGACACCCCCGGTCACGTCGACTTCACCGTCGAGGTGGAGCGTTCGCTCCGCGTCCTCGACGGCGCTGTCGCAGTGTTCGACGGCAAAGAAGGTGTCGAGCCGCAGTCCGAGCAGGTGTGGCGTCAGGCCGACAAGTACGACGTGCCGCGTATCTGCTTCGTCAACAAGATGGACAAGCTCGGCGCGGACTTCTACTACACCGTGCAGACCATCATCGATCGTCTCGGTGCCAAGCCGCTGGTCATCCAGCTGCCCATCGGTGCAGAGAACGAGTTCGAGGGCGTCATCGACCTCGTGCAGATGAAGGCTCTCGTGTGGAGTGGCGAGACCAAGCTCGGCGAGAAGTACGAGATCCAGGAGATCCCGGAAAACCTCAAGGAGCGCGCAGACGAGTACCGCACGCAGCTGCTCGAGACCGTGGCCGAGTCCGACGAAGCGCTTCTGGAGAAGCACTTCGGCGGCGAAGAGCTCACGATCGACGAGATCAAGGGCGCCATCCGCAAGATGACGGTCAACAGCGAGCTGTACCCGATCCTGTGTGGATCCGCGTTCAAGAACAAGGGCGTTCAGCCCATGCTCGACGCGGTCATCGACTACCTCCCGTCTCCCCTCGACGTTGCCGAGACCATCGGACACGCCGTCGGCGACGAGGAGAAGGAGATCACTCGCAAGCCGTCCGCAGACGAGCCGTTCGCGGCTCTCGCGTTCAAGATCGCGACGCACCCCTTCTTCGGCAAGCTGACCTACGTCCGGGTGTACTCGGGCAAGGTCGACTCCGGCGCTCAGGTCATCAACTCGACCAAGGGCAAGAAGGAGCGTCTGGGCAAGCTGTTCCAGATGCACTCCAACAAGGAGAACGCGATCGCGACCGCGTCTGCCGGTCACATCTACGCCGTCATCGGCCTCAAGGACACCACGACGGGTGACACGCTCTGCGATCCGCAGAACCAGATCATCCTCGAGTCCATGAGCTTCCCGGACCCGGTCATCCAGGTCTCGATCGAGCCCAAGACCAAGTCCGACCAGGAGAAGCTGGGAACAGCCATCCAGAAGCTCGCCGAAGAGGACCCCACGTTCTCGGTGAAGCTGGACGAGGACACCGGCCAGACCGTCATCGGCGGCATGGGCGAGCTCCACCTCGACATCCTCGTCGACCGTATGCGTCGCGAGTTCAAGGTCGAGGCCAACGTCGGCAAGCCGCAGGTTGCGTACCGCGAGACCATCCGCAAGACGGTCGAGAAGCACGACTACACGCACAAGAAGCAGACCGGTGGCTCCGGCCAGTTCGCGAAGGTCATCATCAAGCTCGAGCCTTTCGAGGGCGAAGACGGCGCGACCTACGAGTTCGAGAACAAGGTCTCCGGTGGTCGTGTGCCCAGGGAGTACATCCCCTCGGTCGACGCCGGTGCACAGGACGCCATGCAGTACGGTGTTCTCGCCGGATACCCCCTGGTCAACGTCAAGGTCACACTGCTCGACGGTGCTTACCACGACGTCGACTCGTCGGAAATGGCCTTCAAGGTCGCCGGCTCACAAGCGTTCAAGGAAGCCGCCCGCAAGGCCAGCCCCGTCATCCTCGAACCCGTCATGGCCGTCGAGGTCATCACGCCCGAGGATTACATGGGTGAGGTCATCGGCGACCTGAACTCCCGCCGTGGTCAGATCCAGGCCATGGAGGAACGCAGCGGTGCCCGTATCGTCAAGGCACTGGTTCCGCTGTCGGAGATGTTCGGCTACATCGGAGACCTTCGGTCGAAGACGCAGGGCCGCGCTAACTACTCCATGGTCTTCGATTCGTACGCAGAAGTTCCCGCGAACGTAGCGAAGGAAATCATCGCGAAGGTCAACGGAGAGTAATTCTCTTCGTTTGCTGGACCACGCTCGACCTGTAATAAGTAACAACACATACGCGTGCTTGCCCCGCAGGGGCGCGCACAGATCAGTCCAGGAGGACACACAGTGGCGAAGGCGAAGTTCGATCGGACGAAGCCGCACGTCAACATCGGCACCATCGGTCACGTTGACCACGGTAAGACGACGCTGACGGCTGCAATCACCAAGGTTCTGCACGACAAGTTCCCGGACCTGAACGAGGCCTCGGCTTTCGATCAGATCGACAAGGCTCCGGAGGAGAAGGCTCGTGGTATCACGATCAACATCTCCCACGTCGAGTACCAGACCGACAAGCGCCACTACGCGCACGTCGATGCACCGGGTCACGCCGACTACATCAAGAACATGATCACCGGCGCGGCACAGATGGACGGCGCAATCCTGGTCGTGGCAGCTACCGATGGCCCGATGCCGCAGACCCGCGAGCACGTGCTCCTGGCCCGCCAGGTCGGCGTGCCGTACATC
Organism: Rhodococcus sp. 06-1460-1B; assembly: GCF_002258475.1. Lineage (NCBI taxonomy): Bacteria > Bacillati > Actinomycetota > Actinomycetes > Mycobacteriales > Nocardiaceae > Rhodococcus > Rhodococcus sp. 06-1460-1B. Next base: position 117,001 of record NZ_NOYS01000034.1, read on the forward strand.
CTGGTCGCACTGAACAAGGCCGACATGGTCGACGACGACGAGATCATCGAGCTCGTCGAGATGGAGGTCCGCGAGCTCCTCGCTTCGCAGGAGTTCGACGAGGACGCACCGGTCATCAAGGTCTCCGCACTCAAGGCACTCGAGGGTGACGAGAAGTGGGGCGAGTCGGTTCTGGAGCTCATGCAGGCCGTCGACGACTCGGTTCCGGACCCCGTCCGTGAGACCGACAAGCCGTTCCTCATGCCCGTCGAGGACGTCTTCACCATCACCGGTCGTGGCACCGTGGTCACCGGACGTATCGAGCGCGGCTCGGTCAACGTCAACGAAGAGGTCGAGATCGTCGGCATCCGCCCCGGCTCGACCAAGACCACCGTCACCGGCATCGAAATGTTCCGCAAGCTGCTCGACTCGGGCCAGGCAGGCGACAACGTCGGCCTCCTCGTTCGTGGCATCAAGCGCGAAGACGTCGAGCGTGGACAGGTCATCATCAAGCCCGGCACCACGACTCCCCACACGGAGTTCGAGGGCAACGCCTACATCCTCTCGAAGGACGAGGGCGGCCGCCACACGCCGTTCTTCAACAACTACCGCCCGCAGTTCTACTTCCGTACCACGGACGTTACGGGCGTTGTGACCCTCCCCGAGGGCACCGAGATGGTCATGCCCGGTGACAACACCGAGATGTCCGTCACGCTGATCCAGCCGGTCGCCATGGACGTCGGCCTGCGTTTCGCAATCCGTGAGGGCGGTCGTACCGTCGGAGCCGGTCGCGTCACGAAGATCATCAAGTGATCTAGCTTCACCCAGCTCTACTAAAGCGGCACCCACCTTCTGGTGGGTGCCGCTTTTGCGTGTGCACGCGACCTCCTCAATGTGCGGCCTCCCTTGTGTGGCCCTCCCGTTGGACGGCCCTCCCGTTGGACGGCCCTCCCGTTGGACGGCCCTCCCGTTGGACGGCCCTCCCGTCGGGATCAATGTGGGTTTCAGTCGCTCAGACTGCAACAAAGTCGCATTGATCCGGCGGGTAGAGGGGAGTACACGACCGAAAAATGGGACGCATCGGACGCGGCTGTCCCGTAACGTCGCTGCGGTGCTACTGACCGTGACTGCAAATGCCACAACCGATTTCCCGGACGCCTCCGATATCGGGTATTTGTTGCACAAGCACCCCGATTGCGTACAGACTCGCAACCTGCCCATGGGCCAGACCACGGTGTTGTATCCCGAGGTCTCGGCAGAGCGGACAACCCTTGCAGTACTGCTCGACGCCACAGACGACAAAAGTCCTGCCGCATCCGGGCTTGCTGTGGCGTTGTCTCGCCTGTTCAAGCAGACGTTGGCAGGCGTCTGTACCACAAGGCCCGAGTTGGTCTCTGCGGCAATCGATTTGGTCGTCACGATGCCGGCCGCGCCTTCGCGCGGTGCGACAGATCTTGCGCCTCGGCTGTTCGGACCCCTCGGATGGAATGTAGAGACCACCCCGATCCCACTGGATTCGACGCAGCCGAACTGGGGCGACTCCGAATACGTGGATCTGGTACTCACCGGCACCTTTGCTCTGTCGGCTGCGCTGCGGCACCTGTACGTACTGCTGCCAGTGCTCGACGACGCAAAGCACTACTGGGTCGGTGAGGATGAGGCAGACAAACTCGTTCGGGCCGCGGGGGATTGGCTCGGCGAGCATCCGGAGTCGTCGCTGATCGCCTCCCGATATCTGGCGCACCGGCGTGAGCTCGTCGAGTCCGCACTCGATCGTCTGGTCCCCGATGCACCGGAAGAGGTTGTCAGCCCACGGGATCCGACGTTGGCCGAGCAGCGACTACATGCTGTACTGGCCGCACTCGGTGATGCCGGTGCGAAGTCGGTCGTCGACATGGGTTGCGGCGAGGGCCGACTGTTGCGTGAATTGCTTGCACACAACGCAATCGAGCGGATAGTCGGTGCCGACGTGAGTGATCGTGCGTTGGCGAAGGCGCAGCGCAGGCTCCGGCTCGACGAGATGTCCGATCGGCAGCGTGGACGCATCGAACTGCTTCAGTCGTCGGCGACCTATCGAGACGTGCGGTTGCAGGGTTTCGACGCGATGGTGCTCATGGAGGTCATCGAGCACATCGACCTCGAACGCCTTCCGGCGTTGGTGCGCTCGGTCTTTCGAGAGGCCCGTCCGAGGACGGTGCTCGTCACCACGCCGAACTCGGAATACAACGTGCTGTACCCGGGCCTCGACGCCGGAGCCTTTCGGCACGTCGATCACCGATTCGAGTTCACCCGTGCCCAATTCGAGCAATGGGCGACGTCGGTAGCGGACGCACACGCCTACACCGTTCGCTTCGACCGCATCGGACCCGTCGACGACGTGCTCGGTAGCCCTACCCAGATCGCGATATTCACCAGAGAGGAGCAGTCCCAATGAGTACCTACGAGATTCCGGACCTGTCCCTCGTCGTCCTCGTCGGCATCAGTGGATCGGGGAAGTCATCCTTCGCTGCAGACCGGTTCGGCCCGTACGAAACCGTGTCGAGTGATGCCTGTCGAGGGATGGTCAGCAACGACCCCAACCTGCAGAGCGCCACGAAGGACGCGTTCGCGCTCCTGGAATTCCTCGTCGCAACCAGGCTGCGGGCCGGTCTGCTCACCGTCGTCGACGCCACCAACGTGCAGGCGGCGGCTCGCAAGGCCCTGATCGCACTGGCTCGTGAGCACGATGTCCTTCCGGTTGCCGTCGTGCTCGACGTGCCGGAACCGGTCTGTGCACAGCGCAACGCGGAGCGCAGCGACAGGACGTTTGGCCGAGATGTGCTGCGCCGCCAGCAGTCCCAGTTGCAGCGCTCGATGCGAGGGCTGTCCAAAGAAGGCTTTCGCTCGGTTCATGTCCTCGACGGTGTCGATGCGGTGGCGTCGGCGACGTTCGTTCGTACCCCGCTGCGGAGCGACCGGCGAGGGCTTTCCGGGCCTTTCGATGTCATCGGCGACATTCACGGATGTCTGTCGGAGCTCGAAAGCCTGCTCACGACTTTGGGTTACACGCTCGAGCGCGACGCAGACGGTAGGGCAGTCGGTGCAACGCCGCCGGAGGGTCGAAGTGCGGTGTTCGTCGGAGACTACGTCGACCGTGGGCCGGATTCGGTCGGCGTGCTGCGGCTCGTGATGGGGATGGTGGCAGAGGGTTCAGCACTGGCAGTTCCGGGCAATCACGAGAACAAACTCGTCAAGGCGCTGCGAGGTCGGAAGGTCACTGCCTCACACGGTTTGGCCGAGACACTCGAGCAGCTCGACGGCGAGACCGAGGAGTTCCGCCGCGACGTGCTCGAATTCTGTGATGGCCTCGTCGCACAACTGGTGCTCGACGGCGGAAAACTCGTCGTTGCGCACGCGGGTTTGATCGAGAAGTACCACAACCGGGCGTCGGGCCGAGTACGTAGCTTTGCCCTGTACGGCGACACCACCGGCGAGACCGACGAATTCGGGTTGCCGGTGCGGTATCCGTGGGCTCAGGACTATCGCGGGTCGGCGACTGTGCTGTACGGGCACACGCCGGTGCCGGAGGTGCAGTGGGAGAACAACACTGCGTGTCTGGACACGGGGTGTGTCTTCGGCGGCAAGTTGACGGCGCTGCGGTATCCGGAGCGGGAGGTCGTCTCGGTGCCGGCGGAGCAGGTCTGGTACGAGCCGACCCGGCCGCTGGGCGGGTTCGTTCGGGAGTCGTCCTCGCTGGATCTGTCGGACGTCATCGGACCGACCGGAGTGGAGACTGCGCTGCGTGGGCGTGTGTCGATTCGGCCGGAGAACGCCGCGGGCGCATTGGAAGTGATGAGCCGGTTCGCCTTGGCTCCGCAGTGGCTGCACTACCTTCCGCCGACCATGGCACCGAGTCGTACCTCGGAACGAGAGGGCTATCTCGAGTACCCGACGGAGGCATTCGACGCGTATCGGGCGCTCGGCGCGTCGACGGCGATCTGCGAGGAGAAGCACATGGGCTCGCGGGTGGTCGTCGTGGTGTGCCGCGATGCCGACACCGCTCGGGCGAAGTTCGACGCTCCCGACGGTGTCCTCGGCGCCGCGTACACACGGACCGGTCGGCCGGTGTTCGACGAGACCGTGACCGGGATGCTGATCGCTGGGGTGGCCGACGCTCTGGAGGGGGCCTGCGTGTGGGACGAATTGTCCTCGCACTGGCTGGTTCTCGACTGCGAACTGATGCCCTGGTCTGCCAAGGCGGAGGGCCTGATCAAGTCCGAGTATGCGGCACCTGCTGCCGTGTCCCGGGCGAATCTCGAGGCCGAGGAGTCGGTGCTCGCTCGGGCGGCCTCGCGCGGCCTGGCCGTGTCCGAACTGCAGGAACGGAACGTGAGTCGGCAGCGCAACCTCGCCGAGTTCACTGCTGCGTATCGGCGGTACAGCTGGTCGACGGATGGACTGGCAGGCGTCAGCCTCGCCCCGTTCCAGCTGTTGGCCTCCGACGCCGGCACGTATGCGGACCGCCCGCACGAATGGCACCTTGCACTGGCCGATCGACTGGTGGCCACTGCGCCGAAGCTGTTCACGACGACACGTCGAATCGAGGTCGATCTGGCATCGTCGGATTCGGTTGCGGCAGGGGAGAGATGGTGGGAGGAGTTGACGGCACAGGGCGGTGAGGGCATGGTCGTCAAACCCGCGGCCAACATGCCGCGCGGAAAGATGCAGCCCGGCATGAAGGTTCGGGGCCGGGAGTACCTGCGGCTGATCTACGGTGCGGATTACACCGACCCGAATCGACTCACTGCACTGCGTAACCGAAACGTGGGACACAAGCAGTCGATGGCTCTGCGCGAATATGCGTTGGGAATGGAGGCACTGGACCGATCGGTGCGTGGTGAACCGTTGTATCGCATCCACCAGGCAGTGTTCGCGGTACTCGCACTGGAATCGGAGCCGGTGGACCCGCGGTTGTAGGTGCCTGCGGCAGTGGTGTGGATATGCGCCATCTGGGGCACATAGCCACACCACTGCGGCGAAGCCGCACTCAGGCCTGCGGCGATGAAAACGGAGTGATTCCGGCACCGATGGGTGCGGCAATTGCGGCGGTCACCGCTATCGATGCCCAGAAAGTGGTCGAGTCCAGCATCACGCCTCCGGCAAGTCCGCAGACCGCGACGACGATGCCGCATCCGATCAGCAGTGCTGATCCGACAGCGGCGTGGAGCAGGCCGGTTCTATCGGGGGTGCGACGGGCGTTGAGCCAGATCATCGTCCCGGTCGTCGCGAACACCAGAGGGACGTAGAAGTAGAGGGAACTGTCACCGAGTTTCGAGGCGAACGCGACGATCACCAGTACCGCTCCGAATGCCACCGGGACAGGAAGGGGGCATTCCGCCGGGCCATCGCTCGAATCTGCTGCGCGTCGGTGCCGTCATGGATCCACCGTAACGTGACGTCAGGTCCGTTTGTCGATGTGCAGTTGGACGCGTGTCGCCACATCTGCGCCGCCCAGAGACCGTGCCACGAACGCAGCGCGGGACTCGGCTTCGGCGATGAAGCCGACGACGTCGAAATCGGCTGCAGCATGGACCGATACGGTGATGGTGGGCATACCTCGGTCGTCGATGGCAGTTCCCCTGGCCCGTCTTACACCAGGGAACTGCGCCAACTCCGCGGCCACGCCCGACGCGATCGCACTCAGGTCCACATGCGCCGAGAAGTGTGGCTCCTCGATGACGCTCGCCGTTCCGGTCGTGCGTGGTGAGAAGTTGCCGATCAACAACACCAGCGCCGCGACGACGGCCACCGCGACGACGATTGCCAGAGTCGGTACCCACCAACCCTGCTGCGGCAGTTCGGCAATACGAGCACGGTCGAAGCGAGAGAGCGTCTCCCGTGCCCACGGAACGTCGTAGTGCCACGCAAGTGCGAAGCCGCCACCGGCGAGCAGAGCGGCTCCCGCGATCACGGCAACGACTCGATCCAGTCCGGCGACAAAGGTTTTCACTACGACACCCGTGTCGGTTGCGACACCGAGTGCTGCACCGTCAGACGCCGCCCACCCGCGGCGACGGACAGTAACGGACCGAGGGCAGCGCGCACGGCAGCGTCGGCAGTGTCCGGAGAAACAGCTCGATCTCGCTGCACCCGGACCTCGATCTTCCTGCGTGTGACGACGGTATGCGCGTCCACGACTCCGCGGGTGGACTGCGCTGCAGCACTGCACAATCGAGCGATGTCGGTCGGCGTGGCCCAGACGGTGGGTGTCGGGCCGCCCAATCCCGAATGAGTTCTCGTCCGAGGTTTGACGCCCGCAAAGACGAAGAGTGCACCGACGACGATCGATCCGACGGCGGGAGCGATCATCCACCCCTGCCAGTGCAGTTGCGAAACCCAGTGCACGGCATCGGCAATCCATGGACTGCCGACGATGTGTCCCTGAGCGATGAAGAATTCGCGGCCGGCTACGAACGCCACGGCGAGGAGGGCGAACCCGAACACCAGCGCCACCGGCATCGCCGCGGGGCCGGCCGTGGGTGGTCGAGGTGAAACCACCGCAGCAGCAACATCATCAGCAGAACCGCGCGCCGAACGGTCCAGCGCCGTGTCCGACACCAGCACGTTCACCCGATGCACGTGCACGCCGGTCATCGTCGCCAGTGCGGCCTCGACGGTGCGGTGAACCGACTCGGTCACGTCGGTGATCTGCGAGGGCCAGCGCACTCCGATGTAGAGGTTGACCGAGACGGTGTCCTCTCCGAGGGTGACATCGGCTCGGGGAAGTTCGCGGCCGGTCAAACGCGACATGCCGCCGGTGGTGCGGGTGACCCGAGGGTCCTTCGATGCCGCCGCGATGGCCGTTCTCGACAGCGCACGGTGTTTGATCTCCAGACTTCCGCGCGACTCGTCGTGGGCACTGTGGTGTTGCACTCCACAACTGTAGTGACGCGGTGCACCTCGGCCGGATCGGCGGCGCAATTCTTCCTGGCATACTGCGGTTGTGTCGGAAATCGTTCGGGTGACCACGTCGGATATTGCCTCGGCCGAGGCGTTGCTGGAGCCGGTCATGCGCCGGACGCCGGTGGTCGCGTCACGGATTCTGTCCGACCTGACCGGTCACGAGGTGCGCCTCAAATGCGAGAACCTGCAGCGCACCGGATCGTTCAAGCCGCGCGGGGCGTACAACCGCATCGCCAGGCTCGACGCCGACCAGCGAGCCCGAGGCGTGGTGGCGGCCAGCGCAGGCAACCACGCTCAAGGTGTCGCGTGGGCCGCGTCGCAGGTGGGGATCACCTCGACGGTGTTCATGCCGGTCGGAGTGTCGCTGCCCAAACTCGTCGCCACCAAGGCGTACGGCGCGACGGTTCATCTGGTGGGCAATACCGTCGACGAGGCTCTGACGTCGGCACGGGAATTCGCCGACCGTACCGGTGCCACGCTCATCCACCCGTTCGATCATCTCGATATCGTGGCCGGGCAGGCGACGCTCGGAACCGAACTGCTGCAGCAGATGCCGGATGTCGGCACCATCGTGATTCCCACCGGCGGCGGGGGACTGTTGGCGGGTGTCGCCGCAGCGGTGAAGCTGACGAGACCGGACGTCAGGGTTATCGGCGTTCAGGCCGAGGGCGCGGCCGCGTGGCCGGCGTCGTTGAAGGCAGGCCACCCGATCGCGCTGACGTCGATGTCGACGATGGCCGACGGCATCGCTGTCGGTCTCCCCGGGTCGGTGCCGTTCGATCATGTGCAGGGCTGGGTCGACGACGTCGTCACCGTCAGTGAGGACGCGCTGTCCCGCGCCTTGGTGCTGTGCATCGAGCGAGCGAAACTCATCGTCGAACCGGCCGGTGCCGCTGCGGTGGCAGCACTGATGACGCACTCGGCCGAGGAATTGGGTCTGACGGGGTCGGTGTGCGCGGTGCTGTCCGGCGGGAACATCGATCCACTGCTACTCACTCATGTCATCACCCACGGGCTTCGGGCCGGTGGACGTTATCTGGCCGTGCGGGTGACGATTTCGGACAAGCCTGGCGGACTCACCGGCGTCCTGGGCGTCGTGCGCGACGCCGGTGCGAGTGTCGTCGACGTCGTGCATTCCCGCACCGGGGGACGTCTGGGTCTCGAGGAAGTCGACGTCATGTTGACCGTCGAGACACGTGGACCCGATCACCGCGGCACGGTTCTCGACGCCCTGGGCGCAGCGGGATATGCGGTGCAGGTCGAGAACTGACGGCCGGGTTCACACAGGTCGCACTGGTACCTTGATCAGCGACCTGGACCAGGACATCGGTGGGAGAAGTTTGCATGGCACGGCTCGTCGCGATCGTTTCCGCACTGGTGGGAATCCTGCTGACGATCTCGATACCGCTGTTGCCGATCGAACAACAACAGTCGTCGTTGACCTGGCCGCAGAGCGACACCGTCGGCAATGTCGAGGCTCCGCTCGTCGGCTACACCCCGATCAGCGTCGACGCGACCGTTCCCTGTGCAGCCGCGGCCGGTCTCTCCGACGGCGGCCTGTTGCTGTCCACTTCGCCCAAGGGATCGCCCGACGCCTATCGCTACGGTCTCGTCGCCGAGGTGACCGGCGGCGAGACGTCGCAACTGAAGGTGACGCTGCGCGATTCGGTCCTGCTCGAGAAGCCGGTCGCGGAACTGAGCCCATCGACTGCGGGCGACTGCTTGCTGACGATCACCTCGAACGGCACCGCGACCACTGTCGGACTGACCGGTGACGACACCGTCTCCCGTGAGGGCGACGTGCGGCCCCAGCTGGTCGGAGTGTTCAGTGATCTGCAGGGCAACGTTCCCGGTCTGCAGCTGCAGGCCGAGCTGGACAGTAGGTTTTCTTCCACGCCCAGCGCGCTGAAGTGGTTCGCGATGATCGTCGGAGTGCTCGCCACGGGAATATCGCTGGTGGCCCTGCACCGCCTCGATCTGTCCGACGGCCGTCGCGCCCGCCGGTTCCTGCCGCGTCGCTGGTGGAGCTTCGGGCCGGCCGACGCGGTGGTGATCGGGACGCTGCTGGTGTGGCACGTCATCGGCGCGAACACCTCCGACGACGGCTATCAACTGGGCATGGCACGCACGGCCGATCACGCCGGGTACATGGCCAACTACTTCCGTTACTTCGGGGTGCCCGAAACACCGTTCGGCACACCGTTGTACGACATGTTCACCCTCCTCTCGCACGTGTCGACGGCCAGTGTGTGGATGCGGATCCCGACGTTGATCTGCGGCGTCGTCGTCTGGCTCGTCCTCAGTCGTGAGGTGATCCCGCGGTTCGCTGCCGCTGCCCGCGCGTCGAAAACTGCGCTGTGGACCGGCGGGCTGGTGATGCTGGCGTTCTGGTTGCCGTACAACAACGGTCTGCGCCCGGAGCCGTTCGTGGCTCTGGGCGTGTTGCTGACGTGGTGTTCGGTGGAGCGGTCCATCGCGACACGGCGACTGCTGCCTGCGGCAGCGGCGATTCTGATCGCTGCGTTGACGGTCACGTGCGCACCGTCGGGCTTCATCTGTTTCGCGCCACTGATTGCCGGCGCCCGGCCGGTGATTCAGATCGTCGTCGCCCGCGCCCGCGCGTTCGGCACCACGACACTCGGCGCGGTAACACTGCTCGCCCCGCTGGTGGCGTCGGGCACCGTGGTACTCGTCTTCGCGTTCGGGAATCAGACCGTGGCCGGCATGCTCGAGATGCAGCGGGTGCACACTGCGGCCGGGCCGAGCCAGGCGTGGTTCGAGGAGTACCTGCGCTACCAGTGGCTGATGAACATGGACATCGACGGCTCGCTGGCGCGTCGGTTCGGGGTGTTCGTCATGGTCGTCTCGCTGACCGCGGTGGTGATCGCGATGCTGCGCAAGGGCGGCAAGATTCCCGGCACCGCCACCGGGCCCGCTCGACGCATCGTCGGCATCACCGTCGGGGCCATGGCATTGATGATGATCACCCCCACCAAATGGACGCATCACTTCGGCGTGTTCGCCGGGCTCGCGGCCTCGGTTGCGGTGCTCGCCGCCGTGGCAACCGGCGCAGCGGTGCTCCGTTCGCGGCGCAACCGGTTGCTGTTCGCAGCGGCCGTGTCGTTCCTGACGGCGGTCGCCTTCACCGGAACCAACGGCTACTGGTACGTCTCGGCGTGGGGAGTTCCGTTCTGGGACAAGCCGATTCTCGTGGCCGGTCTCGGCATCTCGACGATGTTCCTCGGCCTGACGGTACTGCTGTTGCTAGCCGCCGTGTGGTTCCATCTGCGTGCGCCGTACGTCCGCGCCGACAAGCCGATGGCGCGATGGTGGTCGGTGCCACCGATCGCCGTGGCCGCAGGTCTGATGGTGCTGCTGGCCGTGGCATCGATGGCCAAGGGCGCGGTGGCTCAGTGGCCGTCGTACTCGGTCGCGAAATCGAACCTGTCGGCGCTGGCCCGCAACACGTGTGGACTTGCGAACGACGTGCTGCTCGAGACGAACCCCAATGCCGATGTGCTGCAACCGGTCAGCGGCGACGCCGTCGCCGCTCTCGGGGCCGAGAACGACGGGTTCACCCCGGACGGGGTTGCGCGGGACCTCACCGCAGACAAGGAATCCTCGGCCTCGGGCACCTCGAACACCGTCGACACCGAGGATCAGCAACAGCCGACGTCGACCACCGGAGCCGGAACCGGGGGCAGTGCACTGCCGTACGGCCTCGACCCTGCGACCGTGCCGGTACTGGGGTCGTTCGGATCGGACACTCCCGCCACCCTGACCACCGGTTGGTACGCGCTGCCCGCCGACCCCGGTCGGCTCGTCTCGATCGCCGCGGCCGGACGCATCCGCTCGGTGAACTCCGACGGCATCGTCACCTACGGCCAGAACCTCGAACTCGAGTACGGAGTGGACGGCCGGGCGCAGGGGCGGGTGACGCCCATCGACATCGGCCCGACGCCGTCGTGGCGCAACCTGCGGGTGCCGATGGACCTGATTCCCGCCGGCAGCAACATGATTCGTTTGGTATTGAGTGACACCGACCGCGACCCCGACCAGTGGCTCGCGGTCACCCCGCCGCGGGTGCCGCGTACCCAGACGTTGAACGAGGTCGTCGGTCGCGAGAATCCCGTGCTGCTGGACTGGGAGGTGGGCTTCAACTTTCCGTGTCAGCATCCGTTCGATCACCGACTCGGGGTTGCCGAAGTTCCGCAGTACCGGGTTTTGCCGGACCGCAGCGGTGCCGTCATCACCAACGCATGGCAGGACCATTTCGGCGGCGGCCCGCTCGGCTGGATCGATGTCGTTGCCTCGGCCCGCACCATCCCGTCGTACCTGGACGGGGACTGGGATCGTGACTGGGGATCGATCGAGCAGTACACACCGTACGACCGATCGGCTGAGCCGGCGAAGATCACAGCAACCGAGATCCAGCGTTCCGGCCTGTGGACGCCCGGTCCCATCAAAACCGGTTAATCTCTACGCGTTCGGAAGTCCTTATACCGACAGTGGAAGAAACGGGGAGAGGGCCATGGCGAACGCTATAGAAGTAGAGAACCTGGTACTTCGGTACGGGAAGAACGTCGCGCTCGACGGGATCGATTTCACGGTTCCCGAGGGCACGGTGCTCGGTGTGCTCGGCCCCAACGGTGCGGGCAAGACGACGGCGGTGCGGATCCTGGCCACTCTGCTGCAGGCAACGTCCGGTTCGGCGCGGGTGTTCGGGCTCGATGTGGCGAAGCAGGCCAACGAGGTTCGGGGGACGATCGGCCTGACGGGCCAGTTCGCGGCTGTGGACGAGTATCTGACCGGGTACGAGAATCTGGAGATGGTCGGCAGACTGTTCGGGCTGCGCAAGGCCGAGGCCAGGAAACGCGCCGACGAGCTGCTCAGCAGATTCGACCTCGAATATGCACGCGACCGCACCGCCAAGCAGTACTCGGGGGGTATGCGTCGCCGACTCGACATCGCGGCCAGTCTGATCGGCAGGCCACGGGTGGTGTTCCTCGACGAACCCACGACCGGTCTCGACCCGCGCAGCCGAATCACGATGTGGGAGTTCATCGCAGATCTCGTCCGTGACGGAACGACGATCCTGTTGACGACGCAGTACCTCGAGGAGGCGGACCGGCTCGCCGATTCGATCATCGTCCTCAACAAGGGCAAGATCATCGCGCGCGGCACCGCCGACGAGCTGAAGGCCCAAACGGGCGGCGAGCGAATCGAATTCGTGCTCACGGACCGATCTCAGGCCGATCGCGCCAAAGAGATCCTGACCCCGATCGGCGTCGAGCCGCCCACCCTGGACGAACAGGTGGGACGGATCGTCATGCCGGTCAACGGTGGATCGAAGGATCTGTCCACGGCGTTGAGTCGTCTGGAAGCTGCGGGAATCGGGGTGGTCGACGTCGGTCTGCGACGGCCGAACCTCGACGATGTGTTCCTGTCTCTGACCGGTCAGACCACCGGCGAGCCCGAGGCTGCGGAGGAAGAGAAATGAGCAACGTTCTCCTGGATTCGGCGATCATCACCAAGCGAAACCTGATCAAGCTCAAGCGAGTTCCCGATCTGCTGTTCTTCGCAACGCTGTCACCGATCATGTTCGTGCTGTTGTTCGCCTATGTCTTCGGCAGTGCCATCGACGTACCCGGCATCGACTACAAGAGCTTCCTGATGGGCGGGATCTTCGTCCAGACGATGATCTTCGGTGCGTCCATCACCGGATCCTCACTGGCCGAGGATCTGCAGAAGGGCGTCATGGATCGCTTCCGGTCGCTGCCGATGGCGCGATCTGCCGTCGTCATCGGGCGGACGGCCGCCGACGTCGGCAACAACGTCGTCACCATCACGATCATGTCCATCACCGGACTCATCGTGGGCTGGCGCATCACGTCGTCGTTCTTCGACGCTCTGCTCGGTTACGTGCTGTTGCTGCTGTTCGCGTACTCGATTTCGTGGGTGATGGCTCTGGTGGGACTGATCGTGCGCTCCCCGGAGATCTTCAACAACGCGTCGTTCATCGTGATCTTCCCGCTCACGTTCATCGCGAACACCTTCGTGCCGATCGACAACTTCCCGAGCGTGCTCAAGACCATCGCGGAATGGAACCCCATCTCGTCGGTGACCCTGGCCGTGCGTGAGCAGTTCGGCAACACCAATCCGATGGCCCCACCGCCCGAGGTGTGGCCGTTGCAGAACCCGGTCCTGTACACGTTGATCTGGGTCGTGGTGATGCTCGTGGTGTTCGTGCCGCTGTCGGTCCGTAAGTACCAGAAGACGATGACTGCCTGAGATCGTCCGAAACGACGACACCCCCGGCCGCTGAGCGACCGGGGGTGTTGTTCGAGAAAAGGCTCGAATCAGGTGTGGTACGGCTCTGCGCTGACCAGCGTGACCTTCATGGTCTTGCCGTTGGGCAGGGTGTACTCGCGGGTGTCGCCGACCTTCGCGTCGATGAGCGATCCACCCAGCGGGGACGCGGGGGAGTACACCTCGAGCTTGCTGTCGCGGGCACCCTCTTCGCGGGTGGCGATCAGGAAGGTCTCGGTGTCGGACTCGTCGCCGTCGTAGTAGACCTTGACGACGGATCCGGGCAGAGCCACGCCCGACTGGGTGGGCGCCTCGCCGACCTTCGCATTGTTGAGCAGTTCCTGCAGCTGACGAATGCGTGCTTCCTGCTGGCCCTGCTCCTCGCGCGCAGCGTGGTAGCCGCCGTTCTCCTTCAGATCGCCCTCTTCGCGACGCTCGTTGATCTCGGCGGCGATGACGGGGCGATTGGAAATGAGCTGGTCGAGTTCGCTCTTGAGCCTGTCGTGTGATTCCTGGGTAAGCCAGGTCACCTGGGTCTCGGTCATCTCGATCACTCCCTCGTAGTCGGAATCTCGAGTTCGATTCCGGTTTCTAGGCGGTAGGGCACGCAACGAAGAGGGGACTCCAATGGATGGATCCCCTTGGTCGGCCCGCATCCTGGAGCCGTCGACATCGTTGACGCAGGTAACCCTGCCCGCAATGCAGCAATACACGGCACCTGTGCGGCAGCCGTGTACGACCCAAGCTTACCACGAACAGGCTCTTCGCCTATCGGGCTCGTAAATACTCGGGAACATCGAGGCTGCAGCCGTACACGTCTCCGACAGCGGGTGGGGACGACGTCGTCACGTCGGTGGTGAGCTCCACCGTGGTCGAGGAGGACTCCGGTGGGATGTACACCTCGCGCCGTCCCGTCTCGGAACCGTCGCGAGAACGAGCGCGGACGATGCACACCGCCGGCTGCTCCGGGTTCTCCCGGGTGACGCTGAATCGGATCGACATCGTGCTCTCGTCGACGATGTCGAACGAAAGCTGGCTGCCTTCGACGGGCTTGACCGAGAATTTCGTGTACGCGTAGTAGGCCACGCCGAGCCCGACCAGCAGGACCAGTGCCACCAGTGCGATCTTCGTCGCACGTTTCGGAGCTCGCCGAATGCCGCTCGGACCGGAACCCGACGGGTATCTACCTGCGGGAAGTGCGTTGGTCATGTCAGCTCTCGGAGTGAAATCGGGGGTGCCGCTGGGGGCATGTCGGCGTCAGGTGGAACTATAGGGCAGGCAAGAACAAGGCGAATCCGAGGTGAGGAAGAACGTGTCCGGACTGCGGCTCATGGCAGTGCATGCCCATCCCGACGACGAGTCCAGCAAAGGTGCTGCGACCACGGCCCGCTATGCGGCCGAAGGGCACGACGTTCTGGTCGTCACGCTCACCGGCGGCGAGCGAGGGGACATCCTCAATCCGGCGATGGACATTCCGGGCGTCCACCAACGGATCAGGGAGGTTCGACGCGAGGAGATGGCCGAGGCCGCGCGCATCCTCGGGGTACAGCAGACGTGGCTCGGATTCGAGGACTCGGGACTCCCCGAGGGCGATCCGCTGCCGCCGCTGCCCGAGGGCTGCTTCGCGCTGGTGCCGTTGGAGGTGTCCACCGAGGCGTTGGTGAAGGTGGTTCGAGACTTCAAGCCCCACGTCATCACCACCTACGACGAACGCGGCGGCTACCCGCATCCCGATCACATCCGCTGCCACGAGGTCTCGATGGCCGCGTGGGAAGCCGCGGGCGATCCCGAGCGTTTCCCCGATGCGGGTGAGCCGTGGACTCCGCTCAAGCTCTACTACTCGCACGGTTTCCTGCGTAAGCGCATGCAGCTCTTCCACGACTGGTTCATCGATCGCGGCGAGGAAAGCCCGTTCGTCGACTGGCTGAAGCGGTGGGACGGTCAGCGCGACGAGATCATGGAGCGCATCACCACGCAGGTCGACGTGGGCACCTGGTTCGAGCAGCGCGACGACGCACTGCGAGCCCATGCGACGCAGATCGATCCCAACGGAGCGTTCTTCGCGGTGCCGGTGGACGTCCAACGCAAGTTGTGGCCCACCGAGGAGTTCGAGCTCGCCCGCACCCGCGTGACCACGTCACTGCCCGAGACCGACCTGTTCGCGGGAATAGAAGAGACCGAACAATGATCGTGTCGATCCTCGCCCAGCAGCCCACGGGGCCCGAGTTCGGCAAGTCCTCGCCGATCGGTCTGGTGATCCTCGTGGCGTTGCTGGTCGGAACGGCGCTGCTGATCTGGTCCATGAACAAGAAGATCAAGCGTCTGCCCGCGACGTTCGAGAAAGAAGATCCCACGCTGGATCAGGCGCTCGACGAGGGCACCGATCGTGGGGGCATCACGCCGAGCCCACAACCGGACACCAGCCGTCCGAAACCCGCTGTCTCCGACAAACCTGCTGTCTCCGACGAACCCTGATGCTCGACGCGAACACGCTGGGCGAATCCACCAGTCCGTATCTGCGTCAGCACGCCGACAATCCGGTGCACTGGCAGCAGTGGGGACCGCAGGCACTGCAGTCCGCGCGTGATCGCGATGTCCCGATCCTGTTGTCCATCGGGTACTCGGCGTGCCACTGGTGTCATGTCATGGCACACGAATCGTTCGAGGACGAGGCCACCGCGGCCCTGATGAACGAGCACTTCGTGTGCATCAAGGTCGATCGGGAAGAACGCCCCGATCTCGATGCGGTGTACATGAACGCCATTGTCGCGATGACCGGTCAGGGCGGTTGGCCGATGACCTGTTTCCTCACACCCGAGACCGAACCGTTCTACTGCGGGACGTACTACCCACCGGCCCCGCGCCAGGGGATGCCCTCCTTCGAACAACTACTGACCGCAATCGCCGACACCTGGTCCACCCGGCGACAGGAGGTGTTCGACGCGTCCGCGGCCATCGTCACCGAGCTGCGCAAACAGAGCTCCGGAATTCCGGCCGGCGGACGATCGCTGGACGCCGATTTTCTGGCCGCGTCCGTCGCGGCGGTCTGCGCCGACGAGGACACCACCTACGGCGGCTTCGGCCGGGCACCGAAGTTTCCGCCGGGTGCACTGCTAGAGGGTCTGCTCCGGCACTACGAGCGCACCGGCAACGGTGAGGTTCTCGACGTGGTTCGACGTACCGCGTCGGCAATGGCGCGCGGCGGCATGTACGACCAACTCGCCGGGGGCTTCGCGCGGTATTCGGTCGACGCCGAATGGATCGTCCCGCACTTCGAGAAGATGCTCTACGACAACGCGCTGCTGCTGCGGTTCTACGCCCACGCCGCCCGGGTCGACGACGATCCGCTGGTGCGTCGGGTGGCGTCGGATACCGCACGATTCATGCTCGGTGAATTGCGCACGGCCAACGGCTGTTTCGCGTCGGCGCTCGATGCCGACACCGAAGGAGTCGAAGGTCTGACCTACGTGTGGACGCCGGAGCAACTGGTCGACACCCTCGGTTTCGAAGACGGTGTATGGGCTGCGGGTCTGTTCGCGGTGAATTCCGCCGGCACGTTCGAGGCCGGTATGTCCGTGCTGCAACTGCCCGCCGAGCCCGAGGACTACGACCGGTTCGCCCGCATACGGAACGCGTTGTCGGCGGCTCGAGCGTCGCGGCCGCAACCCGGTCGAGACGACAAGGTGGTCACCGCGTGGAACGCACTGGCCATCACCGCGTTGGCCGAGGCCGGAACCGGCGCGAACGAACCGACCTGGGTCGACGCCGCCGTCGAATGCGGCGAGCAACTGTTCGCCACTCACGTCGAATCGGGACGTGTCCGGCGGGCGTCCCTCGGTAGCGCAGTGGGTGAGGCCACCGGAGTGCTCGAGGACTACGCCTGCCTCGCCGTGGCCGCTGCCACGCTGTTCCAGGCCACCGGCGACGCGGTCTGGACCCGGCGGATGACGACGATCCTCGACGCTGCGATCGAGCACTTCGCCGATCCCGACGACGCCGGCAGCTGGTTCGACACCGCCGACGATGCCGAGACCCTGGTGACCCGGCCGCGGGATCCGATCGACGGTGCGACTCCGTCGGGAGCGTCGACGATGGCCGAGGCGCTGCTCACCGCCGCCGCACTCGTCGATCACGAATCGTCCGCACGGTACGCCGAACTGGCCGCTGCCTCGCTCGCACGAGCGGCGGCCATCCTCGAACGCGCCCCGAGGTCGGGTGGTCACTGGCTGGCCGTGGCCGAGGCGTCGGTGCGCGGCCCCATTCAGATCGCCGTATCGCTCGCACCGGGCGGTGAGTTGCTCGCCGCCGCGCGGTCGCTGGCGCCAGGAGGTTCCGTGGTGGTCGCAGGCTCCGCAGACTCGTCTGCGCTGCTGACGGGCCGACCGCCCGTCGACGGGCAGGAAACGGCGTACGTGTGTCGCGGATTCGTCTGCGACCGGCCTGTGACGTCGGTCGAGGATCTGGCGGCCGTCCTGCGGAAGTGACGTCGCCGACGCGGTGTTCCGCCTTCCGACGCGTCGTCAGAACAGGACGAGCCACACTGCCACGAGGTGGCAGATTGCCGCCAACACCGTTGCTGCGTGGAAGAATTCGTGATGGCCGAATGTCGTGGGCCACGGATTCGGCCACTTGGTGGCGTACAGGACGGCCCCGACGCTGTAGAAGATGCCGCCGACCAACAGCAGCAGGAACGGTGCGAAGCCGACGTGCTCGATCAGGGTGGGAGCGACCGGCACGATGGCCCAGCCGAGCACGAGATACAGCGGTACCCCGACCCAGCGGGGAGCGGTGGGCCACAGCATCTTCAGAGCCACCCCGCAGATCGCTCCGATCCACACGACGATCAACAGAGTTCGTCCCGTCGCGGCCGGCAGACCCAGTACGGCGAACGGGGTGTAGCTACCGGCGATGAACAGGAAGATCATCGAGTGGTCGGCGCGTTTCATCCAGATCTGCGACGCGGTGGTCTTCCAGTGCACGCGGTGATAGGTGGCGCTGACGCCGAACACCCCGCACACGGTGATCGAGTAGATGCCCGTCGCGAGGCCTGCACTGACCGACATCAGGCTGAACGCCATCGTGACGAGGGTGATCGCGCACACCACCGCGACGCCGAAGGCGTACAGGTGAATCCAGCCACGCATGCGTGGTTTGACGGGTATCTCGTCCAGTCCGAACATCGTCATGAAAGATGACCTCCCGTTCCGCCGTAGTGAACCTACGCAACCGTAGGTTCGGACGCTACTGTACCGGCCGCCCGCTCGAAGACGTCGGCGTAAGGTGATCCTCCGTGGTGATGAGAGCAGCGGTGACGAAGTAGTGGTGATCATTCCGCAGAAGGTGCGCGGCGTTCTCTACAACGTGTACGAGCGGCGTTTGTTGAGTCAGCTCGAGGGTGTGCAGCACCCGCGGCACGTCGCGGTGATGTGTGACGGCAACCGGCGGTGGGCACGCGAGAACGGGTTCACCGACGTCGCGCACGGCCACCGCATGGGGGCGCTCAAGATCGCCGAGATGCTCGGCTGGTGCGACGCTGCCGGAATCGAGATGGCCACCATCTATCTGCTCTCGACCGAGAATCTCCGACGGGATGCCGACGAACTCGATTCGCTGCTCGACATCATCACCGACGTCGTCGAGGAGATCTGCGGACCCGAGATGAACTGGGGTGTCAAACTCGTCGGCACTCTCGATCTGCTGCCTGCTTCGACCTCACGCCGGCTCAAGGAGGCGGCTGCGCGCACCGAGGGCCGAACCGGAACACACGTCAACGTCGCCGTCGGATACGGCGGGCGTCAGGAAATCGCCGACGCCGTGCAGTCTCTGGTCACCGAGAAGATCGCCGAGGGCATCACCGGGGACGAGTTGGTGGCCTCCATCAACGTCGACGGTATCGACAGTCACTTGTACACCTCGGGTCAACCCGATCCCGATCTCGTCATCCGCACCTCGGGAGAGCAACGGCTGTCCGGTTTCCTGCTGTGGCAGAGCGCATATTCGGAGATCTGGTTCACCGAGGCCTATTGGCCGGAATTTCGCCGCGTCGACTTCTTGCGCGCACTCCGCGACTTCGCCGCACGACACCGTCGGTTCGGTATCTGACGTGCGCGGTACTTCGTAGCCTGCTACGAACTTCCACTCACGACCTGGACCTACAACTTTCGCAGGCGCAGCCGGTTGATCGCGTGGTCGTTGTCCTTGCGCAGCACCATCGTTGCTCGCGGACGCGTCGGCAGAATGTTCTCCACCAGGTTCGGCAGGTTGATCGAATGCCACAGATCCTCGGCCGCGATCTGCGCGTGATCGTCGGACAGTCCTGCATAGTGATGGAAATGCGAGGACGGGTCGGTGAACGAGGTCTTGCGTAGCGCCAGGAATCGTTTGACGTACCAGCTCTCGATGTCCTCGATCCGAGCGTCGACGTAGATCGAGAAGTCGAACAGATCCGAGACCATCAGCCGAGGTCCGGTTTGGAGTACGTTGAGCCCCTCCACGATCAGGATGTCGGGCTGGCGAACCATGTGGTACTGGCCTTTGACGATGTCGTACGACACGTGCGAATAGACCGGCGCGCCCACCTCTTCGGTTCCGGACTTGACCTCGGTGACGAACCTGAGCAGCTTGCGTCGGTCGTAACTTTCGGGAAAGCCCTTGCGGTGCAAGATCCCTCGACGCATGAGCTCGGCCGTCGGGTACAGGAAACCGTCCGTGGTGACGAGGTCCACGCGGGGATGGTGATCCCACCGGGCCAGGAGTGCTTGCAGCACACGGGCAGTGGTGGATTTACCGACCGCGACGCTGCCCGCTACGCCGATGACGAACGGAACCTGTCGATCGGGATGTTTCTCACCGAGGAACGTGGCCGTTGCCGCGAACAACCGCTGGCGCGCGGCCACCTGGAGATGAATCAGCCGGGCCAGCGGCAGATAGACCTCGGCCACCTCGTCCAGATCGATCTGCTCACCGAGGCCGCGCAGGCCGACCAGTTCTTCCTCGGTGAGTACCAGCGGTGTGGATTGACGCAGCGTGCGCCACTGCACACGGTCGAACTCGACGTACGGACTGGACTCGCTCACGCACGCCACCTGAGCATCGGAGCTGCTGAGGATTCGGCGGTGCTCCTGTCGGGCGCGAGTCGCATGGTTCCAGATTGTGCTCGGTGCCTGTCCACCGCGCACGGGCGGGGTCGTTCGCCGTACTAGGGTTCGGATATGGATGCTGCTTCCCTGGTTCGCGAATACCTGTTGCTGGGCCTGAGTTTCGACCGACTCGAAGACGGTTTCGTCGACGCGTACACCGGTGATCCCGAACTGCGTCGAATCACCGAGAACGCCCCGGCACCGGAGCCGCGTGAGCTCGTCCGTCGAGCGCAGACACTGCGCGCCGAGCTCGGCAACGTCGAACTGACAGCGGAACGCCGGACGTTTCTCGACGTCCACCTGCGGGCGTTGGAATGCTCCGCGCGCAAGTTCGCAGGCGAGAACATCGGCTTCGTCGACGAGGTCCACGCTTACTTCGACGTTCGAATCGCACCGGGGGATCAGGACCAGTACCTGCTGGCGCATCGCAAGATGGACGAGGTGCTCCCCGGACCCGGCTCGCTGAGCGAACGGTTGATAGCCCACCGCCGCGCCGACGTCATTCCAGCGGATCGACTGCAGGACTGCGTCGAGGCGTTCTCGTCCGCATTGCGCGACCGCGTCCGCGCCGAATACTCGTTGCCCGAGAACGAGAAGGTGACGTACGAGGTAGTCGGCGACAAGCCGTGGTCCGGCTTCAACTACTACCTCGGCAACTTCCAGTCCACCGTCGCGATCAACTCCGACATCGAACAGCAGATGGCCAACTTGCCCCACCTGATCGCGCACGAGTCCTACCCCGGCCACCACACCGAGCACTGTCGCAAGGAGACGGGGCTCGTCGGCGCAGGACAACTCGAGCAGACGTTGTTCGTGGTCAACACTCCGCAGTGCCTGATGGCCGAGGGACTCGCCGACCACGCTCTCGGGGCGATCGTCGGCGAAGGCTGGGGCGCGTGGGCGCAGGAAATCTACGCCGACCTCGGACTGCGATTCGACGGCGACAAGGCCGAGCGACTCTCGGCGGCGTCGAGCCAGCTGCTGGGAGTTCGCCAGGACGCCGCGCTGTTGCTGCACGATCAGCACAAGAGCGAGGACGATGTGGCCGCTTACCTGGAGCGATGGTCGCTGGCCTCGCCGCAGCGCGCACGGCACAGTCTGCGCTTTCTGTCCTCGCCGCTGTGGCGGGCGTACATCAGTACCTACGTCGAGGGCTACAAGCTTCTCGCCGGCTGGTTGGACCAGGGTGAGACCGCCAGCGAGCGGGCACAGCTGTTCGGCAGACTGCTCGACGAGCCACTGACACCGGGCGCAGTACGCGTCTCGTAAACTGGCCCAGGTCCGTTGTTTATTGATGCCCCCTTACTCTGCTGTCCCTTGGAGACTCCTGTTATGACTGACGTCAACAACCTGTCACTGGCCGAGCTCGATCCCAAGGTCGCCGCGGCGATGGCAGGTGAACTGGGACGTCAGCGCGACACCCTCGAGATGATTGCCTCGGAGAACTTCGTGCCCCGCGCGGTTCTGCAGGCCCAGGGCAGCGTCCTGACCAACAAGTACGCCGAGGGCTACCCGGGACGCCGCTACTACGGCGGTTGCGAGCACGTCGACATCGTCGAGGATCTCGCGCGCAACCGCGCCAAGGAACTCTTCGGTGCCGAGTTCGCGAACGTGCAGCCGCACGCCGGTGCGCAGGCCAACGCCGCGGTACTGATGGCGCTGATCAACCCGGGCGACAAGATCATGGGCCTCGATCTGGCCCACGGCGGCCACCTCACCCACGGCATGAAGCTCAACTTCTCGGGCAAGCTCTACGAGGTCGAGTCGTACGGGGTGTCGAAAGAAGATCACCGCATCGACATGGACGAGGTGCGCAAGCAGGCCATCGCCGCCAAGCCCCAGGTGCTGATCGCCGGCTGGTCGGCCTACCCGCGCCACCAGGACTTCGCTGCGTTCCGTTCCATCGCCGACGAAGTGGGCGCACTGCTCTGGGTCGACATGGCACACTTCGCCGGACTGGTCGCCGCGGGCGTACACCCCTCACCCGTGCCCTACGCAGACGTCGTGTCCTCCACCGTGCACAAGACCCTCGGCGGACCGCGCTCCGGCATCATCCTCGCCAAGAAGGAATGGGCCAAGAAGCTCAACTCCGCAGTGTTCCCCGGCCAGCAGGGTGGGCCGCTGATGCACGCCATCGCCGCGAAGGCCGTCGCCTTCAAGATCGCTGCAACGCCCGAGTTCAAGGAACGCCAGGAACGGACCCTCCTCGGCGCGTCGCTGCTCGCCGAGCGTCTCACCGGTGCCGACGTCGCCGACAAGGGCGTGTCCGTCCTCACTGGCGGCACCGACGTGCACCTCGTCCTCGTCGACCTCCGCAACTCCGAGCTCGACGGCCAGCAGGCAGAAGACCTCCTGCACGAGGTCGGCATCACCGTCAACCGCAATGCAGTGCCCTTCGACCCACGCCCGCCCATGGTCACCTCCGGCCTGCGCATCGGCACCGGCGCACTCGCCACCCGCGGATTCGGCGAAGCCGAGTTCACCGAGGTCGCCGACATCATCGCAACCGCCCTGGCCACCGGTCAGGCCACCGACGCCCTCAAAGAACGCGTCGTGAAACTGGCACAGAGCAAGCCGCTGTACGAGGGCCTCGAAGACTGGGGATTGCTGGGCTGACCCTGGCTTCCTGCCCACCCCGGTCGCGTCAATGGACCATTGCAGCGTTCAGACGTCTGCAGTGGTTCATTCACGCTGGCCGCCGGTCGGATCAATGTGGCTATCAGTCAATCTGAGTGCAACAAAGCCACATTGATCCGACGGGGGAGGGCGGTCTCGGCACCGAACGTCCCGCCGACCTGGGGCGAATCGGCCGTAACGCGTTGTTCACCGACACGCCAGACTTCCAGCGCGCCCCCAAGTAGTTTCGGCGGTACCGTCGGCAGTAACAGGCAGCGGGGAAGCTGCCTGTGCGGGAGGTTCTGATACGTGACTGAGCTAGTGAGCGCGAGAGGGCCGGTACCCGGTCCTCGTGTCACCTGACACATCGGACCCGACCGGCCGAGCGACAGAGTTTGCGCGGTGCCGCGCAAACGTAGGAGCCCCACGTGACCACTTCACGCTCCGTTTCCGCCCCTCTTCGGACATTCGTGCTCGATACCTCGGTCCTGCTGTCGGATCCGTGGGCAGTCATCCGGTTCGCCGAGCACAATGTGGTACTTCCGTTGATCGTGATCAGCGAGTTGGAGGGCAAACGCCACCATCACGAACTGGGATGGTTCGCGCGGGAATCCTTGCGCATGCTCGACGACCTTCGCGTAGAATTCGGCCGACTCGATCAGCCGGTCCCCATCGGAACGTCCGGCGGCACACTGCAAGTCGAGCTCAATCACACCGATCCGTCGGTGCTTCCCGTCGGATTCCGTACCGACTCCAACGATTCTCGAATCCTCGCCTGCGCCCTGAATCTGGCGGCTGAGGGCAAAGATGTGGTGCTGGTCAGCAAGGATATCCCGCTGCGCGTCAAGGCCGGTGCTGTCGGGCTCCCCGCCGACGAGTACCACGCTCACGACGTCGTGCCGTCCGGATGGACCGGTATGACGGAGCTCGAGGTGCCCTCCGACGCCGTGGACACCCTGTTCAACGACGGTGTCATCGATCTCGTCGAGGCCCGAGACTTGCCGTGTCACACCGGAGTTCGACTGCTTGCCGGACGGCAGAGTGCACTGGGACGCGTCACGCCCGACAAGCAGCTGCAGCTCGTGCGCGGCGAGCGTGAGGCGTTCGGCCTGCACGGTCGTTCGGCGGAACAGCGTGTGGCGCTCGATCTTCTGCTCGACGAGAGCATCGGCATCGTCTCGCTCGGCGGCAAGGCCGGCACCGGTAAGTCCGCACTGGCTCTCACTGCCGGACTCGAGGCCGTCCTCGAACGTCGCTCACATCGGAAAGTTGTTGTCTTCCGGCCTCTTTACGCCGTCGGTGGGCAGGAACTCGGCTACCTCCCCGGCAGTGAGAGTGAGAAGATGGGCCCGTGGGGCCAGGCTGTCTTCGACACCCTCGAAGGACTCGCGAGCCCCGAGGTGATGGAAGAAGTCATCGCCCGCGGAATGCTGGAAGTGTTGCCGCTGACGCACATTCGTGGCCGATCGCTCCACGATTCGTTCGTGATCGTCGACGAGGCGCAGTCACTCGAGCGCAATGTGCTGCTGACGGTCCTGTCCCGGCTGGGGTCGGGCTCACGCGTCGTGCTCACCCACGACGTCGCGCAACGAGACAACCTGCGGGTCGGACGACACGACGGCGTCGCTGCCGTCATCGAAAAGCTCAAGGGGCACCCGCTTTTCGCGCACATCACCCTCACTCGCAGTGAGCGTTCACCGATCGCTGCACTGGTGACCGAAATGCTTGAGGAATTCGGTCCGTCAGGGGCCTGACGCCCCTCGTGAGTGGAACTTCGTAGCCTGCTACGAAGTTCCACTCACATGGGTCACCGGCCGAGTGCAG
Organism: Rhodococcus sp. 06-1460-1B; assembly: GCF_002258475.1. NCBI lineage: Bacteria > Bacillati > Actinomycetota > Actinomycetes > Mycobacteriales > Nocardiaceae > Rhodococcus > Rhodococcus sp. 06-1460-1B. Next base: position 141,810 of record NZ_NOYS01000034.1, read on the forward strand.
CCCTGAGCACTCCTCGCGCAACACCTTTCAGGAAATCGACGTTGTCGAAATAGTCGCGCCACACAGCTACTTTGCCGTCGCGCAGCTCGAATGTTCCGCACACCCAGAACTCGACACGAAGCCGACGCCAGATCAGGACGTCGGTGCGCTCGGTGAGCACGACATCTCCGTCGGCCGCGATGTTGTGCACGACGACGTCGAAACCGTAACCCGGCTTGGCCAGCAGCGTCAGAAATCTGCCTACGTTGGAGATTCCGCGCACCTTGGGAAGCCCGACGTTGTGCCACACGATCTTCTCGTCGAGAAGCGCCAGCGCGCGATCGGTCTCGCGAAGCCTCAACGCGTCGAACAGGTTTTGCACGCTGTCGGTTGCTTGTCGGGTGTCAGTCACTTGGTGAACCGTCCTAATCCATCGCCGTCGAAGAACTCGAGTGTGACCGTGTTCCCCTCGAATGTCGCCTGAGAAATCGTTCCGTCCGGTGCGTTCTCACCGGTCGGCTCGAACGCGAAGGTATCACCGTCCCAGTGCGACAACTCGTAGGAAGTCGAGTTCGGTCCGAGGGTCAACACCAGCCTCCCGTCGACCTCCGCGACGGTCGCCGGCCCCCTGTAGGCGTTCTGGTACACCCCGGTGTACGACGTGAGCGGTTGTGGCGCAGCGGCATTCGTCGGAGCGGTCTTCCCCGCGAGCTCGCCCTCCGGCTCGCTCATACCGGCGAAGGCATTCTTGTACAGCGTTCGCCAGTCCTCGCGTACCTCGCCGAACTGCACGAGGTCGGCGAACTCGGCCGTGACCGTTTCTGCGATGCCGAGTGGCGCGGCGTTGGTCAGTACGACGATGGCGACGTCGAGCGACGGGATCCAGAGAAAGTTCGTGCCCGCCCCGAGTGCGAACGCCCCGGAATGGCTGACGGTCGTGCGGCCGGCTGCACTGGTGGAGACGTTGAATCCGTATCCGTAGTAGCCCGCGCGCGAATCCGCCGTCGTCGACGGGCTCGAGACGATCTGCGCGCTGATGGCAGGAAGGAGGGCGTCGGGATCGACGATCTGCTTCCCGTCGTGGGTGCCGTCGGCGATGAGCATCGTCAGCCACCTGGCGAGATCGTTCACCGAGGAGCTGACGCCACCGGCCGGCGTCTGCGGATCGGGTTCGCGTTGGTATCGGGCCTGATACTCGCCGTCCACGAGGACGTGAGGTACCGCTCGGTCGGCGCGGCCGATGTAGTCGGAGAACGACGAGCTGGTCGAGGTCCTGCCGAGCGGACCGTAGATCGTGTCCTGGCTGAGGGTGTCCCAGTCCTTGCCCGAGGCGGCAGCGACGGCCTCGGCCGCGGCTGTGATCCCGAAATTGGTGTAGTGATACGTGGATCGGAACGGATCGAGGGGCATCTCCCGAAGGCGCTCGAGGATCTGTCTGCGGTCGTAGCCGAGGTCTTCGAGCAGATCGCCTTCGTGCTCTGGGAGTCCGCTTCGATGCGCGTAGAAGTCGCCGACCGTGATGTTCTGAGTCACCCACGGATCGTCCAGCGCAAACCACGGCAGCTCGGAGACCACCGGCGTCGACCAGTCGATGACACCCGCTCCCACCTGTGACGCGACCACCGTCGCACCCACCGACTTGGACAGCGAGGCCAGCTGGAACACGGTGTCGCCGTCGATCGGGTCGTCCTTGCCCATTTCGCGAACGCCGAAGCCTTTCGAGTAGACGACGTCGGAACCGTGCACGACGGCAATGGCCATACCCGGAATGTTCGACGACGCCATCAGTTCGTCGGCGATACCGTCGAGCTTGCCGACCGCATCGTCGACGCGACCGGCCGGAACGTCGACGCCGGCAACCTGGCCGGGCGACAGATCCTCGGTCGGCACCGGCTCGGACGCCGGTGGACTGTCTGCGGTGGGTGCGTCTTCGGAGCACCCTGCCAACAGAACCAGAGAGCACACGACAGAAAGACACATAAAATTTCGACCCGACCGCATCATGAGGAGTCCTCACGACGATGACTGGATGCACCTGAGGATAGACCCGCAACGACCTGGCGTTAGGAGAATTCACAGAGGTCAGGGGCGCGACGTCGGACGCTCGGCGGCAGGCGCTACGGTTACCGCATGTCTACGAACCTGTCCGACGGTGATCTGCTGGTCCGTTTGGAGCCCGCGGTCGAAGAGAATCTACGACGCCATATCGAGGCAGCGAGTGATTGGCACCCCCATGAGCTCGCGCCGTTCGACGACGGCAAGAACTTCGCGTTCCTCGGCGGCGAGGATTGGTCGCCCGAGCAGTCGCACCTGAGCGACGTCGAAATTCTGTCCGCCACGGTGGGCGTGTTGGTGGCCGACAACCTCCCCGCCTACCACCGGGAACTGGCCCACGCCCTCACCGGCCTCGGTGCCTGGTGGAAGTGGACGGGCCGCTGGACGTCGGAAGAGAACCGACAGTCGATCGTGCTGCGCAACTTCCTGGTGCTCACCCGCGCTGTCGATCCGGTCGCCCTCGAGCGAGTCCGGATGGAACACATGACCCTCGGATTCGACGCGCCCAGCCAGCGGCTGCTCGACATCCTGGCGCACTTCGCCATCGAAGAAGCTGCCGCCGCCCTGCGTAACCGCAACACCATCGCTTTGGGCAAGGATCCGGTGCTGGCCACCATCCTCGGCAGAATCGCCGACGACGACGAGCTGCAGTCGGCATTCTTCGCCAGCATCCTCGACGAGGCATTCGCTGTCGTACCCGATCAGGCTGCGCGCGCAGTGGCCGACCGTATCAACGGCTTCAAGATCCCCGAGATCGAGCTTCCGGACCGCGGCAGCAGCATCGCCGCCCTCGCCGAAGCCGGGATCTACGATGCCGACCAGGAACGCGACAAGGTGTTCAAGCCGTTGCTCGCAGGCTGGAAGATCTTCGACCGCACCGATCTGGGTGAGGACGGCCTGAAGGCACGCGAAGAACTCGCGCACCTGGCCTGAGGTTTCGGCCCCTTTCGAAAGCGACCCGCCCCCGGTCGGATCAATGCGACTTTGTTGCAGTCTGAGTGACTGAAACCCACATTGATCCAACCGGGGGCGGGCGCGTTCAAGGGTGCAGCGGGTCCTGCGGGTCCGGCGGTTAGAACAGCGAAACTAGTCCTTGACCTTCGCCATGGCGAGGACGTCGAGGCGCTTGTCCAGTTCGGCTTCGCTGAGCTTGTCGCCGATCAGTCCGCGGTCGATGACGGTCTGGCGGATTGTCTTCTTTTCCTTCAGTGCCTGCTTGGCGACTGCGGCCGCTTCCTCGTAGCCGATTGCGGAGTTCAGCGGCGTCACAATGGACGGCGAGGACTCGGCAAGGGTCTTGAGGTGCTCGACGTTGGCTTCGAGGCCGACGACGCACTTGTCGGCGAACAGCACCGAGACGTTGGCGAGCAACTTGAAGGATTCGAGAACGTTGCGGGCCATCATCGGGATGTACACGTTGAGCTCGAAGGCACCCGATGCGCCGCCGAATGCCACTGCCGCGTCGTTACCGATGACCTGTGCGGCGACCTGCGTAACAGCCTCGGGGAGAACGGGATTGACTTTGCCGGGCATGATCGAGCTGCCGGGCTGCAGGTCGGGGAGTGCGATCTCGCCGAGTCCGGTGAGCGGCCCCGATCCCATCCAGCGAATGTCGTTGGCGATCTTGGTCAGTGACACTGCGATGGTGCGCAGTGCGCCGGATGCCTCGACCAGTCCGTCGCGAGCGGCCTGCGCCTCGAACGAATCCTTGGCGGCGGTGAGGGCGTCGATGCCCGTCGACTTAACCAGAGCAGCAACAACTTTCGGGCCGAAGCCGTCGGGTGCGTTGAGGCCGGTGCCGACGGCGGTGCCGCCGATGGGCAGTTCACCCAGACGCGGCAGGGTGGCTTCGACGCGCTCGATGCCGGCCTCGATCTGCCGGGCGTAGCCGCCGAATTCCTGACCGAGAGTGACGGGGACGGCATCCATCAGGTGGGTGCGACCGGACTTGACGACATGCTTCCACTCGGTGGCCTTGGTCACCAGAGCCTCGTGCAGGTGCCGCAGCGCGGGCACCAGGGAGGTGACGGCTGCTTCGGTGGCGGCGACGTGCGTGGCCGTCGGGAACGTGTCGTTGGAGGACTGCGACATGTTCACGTGGTCGTTGGGGTGCACCTCGACGCCGTTGGCCTTGGCGATCGACGCGATGACCTCGTTGGCGTTCATGTTGGAGCTGGTGCCCGAGCCGGTCTGGAAGACGTCGATCGGGAACTGATCGTCGTGCTTGCCCTCGGCGATCTCGTTGGCTGCCGCGATGATCGCGTCGGCCAATGCGCCGTCGAGCAGACCGAGATCCTTGTTGACCTGCGCGCAGGCTGCCTTGAGCAGGCCCATCGCGCGGATCTGGGTGCGCTCGAGCGGGCGGCCCGAGATGGGGAAGTTCTCCACCGCACGCTGCGTCTGGGCGCGCCAGAGCGCGTCGATGGGGACGCGAACCTCTCCCATGGTGTCGTGTTCGATCCGGAACTGCTGTTCGTCTGTCTGCGTCATGAGCCTTACTTTGCCAGTCGTGGTTTCGGGGATCAGAAGGACGGTGCCTGGCCGGATTCGTCGGCGTCGAAGTCCACCGAGGAGTACTCGCGCAGCTTCTCGAGGCGGTGGTAGGCGTCGATCATGCGCACGGTGCCGGACTTGGAGCGCATGACGATGGACTGGGTGTGTGCTCCGCCGCCCGCGTAGCGGACGCCGCGCAGCAGGTCGCCGTCGGTGACGCCGGTGGCGGTGAAGAAGACGTTCTCACCCGAGACGAGGTCCTTGGTGTCGAGGACGCGATCGAGGTCGTGGCCGGCGTCGATGGCCTTCTGCTTCTCGGTGTCGTCCGTGGGTGCCAGACGGCCCAGGATCGCGCCGTCCATGCAGCGCATCGCGGCGGCCGCGATGATGCCCTCGGGCGTTCCGCCGGTGCCGATGAGCATGTCGGTGCCGGAGTCGGGACGAGCGGCGGCGATGGCGCCGGCGACGTCACCGTCGGAGATCAACCGGATGCGTGATCCGGCGTCGCGCACCTGCTGGATCAGTTCGGCATGCCGGGGGCGATCGAGGATGCACACCGTCACGTCGGAGGCGGAACCCTTCTTGATCTTGGCGATGCGGGCGATGTTCTCGGCGACGGGGACGGTGATGTCGATGACGTCGGCGTAATCGGGTCCGACGGCGATCTTCTCCATGTAGAACACGGCCGAGGGGTCGAACATCGCGCCGCGTTCGGCGACTGCGAGTACCGAGATGGCGTTGGGCATGCCCTTGGCCATCAGGGTGGTTCCGTCGACGGGGTCGACGGCGAAGTCCACCTCGGGTCCGTTTCCGTTGCCGACCTGCTCGCCGTTGTAGAGCATCGGCGCTTCGTCCTTCTCGCCTTCGCCGATGACGACGACGCCGCGCATGGAGACCGAGCTGACCAACTGACGCATCGCGTCGACGGCTGCTCCGTCGCCACCTTCCTTGTCGCCCCGACCGACCCAGCGACCCGAGGCGAGCGCACCGGCCTCGGTGACGCGGACGAGTTCGAGTGCGAGGTTGCGATCTGGCGCCATGGCGCGAGTGGACTCGGTGCTGGCCGTCATCGGTTTGTAGCCTCCTGGTTGGTGGGGTGTTACCCAGGCAGGATTATCTCACTTCTGTGATGCCCGCGGTGGGGTCGGGTCGACTGTGAGGTACGCGCCGACCGAGCACTGCCGCACAGAGGGGATACTGGAGATGTGGCAAACAGCAAACCTCGGATTCTCAACAACAACCGCGACATGGTCTGGTCGCTGATTCCGCTGGTCATTGCGTGTTTGTTGATCGCAGGCGTGGCCAGTCAGTGCTCGTTGAGCCCGGGTGGACCCAAGCAGGGACCCATTCCCAACTTCGACGTGAACTCGGCACTGCAGTACGACGCGGCCGAAATAGGGTTCCCGGTGCGCAATCCGGTCGTTCCCGAGGAATGGACGCCCAATTCGGGGAGCCGCGCGACCATTTCCGGTGACAGTGGTGGAGCGGCGTCGACTGTCGGATACATCACCGGATCGGGTGCGTACCTGCAGTTGACTCAGACGGCCGCGTCCGAGGAACTGGTGGTGCCGTTCGTGGCCGGGGAGACGGTGTACGCGTCGGGCGCGCAGAACGTCTCGGGTCGAGACTGGGTCGTGTACGGCGAGGAAGGCTCGCGCACCTACTGGGTCTCGGACTTCGGTGACGTGCGAATCCTGTTGGGCGGCACGGCGAACACCGAGGAATTCACCACTCTCGCGGCTGCGGTCGAGGCCACTGAACCGCTCGCGCCCTAGCTGTCGTTCTCGGTGCTCGCCAGCGCGGTCTCGATGCGCTTGCGTGCGCCCGCCAGTTGTTCTTCGCAGCGCGTCGCCAGTTGTTCGCCGCGCTCCCACAGGGCGAGGGAAGCGTCGAGGTCGAGCCCGCCCTGCTCGAGGATCTTCACCACGCCGACCAGCTCGTCGCGGGCTTCCTCGTAGCCCAGTTCGGACACCGGCTTGTCTTCGTTCTCGCTCATCGAGTCTCCCTCTGTCATTTCACTCGGCCCATTACTGCGGCGGTGACGGCACCGTCGGCCACCCGCACCCTGATCTGTGTACCCGGCGGCGCGTCCTCGACCGAACGTAGTACCTCGGGATCTGCACCCGGCACCACCCGCTGTACGACGGCATAGCCCCGGGCAAGTGTGGCAGCAGGCCCCAGCGTCGACAGCCTCGCCCGCAGATGTTCGACGAGCGTGTCCTGGGTGGTCAGCTCGCGCTGCACGTCGCGGCGAGCTGCCTCGGCGAGTCGCCGAACTTCCTCGCGACGCTGTTCGAGGGCCGCCAACGGATCGGCCAACACGGGTCGATGCCGCAGCATCTCCAGCCCGCGCGCCTCCCGTTCCACCCAATTGCGGAGCGCTGCAGCGCTTCTGGCCTTCAGTTCCGCGACCAACGCTTGTTCGGCGACGGCGTCGGGCACCACGAGCTTGGCGGCATCGGTGGGGGTGGCGGCGCGCAGGTCGGCGACGTGATCGCTGAGGGGACTGTCGGGTTCGTGTCCGATGGCGCTGACGATCGGCGTCGTCGCCCGTGAGATGGCTCGGCACAGTGCCTCGTCGGAGAACGGCAACAGATCCTCGACGCTACCGCCGCCGCGGGCGAGGACGATGACGTCGACGCGCGGGTCGTCGTTCAGATCCTTCAACGCGTCCAGGATTGCCGGCACCGCTTGTGGACCCTGGACCGGAGTGTTCCGTACCTCGAATCGCACTGCAGGCCAACGCCTCTGCGCGACGGTGAGGACGTCCTTCTCGGCTGCGCTGGCACGGGCGGTGATGAGCCCGATGGTGCCGGGCAGGAACGGCAGCGGACGCTTGAGTCGCGGGTCGAACAGTCCTTCGGCCGCCAGCAGAGCCCGGAGCCGTTCGATGCGGGCCAGTAGTTCGCCGACACCCACAGCGCGAATATCGGTGGCGCGCAGCGAAATGGTGCCGCGGCCGGTGAAGAACGACAGCTTGCCGTAGAGGATGACGCGCGCGCCTTCGGTCAGTGGAACGGGCGAACGATCCAGCAGCTGCGGCGAGCAGGTCACCGACAACGACATGTCCGCAGACGGATCACGCAGAGTCAGAAATGCCGTGCGCGTGCCGGGGCGGGCGTTGATCTGCGTCAGCTGACCCTCGACCCAGATGCTGCCGAGTTTGTCGATCCACCCGGCGACCTTCATCGCGACGGTGCGCACCGGCCATGGTTGTTCGGCGGTACTCGCACCGGATGGAGCGGGGCCGGACTGAGTGGGGGGAGTGCTCACTTCGCCTTGGCGGTGGTGATTCGGTTGGCGAGCATGGTCTGGAACGGTGCGCGAGCCGACGTCGCGTTCTCGTACTCGAGCAGGGTTTCCAGATCCTCGATGGACAGCGTGCGCAGCCGTGCGCGCAACTGAGCCAGGGCAAGGGTGTCGAAGTCGATCATCTCGACGATCTCGGGCTTCGCAGCTGCTGCGGGCTTCGCCGACGTGTCCTGCACCGGTTCGTCCAGCGGAGGCGTCGAGTAGAGAGCGAATCGTCCGTTCGCGGCGATGGGCTCGGCCACCGGTGCGTCGGGAACATCGACGTCATCGGTGACTGCTGCGGAGTCGAACCTCGACGTGGCCGGGAACGCGTCGTCCTCGTCCTCGTCGAAACTCGCCCACGACGGCTGCTCCTCGCGCGGAGTTCCGATCACCGGCAGAGTCGAAATGACCAAATCGCCCTTGATGGCGAGGGCTGTCACCTGCTGCTGCAGCCGCATGCCGCGCGCCAACGCCTCGCTGACGACGGTCATCGGCAACATCAACGCGGAACCGGGAAGCTTGCGGGCCTCTTCCACGACGGTCACGGCGACGCCTGCAGCCACCCGCGCCGCAAAGGGGAGTCGAGTCATGCACACCAGACTGCCCGAAGTCGTCGTCTTTGGGTAGCCGACAGGCCAGGGCCTGCGGAATGACCCGGTTGCTGCGATACACGTATCCTGGGAGGTATGTCTTCGGCCGTTCCTTTGAATCTTGGTATCGCACACTCCGCCGGCTCGCACACGACCGCGCATGCCGGGGGTAAGCGAGTGCTTCTCGCCGAGCCGCGTGGCTACTGCGCGGGCGTGGATCGCGCCGTCGAGACCGTCGAGAAGGCACTCGAACAGCACGGTGCGCCGGTGTACGTGCGCAAGGAGATCGTGCACAACAAGCACGTGGTCGAGACGCTGTCCGATCGCGGTGCGGTGTTCGTCGAGGAGACCGACGAGGTGCCCGAGGGTTCGCTGCTGGTGTTCTCGGCGCACGGTGTCTCGCCTGCGGTGCACACTTCTGCCGCTGAGCGGAACCTGCGGACGATCGACGCGACCTGCCCGCTGGTGACCAAGGTGCACCAGGAAGCCAAGCGGTTCGCCCGAGACGACTACGACATTCTGCTCATCGGCCACGAGGGCCACGAGGAGGTCGAGGGCACCGCAGGTGAGGCGCCCGAGCACATCCAGCTCGTGGACGGCCCGGAGTCGGTGGACAGCGTCACGGTGCGCGACGAGAACAAGGTCATCTGGCTTTCGCAGACCACGCTGAGCGTCGACGAGACCATGATGACGGTCGCGAAGCTGCGGGAGCGCTTTCCGACCTTGCAGGATCCGCCGAGCGACGACATTTGCTACGCCACGCAGAACCGTCAGGTCGCGGTGAAGGCGATGGCACCGGAGTGCGATCTGGTGATCGTCGTCGGCTCGAAGAACTCGTCGAACTCGGTGCGCCTGGTCGAGGTCGCCCTCGGTGCCGGCGCACGGGCCAGCTACCTGGTGGACTACGCAAAAGAGATCGACTTGGCGTGGCTCGACGGCGTCGAGACCATCGGCATCACGTCGGGAGCGTCCGTGCCGGAGATCCTGGTTCAGGGCGTCATCGACCTGTTCGCCGAGCACGGATACGCGGACGTGCAGCCCGTCACCACCGCGAACGAGACCCTGGTCTTTTCCTTGCCCCGCGAGCTGCGCCCCGCACGCTGACCGGTCCATGACCGACCGGTATCGGTGGGGTCAGTCGTCGGCGTGGCGGTCGCGGTACCGAACCTGCGGCACCGGATGCGGAGGAATGTCGTCACGGCGCACGTTCGGCGGCGCGTCGTTCACAACCGGTTCGACTGTGTGCCGAGCGCTGCTGGAGTACGGATCGACGGCGTCCCGCGGCGGCTGAACCCGAGGTGAACGCTCCCGGCGAGGTTCCGTCGAATACGGTGCCTCGGACGGCTGGGGCCGCGACGGGCGCGCTACGCCGGGTGGGGGCGTGCGATCCTGCGGGTACTGGGCGTGGGAGCGGGAGGGCCTCTGGTACTCGGGCTGCGGACTCGCCTGACGTGCGTATCCGGGCGTCGCCCCGGGGGTTGTTGCCGACCGTCGTGGCGCGGCACCGGAGTCGGTTGCGGCGCGAGAGGTTCCTCGGCGGCCCACGTACGGCTCGGGCACGATATCGGTGGCCTCGACCGCGGACACGTCGTCACGGTCCGCCGCAGCTCGACGGCTACGTGCGCGCGACGGACGGTCTTCCTGCGCTCGCCGCTGTGCCCGGGTGAGTGTGTCGTCCTCGGAGGTCGGGCTCCGGCGAGCGGAGTCGCCGGCCTTGGTGCTTCGACGAGGGGCGTCTTCCGATTTCGTGCGACGCCGAGCGGTGTCGGCGGTCTTCGTGCTGCGTCGAACTGCGGGCGCGTGCGTGTTCTGCCGCTTCAGCACGATGCGTACGGCACCGAGGCCGACGGCCACGAGGGTGCCGAGCAGCATCAATGGAAATCGGTTGACCAGCGGAATCGCCACGTTCAGGATGATGTCCTTGAGGCTGGTGCCCGCGTTGTCGGTGAAGTACTGGTACGACAGCGGCACTGCCACGAACAGAATCAACGGGGCTTGGACCATCGCGGTGAACAGTCCGCGGTAGCGGACCAGCAATACCGCGGCGATGCAGCCGAGGATGTAGAGGAACGCGAACGCACCGGTCAGCTCGGTTCCACGCGCGGCGTCGATGAGAAACCCGAGAAAAGTCAGCCCTGCGGCGATCGCAACGGCACCCCACGCTGGTACGCCGGGCAGGGTCGCGAGGATGGATCGGTGATCCAGCGGTACCCCGGATCGGGCACGTTGGGAGGTAGACACCCCTCGAGGTTAGCCGTAGTTCAGCCCACTGCATCGCTGACATGACCGAAGTCGTGCCGGTAGCGGGACGAATCGGACAGCTTGGGACGCTCGTCCACGCGCGCGATCTCCACCGGTTCGGCGTCGAACAGCTCGAGCTCGTGCAGCTTGCGTGCAGTGACACCCACCCTGCTGTCGACCGACCCGACGGTGGAGTTGAAGGACTCCACGGCCTTGCCGAGGTGGGCTCCGAGCTTGTCGAGATGTGTCGAGGCGATTCCGATGCGGCCGTACAGTTCGCGGCCCAGTTGGTGGATCCGCGCCGCGTCCTCGGCGATCGACTCCTGCTTCCAGGTGTACGCGACGGTGCGCAGCAGAGCGACCAGAGTGGTCGGGGTGGCAAGAATCACGTTCCGGCCGAAGGCGTACTCCAGCAGGCTCGTATCCGACGTCAGCGCTGCGTCGAGAAACGGGTCGCCGGGAACGAACAGGACGACGAACTCCGGCGTCGGCTCGAACGCCTCCCAGTAGGCCTTGTCGGCCAGTTGATCGATGTGGGTGCGCAACTGCCTGGCGTGGCGGCGCAGATGCTTGTCGCGAGCACCCGGTTCTTCGTCCTGCGCGGCGTCGAGGTAGGCCGCGAACGGCACCTTGGCGTCGACGACGATCTGCCGATCGCCGGCGAGGCGAACGATCATGTCGGGTCGAAAGCCGTCCTTGCTCACCTGAGTGTCGAAGTCGCAGTGCTTGACCATTCCGGCGAGTTCGACGACCCGTTCGAGCTGGATCTCGCCCCACCGACCTCGGATCTGCGGTGCGCGCAGTGCGGTGACCAGTTGTCCGGTCTGCATGGAGAGCTGCATCGACGCGCGATGCATTCCGGTGACCTGTTCCGACAGGCCCGCGTACGCCCTGATGCGGTGGTGCTCGACTTCTCGCACGTGCTCGGCCAGGGCGTCGACGGCGTCGTGCAGTGGCTCCACCAGATGGGACACCTGTTGGCCGATGACCGTCGAATTGCGCCGCGCGGAATCCTCGTTCACCGCGCTCAGCGACTGGCGCAGCAGCGCCTCGTTCTGGCGTAGAGCCGCCAGCTGTGCCTCCGCTCGTACGGCCCGATCACCCACCCGAGAGGCATGCAACAGCCACCCCACCACGCCGCCGATGGCGAGTGCGACGAGCAGGCCGAGCGCGGTGAGAATGTTCATGGTGCCGATGATGCAGCACGCCACCGACAAGTTCGGGCGAGACGAGCTGTGGGGCGATGCTCACGCCCGACAGGCCGACGAGCCTCGAATAGTTTGTCGGTGGTTGCCGATAGCGTCGTCGACATGAGAATCCTGCACACCTCGGACTGGCACATAGGTCGCACCTTTCATGGTGTCGACCTGTTGGCCGATCAGGGCGCAGTGCTCGAGTCCATCGCGGAACTGGTTGCCGCACAGTCGATCGACGTGGTCGTCGTCCCGGGTGACATCTACGATCGCGCCGTGCCGAGTGCGGATGCCGTGTTGGTCTGCAATCGCGGACTCGAAGCGATCAGAGCCGCCGGAGCCGTCATCGTCGCGACGTCGGGTAATCACGATTCGCCCGCTCGGTTGGGTGCCGGAGCTGCGTTCGCCTCGGCCGGCGGACTGCATCTGATGACCAAGGTCGGCAGCGTCGCGACCCCGGTGGTCGTCGACGACGAGCACGGATCGGTTGCGTTCTACGGCATTCCGTACCTCGAGCCCGAGACCACCCGAGTCGAACTCGACGTTCCGGCGGCACGGACGCACGCCGAGGTGCTCGATGCTGCCATGGACCTGGTGCGCGCCGACCTCGCAGCGAGAGACGAAGCAGGGCAACATGTTCGGTCCGTCGTCCTCGCGCATGCGTTCATCGTCGGCGGCGAAGCGACAGGTTCGGAGCGATCGATTTCGTCCGGGGGAATCGAAACCGCACCGGCATCGGCATTCGACGGCGTCGACTACGTGGCCCTGGGTCATCTGCATTCTCCGCAGACACTCACCGAGCGGGTCCGGTACTCCGGCTCCCCGTTGCCCTACTCGTTCGGCGAACGCTCGCACCGTAAGGCCGTGTGGATTCTCGAACTCGACGCCGACGGGCTCGGCAGCGTCGATCGAGTGGACTTACCGGTGGTTCGCGGTCTCGCCCGCATCGAGGGCACGGTCGAGGAATTGACCACTCACGCAGCCTTTTCCGAATACGAGGACCACTACGTCTCGGCAGTGCTGACCGACGAGGTACGTCCTGTCGATGCAATGCGGTTGCTGCAACAGCGTTTTCGGCACGCGATCCATCTCGAGTGGCGTCGACCCGAAGACGACGGGGGGCTTCGGTATCGCGATCGTGTCCGCGGCCGCAGCGACCTCGAGATTGCGACGTCGTTCCTGACGGACATGCGGAGCGCGCCCACCGCAGCCGAGTCCGCGCTCTTCGAGCGCGCTCTTGCTTCCGTGCAGCGCGAGGCCGAATCCACGCGCACACCGGCGAGCACCGTCGACCGCGGCGCTGCATGAGGCTGCACTCACTTGAGATCACCGCCTTCGGCCCCTTCGCGGGAACGGAGACGGTCGATTTCGACGCGCTGGGAGCCGACGGGTTGTTTCTGTTGCACGGCCAGACCGGAGCCGGGAAGACGACAGTGCTCGACGCCGTTGCCTTTGCGCTCTACGGCACCGTTCCCGGAGCACGGCGGGAGGGCAAGAGGCTGCTGTCCGACCACGCCGCGAGAGGTGCCGTCCCGCAGGTGACCCTCGAAGCAACGCTCGGTGGGCGACGAATCAGGATCGTGCGCAGTCCGGAGTTTCTGCGCCCCAAGCTCAGGACTGCCGGCACCACCAAGCAGCATGCCAAGGCGAGTCTCACGTGGCTCGATGGGCGTGGGCAGAACTTGACGCGGCTCAACGAGATCGGCGACGCGGTCAACGGGTTGCTCGGAATGAGTGCCGATCAGTTCTTTCAAGTGGTGTTGTTGCCGCAGGGCGAGTTCGCGAAGTTTCTGCGAGCAGACAGCGACGAGCGAGGAAACCTACTCGAAAGACTCTTCGACACAGGCAGATTCGGCGACGTGGAGGAATGGTTCGCTGAGCGGCGTCGAGAATTGGCCGCCGGTCTTGCCGACGCCGACCAGGCCATCGACATCATGCTGGGCAGAGTGTCCCAGGCCGCGGGCGTACCCGAGCCGTCCACCGACGACGCCGCGCCCGGTGAGCAGGCCCAGGATCCCCTCGAATGGGCGGCACGGGTTCTGGACGGTGCACGGCAGAACAGAACTCTCGCCCAGGGTCGTGCGGTGCTGGTCGACGCGGCAGCCGGGCGTGCGTCCGCCGCGCTGGCCGAGGCCATCAGCGCCCTGGACCTGCAGCGCCGACGCGCCATCGCCGAAGAGCAACTCGCGCAGTACCGGGACGGCGAAGCCGCCCGAGCAACGCGACGCGCGGAACTGGCCGACTCTGCCGCTGCGGGGCCCATCGCCGACGCCGTCGCCGATCTGCGCCTTGCCGCCACCACCGCAGATGCGGCCACCACGTCGCTGACCGCCGCGGAACAGGCACTGCCGACGTCCGCAGAGGGCAGGCGCTTCCACGACGCACTGCAGTGGCCGCCGCTACGAACCGATCCGGCCGACGAGCGAGCAGTGGTTGCCGAGTTCGTACGAGCATGGACCACCGATGTCGCACGGCTGCAGTCGCTGCTCGGGACAGCCCGTGAGGCCGACCGGCTGGACGCCGAGCTCGCAGAACAGCGCAGACAGCGTGCCGAGACCGTTGCTGCCATCGAACGCACGACGACGAAACAGGCGATACTTCCCGAGACCCTCGCCGCTGTGGAAGCGCGGGTGGCCCGCGCAGCTGCGGCCGCTGCCGAGCTTCCGGGACTGGACGAGCGGTGCGCCCGCGCTCAGGCGGCCGCCGAGTCGGCCCTCGAATTGGTGCGGACCCGAGCCGTTCTCGTCGAGGCAGAACGCGTCAGGGACCGTGCCGCAACCGCGCGCAACAGCGCCTGGGAACACTTGCTCGAGCTGCGCGAACGCCGCATCGACGGCATGGCCGCAGAGCTGGCGGCCCGCCTCGAGTCCGGTGCGCCCTGTGTCGTATGCGGGTCGGCCGAACACCCGAATCCGGCGGCTGCCGCGACGTCGACCGTCACGAAAGCGCAGGAGGACAAGGCCGCTGCCGCGGAGCGAAAGTGCGCAGCCGAGCTGGAACGGTCGATCGCGGCCGTCGCCGACGCCAGTCGTGCGGTCGATCTGCTGCACGACCGGACGGGCGGAGCCTCCGCCGCGGAGCTTGCTCACACCCTCGATGCGGCGACCACTGCCGTCCGAGACGCCCGAGCGAGGGCCGCCGACCTCGACCCGGCGACGACCGAGCTGCGCCGGCTGCGCGCCGAGTCGGATGCGCTGGCGGTCACGCTGCAGGATCTCGTCGCCAGGCGCAGCGCGCTCGACGAACGCATCGCAGCCACCGAGCGATCGGTGGCGCAGATGCGAGCGTCGGTAGCCGAGGAAATTGCCGAAGGCACATCGTTGACCGAGCGAATTGCCGAGTGCGAGAAGCTGATCGACGGTGCCCGCCGACTGCAGGAAGCGCGAATCGCCTGGCTCGACGCCAGCGAGCAGCACGCCGCGCTGCGCGGCGAACTGGATCGACGGGTATCGGCATCGAACTTCGATTCCGCCGATGCAGCAGCAGATGCCGTTCTCACCGAGGACCGCGTCGAGCAGATCGAGACCGAGCTTCGTCTGGCAGAGGAGCGTCGGGCACACGCCGAACACGTGCTGCTCGAACCCGGCATCGTCGCCCAGAGCGGGCAACCGCCGATCGACCTGGATCCGCTGCGTGCCCGGTTCGCCGAATTGGACGGCGAGGCGAAGGTTGCCGCGGGGGAGGTGGCCGAGTGTCGCCGACGCGCGGACGATCTCGAGCGGTTGGTCGCCGAACTGTTCGTCGCGGCTGCGGCCATCGCGCCGCAACGCGCCGAGTTCGACGAGCTCGCCAACCTGGCGGATGTGGTCGCCGGGCGTGGGCAGAATGCACGCAAGATGTCGCTGCGGTCCTACGTGCTTGCGTCCCGTCTCGAGGACGTCGCCGAGTCGGCATCGGCACGCTTGCGTCGGATGTCCTCCGGTCGTTACGAATTCGTGCACTCCGACGAGGCCGGCGTCCGCGGAAAACGGGGTGGGCTCGGTCTCGACATCCGCGACGACTACACCGGTGTGGTGCGTTCGGCCAAGACGCTCTCGGGCGGCGAGGCGTTTCTGGCGTCGCTCTCGCTCGCGCTGGGTCTCGCCGATGTCGTGGCCGCCGAATCCGGCGGGGTCGTTCTCGACACCATGTTCATCGACGAGGGGTTCGGCACGCTGGATGCGGACACGCTGGAATCGGTGATGGCCGTGCTCGACGAATTACGTGCGGGCGGCCGCGTCGTCGGAGTCGTCAGTCACGTCGACGAAATGCGTCAGCGCATTCCGAGCCGCCTCTACGTCAAGCGTGGACGCGCGGGCTCGACATTGCAGGTCGTTTCGTCCTGATCGGGGCTACTTCTTCCCCGGCGCAGCCCTGTCGTCCTCGTCCTCGTCCTCGAGGCCGGCCTGTTCGTCGGTCAGTCCCTCGGGTGCGGGGATCTGATCCTCGAGCTCGTCCTGATCGGGCTCGTTAGATCGCTCGTCGATCTGTTCGGAGACGTAGCGAATCAGCACAGCAGCCACCGCGGCAGCGGGCACTGCGAGGAACGCGCCGATGATCCCGAACAGCGAGCTACCTCCGGTGACGGCCAGCAGCACGATCGCTGGATGCAGATTCATGCTGCGGCTCTGCAGGATCGGCTGCAGCACGTTGCCTTCGAGCTGCTGCACCGCGAGGATGATCGCGAGCACGATCAACGCGGTCGTCAGACCGTTGGCCACCAATGCGACGAGCACAGCGAGAGCGCCCGCGACGAACGCACCGACGATGGGGATGAAGCCACCGAGGAACGTCAGGGTGGCGAGCACCAATGCCAGCGGGACACCGAGGATCACCAATCCGAGCCCGATGAAGAACGCGTCGATGAAGCTGACGATGGCCTGGGTCCGGATGAAACCGCCCAGCGTCACCCACATGCGGGAGAGGACTTCGCCGAGATGGCGTCCCGCGCGGCCGCCGGAGAATCCGTGCAGCCACGGCAGGAACTTCGGGCCGTCCTTGACGAAGAAGAACGACAGCACGAGCACCAGGGCAAGGGTCACGAGGATGGAACCGGCTGCCGAGACGCCGCTGAACACGCCGGTCGCGATGACGTCGCCGCTGTCTTGCAGCCGCGAGACGATGGCCGATACCGCATTGTCGATCTGGTCGTCGCCGATGTTGAGCGGAGGACCCTTGAGCCAGTCCTGCACCTGACCGATGCCGCCCGACGCCTGATCGACCAACTCGGGAGCCTGCTCGGCCACCGACGGAATGATCAGAGTGATGACCCCGCCGATCACGACGAAGAACACCACGAGCGACACGGACGACGCCAGCGCAGGCGGAAAGCCAAGGCGCATCATCAATTTCGCAGGTGGCCACAGAACCGTGGCCACGATCACCGCGAGTAGAACCGGTAGCAGAATCACCCAGAGATGACCGATCAGCCAACCGAACACCCACGCGCCGGCCGCGATGGAGATCAGGATGAGCGACCATTTCGCCAGCCAGAGGCCACCGATTCCGATGAGGTCCCCGCGATCTCGTCCGGACTTCGCGGGCTTCGCAGTACTGCCGGGAACTGCCGATTCGGTCACGGTGGGTCCTCACATTCGGCGGGTGGCGGTTCGTGAAGAACCTTAACGTCCCACTCCGACGCGGTGTCGGTCAGAGCGCCTCGTGGGCCAACAGCCACTTCTTCGTCGGCAGTCCCCAACGGAATCCACCGAGCGCACCGCCGATCCGAACCACTCGGTGGCACGGTACGAACAGGGCGGCGGCATTGCGCGCGCACGCCGACGCGGCACCGCGAATCGCCGTCGGCCGTCCCGACAGTTCCGCGAAAGCGGAGTACGTCACCGGCGCTCCGGGTTCGACAGTGCGCAGCACGTCCCAGGCGTGCATCAGGAATTCGCCCGATCGTTGTGCGACGTCGATGTCGTCGATGCGGTCGACGTCGCCGCGGTGATAGGAGTCGACAGCTGCGGTGACGGCACCGAGGTCGGTGGCCGAGCGGACATCGGTGGGTCGCAACGTCGGATGGATCAACACTCGGAGTTCTTCGACATCGGCGGTCCAGCCCGACGCCAGCACGCGCTGATCGGCGTCGACGATGGTGGTGAACGGACCGATTGGGGTGTCCTGCGTTGCGGAGGTGGCCATCATGCCTGCCTTCTTTCCAGTGCGGTGATCCACAGGTGCATCGAGACGTAGGAGCGCCACGGTGCCCAGCGTTGGGAGTTCTTCAGCGAAATGTCCAGCGCCTGTGCGCCTTGCCGGACGACGAGGTCGGTGTCGAGCAGAACGTCGGGGTCACCCAGCAGTCGCATGACGACATAGCGGGCCGTCCACGGTCCGATTCCCTTGAGCTCGAGCAGTTCTCGTTCCAGATCGGGGCCCTCCCGCGCGGGGTGCAATGTCACCGTTCCCGACGCGATGGCGTCGGCGACGCGGATGACGGTCTGGACCCGAGCCGCCGGGCCGGTGAGGACCTCGTGGCCGCGTTCGGCGATGACGGCAGCGTCGGGGAACAGCCGTCCGACGCGTCCGTCGCCGAAATCCAGTGGTGCCCCGAGCGCGTCGACGAGCCTGGCGGTGTGGGTGGCCGCTGCCTTCAGCGAGATCTGTTGCCCGATGACGGTGCGCAGCAACATCTCCGCCCCGTCGACGACCCCGAGGGCCCTGATACCCGGATGGGCGTCGACGCTCGGTGCGAGTTGGGGGTCGGCGCGTAGGGCTTCGTCGACGGCAAGCGGATCGGCGTCGAGATCGAGCAGGTGTCGAATCCTGGCCACGGCCGGAGCGAGGTCGCGCATGTCCTGCAGAGTCAGTGCGGCGCTGACGAATCCGTCCAGGATGCGCAGTGCCACCAGTCCGGCAGCGTGCGGTAACTGCACGGAACGCACGTATTCGCCGTCGTCGGAAAACGATTCGATGCCCTCGACCACATGGCCTCGGAGAAACCACTCGACCCAGCCGCGGTCCAGCGGCGGGCGGTACGGCAGGCGCAACGTGACGGTGCCACCCGCAGTGGGTACGGCCGAGCGGTGCGCTTCTCGCCGCAGGGTCGTCGGATCGACCGCGAAGACCTCTTTGACGGTGTCGTTGAACTGGCGGACGCTCGAGAAGCCGGCGGCGAAGGCGATGTCGGCCATCGACATGTCGGTGGTCTGGATCAACGTGCGGGCGGTATGCGCGCGATGGGCGCGAGCCAACGCGAGCGGCCCGGCACCCACTTCTGCCGTCAGAACGCGAGTCAGTTGGCGGCTCGAGTAGCCGAGGGTGCTGGCGAGGCCGTCCACGCCCCCGCGCTCGACGGCTCCGTCGGAGATCAGCCGCATCGCACGAGAACTGAGATCCGAGTGGATGTTCCATCGTGGGGAACCGGGGGTGGCGTCGGGCTGGCAACGGCGGCAGGCGCGGTAGCCGGATTGTTGGGCCGCTGCTGCCGTGGCCAAAAACGAGACGTTGCCGGGCTTGGGGGTGCGCGCCGGGCAGGAAGGTCGACAGTAGATGCCGGTGGTGGAGACGGCGGTGAAGAACTGGCCGTCGAACCGTGCGTCACGCGAGGAGACCGCGCGATAACACCGATCGAAGTCCAGTTCTTGCACCTGCCGTTCGCTGCTCATGCTCCTACTGTGTCAGCGCGATCCCGCCAGTGCTAGCGGAAATCGGACAGCACCGTGTCAGCAGCATCGAGCCCCTGGGTTTCGGTCCGCTTCCGCGTGCCGGTCCTTCCAGTACTGCCGCACGGTCGGTGGCTCCTGGCCCGGGTGGTGCCGGGCCAGATGCGCGACGTAGCGGTCGTAATCGTGATCACCCATCACCGAGGTGATCCACCACCACAGCCCGCGCATCTAGTGCGCCGACCCGGGGCGTCGGACGGTGCCCGCATCGATCAGTTCGTCCCACTCGGCCTGGATCTGCTTCTCGGCGGGGGTGAGGACGAATCCGGCAGGACCGAAGATCTTCGACGGCACCTCCGGCTCCTCGTTGTCCGGCAGATCAGCTCCGCGAACGGCCTTGACGCACACGATGACTCCGGCGACGACGACAACCAGGACGAGTACCGCGAAGATGATCGACAGCGTGCCCTGGATGAACGTATTGCGAATGACCGCGTCGATGGCCTCGGGGGTCTTCGCGCTGCCGAAGCTGCTCAGGCCCTGCTCCTTCGCGTCACGGAACTGAGAATGCTGCGTCCAGTAACCGATGGCCGGGGTGGAGGAGAAGATCTTCTGGTACGAGGCCGTCATCGTGACGATAAGGTCCCAGGCGAGCGGAATGCCGGGGATCCACGCCCATTTGTAGAGACCTCGTTTGACGACGATGACCATGACCACCGTCAGCGCGATCGCGGCGAGCAACTGATTGGCGATACCGAACAGCGGGAACAGGGTGTTGATGCCGCCGAGCGGGTCGGTGACTCCCATGAGAAGGATTGCGCCCCAAGCTGCGACGACGATGAGCGAGCAGATCCATGCACCGGGACGCCACGACGGGTCCTTGAACTTCTTGGCCGAGGCTCCGGGCAGGTTGCCGATACTGTCGGAGAGCATGAAGCGTGCGACGCGGGTGCCTGCATCGACCGTGGTGAGGATGAACAGTGCCTCGAACATGATCGCGAAGTGGTACCAGAACGACTTGAGCGATTCTCCGCCGAACACCTGATGCAGAACCTCGGACATACCGAACGCCAGCGTCGGAGCGCCGCCGGTACGGGAGATGATCGACTCCTCGCCCACATCGGCTGCGGCCTGGCTCAATTCACCGGCCGAGATGTCGCCGCCGCTCAATCCCAAACCGTTGACGTACTCCGCCGCGGTCTCGGGAGTACCGCCGGTCAGCGTCGCCGGTGCGTTCAGCGCGAAGTAGATGTGCTGATCGAGGACACACGCGGTGATGAGCGCCATGATGGCGACGAACGACTCGGTGAGCATGCCGCCGTAGCCGATCATGCGCATCTGCTTTTCCTTCTCGAGCAACTTCGGCGTGGTGCCGGAGGAGATCAGAGCGTGGAAGCCCGACAGCGCGCCGCAGGCGATGGTGATGAACAAGAACGGGAACAGCGATCCGGCGAATGCCGGTCCATTGCCCTCGGTGGCGAAGCTCGTCATGGCGGGCATCTGAATCTCGGGGCGCGCGATGAGAATGCCGACGGCCAGCAGCGCAATGGTGCCGACCTTCATGAACGTCGAAAGATAGTCGCGCGGGGCGAGCAGCAGCCACACCGGCAGGATGCAGGCGAGCAGGCCGTAGCCGATGAGCAGCCAGGCGACCGTCACCTTGGACAGGGTGAACCAGTCTGTGCCCCATTCGGTTTCGGCGACCCAGCCGCCGGCGACGATGGCGAGCAGAAGCAGGACGACACCGATGAGCGAGACCTCGGTGACGTTGCCCGGCCGCAGGTAGCGCAGGTACACACCCATGAACAGGGCGATGGGGATGGTCAGCGCGATGGAGAACACGCCCCACGGACTTTCGGCGAGCGCGTTGACGACGACGAGAGCAAGAACCGCGATCAGGATGATCATGATGACGAACACCGCGATCAGCGCGGCGGTTCCGCCGACTACTCCGAGTTCGTCACGGGCCATCTGGCCGAGGCTGCGGCCGTTGCGGCGCGTCGAGATCCACAGCACCAGGAAATCCTGGACGGCCCCGGCGAACACGACGCCGATGATGATCCACATGGTGCCGGGCAGGTAGCCCATCTGGGCAGCCAGAACCGGTCCGACGAGGGGGCCCGCTCCCGCGATTGCGGCGAAGTGATGGCCGAACAGCACCCGACGGTCCGTCGGCATGTAGTCCTTGCCGTTCTCCAGGATCTCGGCGGGCGTGGCTCGGTCGTCGCGAGGAAAGACGATCTTGCGTTCGATCAGTCTGGCGTAGAAGCGAAACGCGAAGATGTAGGTACACACCGCGGCGATGACGAACCAGACTGCGTTGGGATTCTCGCCGCGGACGATGGCGATGATCGTCCAGGCGACGCCGCCGAGCAGGCCGATCACGACGAGCATCAGACGCTTGATCGGCGTCATGGGATGGGAATCGACGACTCCGACAGGTGGTAGGTCGGGGTCTGTCTTCAGCAATTCGACGTGTGGATCGTCGGCCGCTTTCAGTGACATGTGTGGGGTCTCCATGGTCGCAGGTGTGACTGCGATCACCCTATGCGTGACGCACTTGCACGTCCTCGAATCGACACTTCGCGATGCGCCCGGCGGTCATTCGTGTGCGCCGAGTGGCGGCGGCCTGGAACCGGATGGTCCTGGGCTGCGTCGTACCGGGTGTCATCACTTCATTCATTCGGGGGGAACACCACATGTCGGGACCGTACGAGCAAACTCATCAGCAGACCTTTCCAGCAGCGCAGCCCTTCGCGCCGGTGCTGCCGGCGTCGAACGCAGGGTGGGCAGTGGTGGCAGTCATCTTCTTCTGGCCACTGGCCATCCCCGCGTTCAATCATGCGTTGAAAGTCCATCCACTGTGGTCGATGGGCGATGTCCAAGGCGCGCAGTACTCGTCGCAGCGCGCGGCGTTCTTCGGCAAGCTGTCCCTCATCATCTTCGGCGTCTTCATCGTTCTCTACCTGGCGTTCATCGGCTTGGTCGTCTCGAACATGTGACGGGTCGACGGCGGTGTGCTGATCACCCGCGGGTGACCGAAATACCGCCGTCGACGTAGAGCGTGGTTCCGTGCACCATCGCGGCATCGTCCGAGACCAGGAACAGCACACCGTCGGCAATGTTCTGCGGCAACAGCACTGTGCCTGCCGGGGTTCCGGCCGTCATGGCGTCGAGTACCTGGCGTGCATCCTCGTTGCCCGGAGTCAGAGTGGCTCCGGGCGCGAGGGCGTTCACTCGCACACCGCGTGGGCCGAACTCGGCGGCCCAGCTACGAGTGAGCTGCTCGTCGGCGGCTTTGGTGGCGGAGTACATCGCAGCGAACGGACTGCCCATCGTGGCCATCCACGACCCGATGTTCACGATGACTCCGCTGCCGCGCTCGGCCATGGCCGGTGCGAGCTCACCGACGAGCACGTGCGGTGCTCGGACGTTGACGGCGAGCATGGCGTCGAGCTGATCGTCGGGAAGATCGGCTGTCGCGGTGGCCGGATAGATACCGGCGTTGTTGACGAGAATGTCGACGCGGCCGCCGAGGGTGTCGGTAGTGCGGGCGGCGAACTCGCGAAGTTCTTCGTAGCTGCCGGCGAGATCGACGTCGACGAATGCCGCTGTGCCGCCGGCTTCCGAGATGCGGGCCGCCAGGGCTTTGCCGCGCTCGGCGTCGCGGCCGCTGACGACCACCTTCGCCCCGTGGTCGGCGAGGGTGAGCGCGATGGCCGCACCGATCCCACTGGTCGATCCGGTGACGACGGCGGTGCGTCCATGGAGTTGTGTGGAACTGGAAGATGTCATGACACCATGTCTACGGTCGCGGAATCGAGCGGACCAGGCGTCGTTCGACCTAGGTCTGTCATGACCAGGTTGGCCATCGCTCGCGTGGCTACTGTGGATTTCGTGAACAACGACAGGTCGGCGCTGAGCGCATTTCTGCGTGATCGACGCGACCGCATCACTCCAGCCGAGGCGGGAGTGCCGATCTATCCCGGTGCGCGACGGGTACCGGGCCTGCGGCGCGAAGAGCTCGCAGCGCTGGCCGGAGTGAGCCCGGATTACTACAGCAAGCTCGAACAGGGTCGCCAAGCCAACGTCTCACCCGAGGTGCTGCTGGCAATTGCTCGGGCGTTGAAACTCGACCAGGTGGAGTCTGCGCACCTGCTCGATCTCGCATCTCCGGCTGTGCCGGTCGGCAGCGCCCCGGAGCGACCGGATCCGGGATTACTCCAGGTGATGCGGGCGCTCGATCACGTGCCGGTGCTACTGCTCGGGCGCTCGGGAACCATCTTGGCCAGCAATGCGCTGGTTCGTGCGGTGTTGAGTCTGCAATCGTCCGCCGGGGATTCGCTGTTCCACTACCTATTTCGCAATCCCATCGCGCGCGAGCGAATCGTCAATTGGTCGCAGTTCGCGGCGGCCTCGGTTGCCGCGCTGCGCCGCGATCTTGCTCGAAGGCCAGGGGATTCGGAGTTGACCGCGCTGATCGACGAATTACGTTCGACCGAGCCTTGTTTCGAGCAATGGTGGAGCGATCACGAGGTCGCCGAATTGATAGTGCCCCATGGGGTGGTGTAATTCGGATCGGTGAACCATCCGGTTCATGATCAACGAGTTGTGTTGTATGTTAGGCGCTTTCGAGCTGAGGTGT
>NZ_NOYS01000020.1:0-156870 GCF_002258475.1 Rhodococcus sp. 06-1460-1B
CCTCTCGGTTGTCGGTGCAGTTGTGGTAACCACACCGATACCGGAGGTCCTCACCTATCTGTCGCTGCCACGCCGTCCACAACGTCCCTGCTCATTACAGCTAGTTCTCCCTGAGGTAGGCCAGCTGCGTCTTGACCGACATCCGCGCAGCCGGCCACAACTTCTTGTCCACGTCCGAATAGACGTGGCGCACCACCTGCATCGGTTTGGCGTCGTCTCCGATCTCGGCCAACGCCGCCCGCACCTGATCCAGCCGCTGCCGACGGTGAGCGCGATACAGTCGCGCCACCTCGGCGGTATCCGGAACATCGGCCCCGTGCCCCGGCAACACCGTCTTGCCCGCACCGGCGGCCTCGAGTCGATCGAGCGAGTTCAGATAGTCCGCGAGCGAGCCGTCCTTCGGGTCGAGCACCGTGGTGCCGCGGCCGAGGATCGTATCTCCCGTCAGGACCGCGTCGTCGAGCACGAAGCTCACCGAATCCGCCGTGTGACCGGGCGTGTGGAGCACCCGGATCCGTAGACCCGCCGCATCGATGACCTCGCCGTCGGCCAACCGCTCGCCGCCACCGTGCAGAAACTTCTCCCCCACCGCCCGCACCGGTGCCCCTGTCTTGCGGTGAAACCGCTTCAACCCCGCCGTGTGATCGGCATGGCGATGGGTCACCAGGGTCAGCACCACCGTGCCCGACGCGGCGACGGCGTCGAGATGGGCCTTGTCCTTGGGACCCGGGTCGACGACGATGCACTCCTCGGAACCCGGTGCCCGCAGAATCCACGTGTTCGTTCCGTCCAGCGTCATCTTGCCCGGGTTCTCCGCGAGCAGAACCGACGCCGTGGGCGTCACGTGCCGGACCAGTCCGTAGGCGGGATGCGTCAAGTTCGAG
The DNA here is from genome assembly GCF_002258475.1 of Rhodococcus sp. 06-1460-1B. Classification (NCBI taxonomy): domain Bacteria; kingdom Bacillati; phylum Actinomycetota; class Actinomycetes; order Mycobacteriales; family Nocardiaceae; genus Rhodococcus; species Rhodococcus sp. 06-1460-1B. The sequence goes on from NZ_NOYS01000020.1 coordinate 885, forward strand.
TCGGCCATTGAAACACTGTAGGACGCCCACTGTTCTCGAGGTGGAACAGGACCGGTGACGACGACTAACGTCGACGCATATGAAGATCGGACTCGTCGGAGCCGGCCCCTGGGCCCGCAAGACTCAGGCCCCCTCGCTGCTCGCCCATCCGGGAGTGGACTTCACCGGAGTGTGGGCCCGCAGACCGGACGCCGCGGCCGAGTTGGGTGCACCCGTCTACGAGTCCTTCGACGCCCTGCTCGATGCCGTCGACACGGTGGCGTTCGCGGTACCACCGGCCGTGCAAGCCGGGTTCGCGCTCCGCGCCGCGCGAGCAGGCAAACATGTGTTGCTGGACAAGCCCATTGCCGCCACCGTGGCAGAGGCCGAAGAACTGGCCGAGGCCGTCACCACCGCCGGAGTTCGTTCGATGGTGACTCTGACACTCCGATTCGCCCCGGAGACAAGGCAATTCCTCGCCTCGACAGCGGGCCGCCCCTGGGCAGCCGGCTCCGGAACCTGGTTCTCCGGTGCCACTCTCGGCGGGGCGTACTCGGAATCGCAGTGGCGACACGACGACGGGGCGATCCTCGACATCGGGCCACACGTCTTCGATCTCCTCGACGCGGCACTGGGAACCATTGCGCGCGTTGCCTACTCGCACCGCGACGTGGCGTCGGACAGTTGGACCGTTCTGCTCGAACACGAGGGAGGCGCGCGTAGCACCGTCCAATTGTCGCTGCGGACACCGGTCATGCCGTCGCTCATGCGGATCGAGCTGTCCGGACCCGCTGGAGTCGACACCTTCACCGACCGATCCACGTCGTCGACCGACTGCTACGCCGTACTGCTGGACGAGTTCCTCGAGTCGGTGGAATCGGGTGTCGACCACGAATGCTCGGTACACCGAGGACTGCACTTGCAGAGGGTGATTGATCGGGCGCGGGAGTGGGCACCCTGATCGTGTGACCACCATGGACGTCAAAGATGCGATGTTCCACTACACCTCGGCCCCGCACCGCTCGATGGACCAGTACACGACGTTCGTCTTCGACTCGGGGGACCACGAGCCACCGACGTTCGACGACGTCGTGGCCCACGTCGAGAGACGCGCTCGATTGGTTCCGAGACTGCAGATTCGCATCGGCGATGCGGTGGGTCTGTTGGAGTACCCCCGATGGATCAGGGACCCGACGCCGCCTCGTGAGCACGTGGTCGACCACGATCTCTCCGACGGTCGTCACACACTCAATTCGTTTCTGGCCGAACGCGCGTGCGTTCCGGTCGATGCGACGACGCGGGCATGGACCGTGCACGTCGGCCGGGGCCTGTCGGGCGTCGACGGTATCCGCGGTGCGGCCACTGTCGTGATCGTTCAGGTCAGCCACGCATTGTCCGATGGGTCGGTCGGTACCCGCATCGTTCGAGCTCTCTTCGGACCGGACGAGCCGACCGACAACGTCACGTTCCCCGACGACCCTGCCGTCTCTCGTCCACGTCGCGTGCGAGATGCGGTCGTTGCGACGGCGCTCCTGCCCTACCGCTGGGCGCGGTCGCAGCGGCGGATGGGGCGGGCACAGCAGACGTATCTCGACGCCGTGCGGACCGGGGAGCTGGTTGCCCCCGCACCGGTCGAACCCACGCGCGTCAACGCCCATCCCGACGAAACGAGAGCGGTGCACGTCCTGCAGTTCCCGAAGTCGCAGTGGACAGGCGGGCCGGCCACCGTCACGGCTACCGCACTCACCGCCGTCGGAGCGGCGTTGTCGACGTATCTCGCGGCGCACGGAGAGAGGGTCGGCACCCGCATCCGCGCCACAGTGCCCACCGCGATCGAGACGTCGGCGGCCTGGCCTGCCGTCAACCGAACCGTCCCGGCTGCCGTCGATCTGCATCCCGAGCTCACCGACGTGCCCGACCGAGCATCGGCAGTGGCGCACGCGCTCAACCTGCAGCGTGAACGCGTGAACGATCGCCGCCACATCGACGCCACCCGGTCGGCCGAGCTCTACCCCGCCGCTCTACTGCTCGGCTTCGGTCGCCGCGCTCGGCTCGTCGCGCCTCGCAGCGGAACGCCCGAGCGTGTCACCAGCCATACCGTGGTGACCAGCGTCAATCGAACCGGTCTGGACCTCGAGTTGGGGTCGAGCCGGGCAACCCTGTGCGCGGGGGTCGCATCACTGAGCCCGGGCTGCAGCATCACCCACGCCGTGTACGGATACGGGGACGTCGTCACCGTCTGTGTGACGGCCTGCCCGACGACGGTCCCCGATCACGCCGTGTATGCCGACCTGCTGCGTTCCGCAATCGACGAGACCTGCGGTGCACTCCATGGGACGTCGACTACTGCAGTTCGACGATGAGCTCCACTTCCACCGACGCACCGAGCGGAAGTTCCGCGACGCCGACGGCCGAGCGGGCGTGCTTGCCTGCGTCACCGAAAATCTCGCCGATGACGTTCGATGCTCCGTTGACGACACCCGGCTGACCGGTGAAGCCCTCCGCGGAAGCGACGAAGCCGACGGCCTTGATCACGCGTGCGACCGAGTCGATACCGACCAGCGCATGTACCGCGGCCAGCGCGTTCAACGCACAGATCCGCGCCGCTGCAGTGGCGTCCTCGGCCGACACGTCGGCACCCACCTTGCCGACGGAGGTCAGGTTTCCGTCCACGATCGGCAGTTGACCGGAGGTGTAGACGAGCGAACCCACCTGTACGGCGGGGACGTACGCGGCCAGCGGCGGAACGACGTCGGGCAGCTCGATGCCCAGCTCGGAGAGGCGTTCGCTCCAGTTCGCCACGGCGTCAGCCCTTCGGACGCTTGAAGTACGCGACGAGTGTGTCGCCGCCGTTCGGTCCCGCCATGATCGTCACGAGCTCCCAGCCCTCGGAGCCGTAGTTGTCGAGAATCTGCTTGGTGGCGTGAATCAGCACCGGTGCGGTGAAGTACTCCCAGATGATCTTTTCGCTCATGACTCGAAGCCTATCGCCCACCGGAGTACGAGGGGTGCGTCACTGCGATCGGGTGATTCTCGGTTCTGTCGGACGACCGGCATCGCGTCTCTATATGGTCGAGGCGTGGGTACATCGAAGCAAGAGGGATGGCCGGCGAAGGCGGATGCCGCGCGGCTGCATTTCGTGTCCGGCAAGGGCGGTACCGGTAAGTCGACGGTCGCTGCCGCGCTGGCGTTGGCGCTGGCCGCGGGTGGCCGGCGAGTGTTGTTGGTGGAGGTCGAGGGCAGGCAGGGCATCGCGCAGCTGTTCGACGTGCCGCAGCTCCCGCCGGTGGAGACCCGCGTCGCCTCGGCGGACGGCGGCGGCGAGGTCTACGCGCTGGCGATCGACATCGAGACCGCGTTCCTCGAGTATCTCGACATGTTCTACAACCTCGGTTTCGCCGGCCGCGCGATGCGCAAGATCGGTGCCATCGAGTTCGCGACGACCATCGCGCCCGGCCTGCGTGACGTACTGCTGACCGGCAAGGTCAAGGAGTGCGTGGTGCGCACCGACAAGAAGGGCAACCGCGCGTACGACGAGGTGGTCGTCGACTCGCCGCCCACCGGCCGCATCGGAAACTTCCTCGACGTCACCAAGGCCATGGCCGACCTGGCCAAGGGCGGCCCGGTCCGCTCGCAGAGCGAGGGCGTGGTGCGGTTGCTGCATTCGTCGGACACCGTCGTGCACCTGGTCACCCTGCTCGAAGCATTGCCGGTGCAGGAGACGGCAGATGCGGTACGCGAGCTCGAAGCAGCCGACCTCCGCCTGGGCACGGTGATCGTCAACCGCACCGAGCCGACGTACCTGCCTGCCGACTCCCTCGAACCCATCGCCGAGGGCGAGATCGACGCCGTCGCAATTCAGGAGGGTCTGGCCAAGACCGGAATCACGTTGTCCGAGGCCGACTTCGCGGGTCTCCTGACCGAATCGATCGAGCACGCGTCGACGCTGTCCGCTCAGGTGGAGAGCGCAACACAACTCGACGAACTCGACGTCGCACGCATGACGCTGCCGATGTTGGCCGACGGCGTCGACCTCGGCGGCTTGTACGAGCTCGCCGCCACGCTCGCAGAACAGGGTGTCCGATGACTCGACCAGCAGCAACCGAACTCGACGTCGACCGCATCCTCACCGACCCCGCGTCACGAATCGTCGTGGTCTGCGGCGCAGGCGGTGTCGGGAAGACGACCACCGCAGCGGCGATGGCTCTGCGCGCCGCCGAACAGGGCAGACGTGTCGTCGTGCTGACCATCGATCCCGCTCGCCGGCTGGCTCAGGCCCTCGGGCTCGGCGACCTCGACAACAGCCCGCAGCCGGTGAAATTGGGTGCCGACGCCAAGGGCGAACTGCACGCGATGATGCTGAACATGCGGCGCACGTTCGACGAGATGGTCATCGAACATTCGACGCCGGAAAAGGCGGCGCAGGTTCTGGCCAACCCGTTCTATCAGACTGTGGCGTCGTCCTTTTCGGGCACGCAGGAGTACATGGCGATGGAGAAGCTGGGCCAGCTGTCCCTCGACGCGTCGTGGGATCTGATCGTGGTGGACACTCCGCCGTCGCGCAACGCGTTGGACTTCCTCGACGCTCCGCAACGGCTCGGGTCGTTTCTCGACGGTCGTTTCATCCGGCTGCTGACCGCTCCCGGACGAGGCATCACCCGCGTCGTCACCAGCGCGATGAGCCTGGCGATGCGCGGCGTCTCGACCGTCATCGGCAGCCAAATGCTGTCCGACGCTTCGGCTTTCGTGCAATCGCTGGATTCGATGTTCGGCGGGTTCCGCGAACGCGCCACGCGCACATACCAATTGCTCCGCGAGGACGGCACCAGTTTCCTCGTTGTCGCTGCCGCCGAGCCCGACGCGTTGCGTGAGGCCGCGTTCTTCGTCGAGCGACTCTCCGCCGAGAACATGCCGCTGGCCGGACTGGTGGTGAACCGGACGCATCCGACGTTGTCGTCGGTGCAGGCCGATCATGCAGCCACGGCCGCCGATCTCCTGGACCGGATCGACGACCCCGGTGCCGAATTGACTGCTGCGGTGCTGCGTATCCACGCTCAACGCGCGGTGACCGCGGCGCGCGAGGTGCGGTTGCTCAAACGCTTCACCGGCGCGCACCCCCGCGTGCCCATCGTCGGTGTTCCGTCCCTGCCGTTCGAGGTCTCCGACCTCGCCGCACTACGCGCGGTGGCCGACCAGCTGACCCGCAGAGGCTGATCGGCCGTTCCGGCAGGCGGTCAGATTGCCGCCTGCTGCTGACGCTGGGTCTCGAAGAATTCGGACCACGAGTCGACCTCGGGGTGCTGCTTGAGCAGTGCCCTGCGCTGACGCTCGGTCATGCCACCCCACACACCGAACTCGACGCGATTGTCGAGCGCATCCGCACCGCACTGCATCAGAACCGGGCAGTGCCGGCAGATGGTCGCGGCCTTGCGCTGCGCTGCACCCCGGACGAACAGCTGGTCCGGATCCGTGCCCTTGCACCGAGCGTGTGACACCCAAGCGATACGTGCTTCTGCTTCCTCTACATCGAGTCGCGTCGGCGCGGTTGTCGTGTGCATGGCGGATCCCCTTTACGTCTCGGTCGCCCTCACTGGGCGTCCTGGAGGCTCCGAGCAGTTTGTACCTCGGTGTCGAAGCACAAATTCTAGGAGCTGCCCCACATTCATTATCAAGTGTTATGCGAATCACACTGTGCTCATAATTTAGGTAACCCCGGCCCCGAATGCAAGACGGTGAGGTCACATTTCTGGTACGGGCGTCCCGAGCAGGGGCGCAGCGCACAACGCATGCGGGGCACTGCCGATCCGAGCGAGGCACACGTACGCTGTGCTCTGTGTCAGTTGGAAAAACCGTGGCGAAGCTCGCCGGATGTTCAGCACTCGCCGGTGCATTGCTCGCCGGCGTGATGTTCCCCTTGGCCGGTGGGTTCGGGTTCGCGTCCAACCGCGCCGCCGATACCGTCGACAACGTCTCGGCCGAGTTGGTCGAGGGTGCCGTACCTGCTGTTTCGACGATGACCGACGTCAACGGCAACCCGATCGCGTGGCTGTACGAGCAGCGCCGCTTCGAGGTACCGAGCGACAAGATCTCCAACGAGATGAAGCTGGCCATCGTCTCCATCGAGGACCGGCGCTTCGCGGAGCACCAGGGCGTCGACTGGCAGGGCACGCTGCGCGCGTTCCTGACCAACACCACCAGCGGCCAGGTCCAGCAGGGTGCATCGACCATCGACCAGCAGTACGTGAAGAACTACCAGCTGCTGGTCGTGGCAAAGACCGACGCCGAGCGACGCGCCGCCATCGAAACGACGCCCGCCCGCAAGATCCGCGAGATCCGGATGGCGTTGACGCTCGACAAGGAACTGACCAAGGACGAGATCCTCACCCGCTACCTCAACCTCGTGCCGTTCGGTAATGCCTCGTTCGGCATCCAGGACGCGGCTCAGACGTACTTCGGCATCGATGCCAGCCAGCTCAGCGCCGTCCAGGCCGCGATGCTCGCCGGCATGGTCCAGTCCAGCTCCGCCCTCAACCCATACACCAACGAAGAGGGTGTGATCGAGCGCAGGAACACCGTACTCGACACGATGATCCAGAACCTCCCCGAGCGTGCGGCCGAGCTCACGGCACTCAAGGCCGAGCCCCTCGGTGTGCTGCCCGTCCCTCAGACCCTGCCCCGCGGCTGTATTGCGGCAGGAGACCGAGGATTCTTCTGTGACTACGCGTTGCAGTACCTCGCTCAGGCCGGAATCAGCCAGGAGCAGATAGACAAGGGCGGGTATCTCATCCGCACGACGCTCGACCCCGCGGTCCAGAACTCCACCAAGGCCGCCCTGGTCAGCAACACCAGCCCCTCGCTCGACGGCGTGGCGACGGTGATGAACGTCGTCGCCCCGGGCCAGGACCAGCACCGCGTCCTGGCCATGGGCAGCAGCCGCACCTACGGCCTCAACGCCGACGCCGACGAGACCGTGCAGCCGCAACCGCACTCCCTCGTGGGTAACGGAGCCGGCTCCATTTTCAAGATCTTCACCACGGCCGCCGCCATGGAACGCGGACTGGGCACCAGCGCAACGCTGCAGGTCCCCAAGCGCGTGGAGGTCAAGGGCGTCGGCGACGGTGGTGCTCGGAACTGCCCGGCCTCCACCTACTGCGTGGAGAACGCGGGCAACTACCCACCCGCGCTGTCGATCACCGACGCGTTGGCTCAGTCCCCCAACACGGCCTTCGTCAAGCTGATCGAGTCCGTCGGCGTCACGCCGACGGTCGACATGGCCGTCCGTCTCGGCCTGCGCTCGTACACCGACCCGGGTTCCTCGGGTGCCGAGCAGTCGATGGCCGATTTCCAGAAGAGTCAGAACCTCGGGTCGTTCACCCTCGGACCCACCTGGGTGAACCCGCTGGAGCTGTCCAACGTGGCCGCGACCTTGGCTTCGGGTGGCAAATGGTGCCCGCCGACCCCGATCGACTCGATCTTCGACCGCGACGGCAAGCCCGTTCCCGTCGCTCACCAGGCCTGCGAGCAGGTCGTCGAACCCGGTCTGGCGAACACCCTCGCCAACGCTATGAGCAAGGACGACCAGGCAGGTGGCACGTCCGCGTCCGCCGCTGCCTCGGCCGGCTGGAACCTGCCGATGTCCGGCAAGACCGGTACCACCGAGTCGAACCGATCCTCGGGCTTCCTCGGGTTCACCAACAATTACGCCGCCGCCGTGTACACCTACGGCGACTCACCGACGCCCAGCGAGATCTGCTCGTTCCCGCTGCGGCCCTGCGGTTCGGGAAACCTGTACGGCGGTAACGAACCCGCGAGAACCTGGTTCGACGCGATGAGCCCGATCGCCACCAACTTCGGGCCCGTCCAACTTCCACCGGTCGATCAGAAGTACGTCCGCGGTTCGGCCAACGGTCAGGTTCCCGACGTCACCGGCCAGAGCCAGTCGTCCGCGACGTCCACGCTGCAGGGTGCGGGCTTCCAGGTGACCGCGGTGACGACGGCCGATCAGGCTGCGCGCGGAACCGTGGTGTCGACGTCACCGTCGGGTAGTGCGGTTCCCGGATCGAACATCACGATCTACGTCAGTGACGGATCGGTTCGCCCGGCACCGGCTCCGGCCCCTGCCCTGCCGCCGGGTATCCAGATACCGGACCTGCCGCCGGGTATCCAGATACCGGCGATACCCGGGCTCACCGCTCCTCGCTGAGCGGCTTCGCCGCATGTGAGTGGAACTTCGTAGTGGACTACGAGGTTCCACTCACATGGGTGGTCACAAACGGTCTTTGACGGCCTTCGACAGGCGGGATCCATCGGCCTTACCGGCAGCGAGTCCCGACGCGATCTTCATGACCTGGCCCATCTGCTTCATGGCCGGTCGCTCGCCCAACTCCTCGGCGACCTGGGCGATGGCGGTATCGACGATGGTGGCCAGTTCCTCGTCGGTCAGCGGAGTGGGCAGGTACTCGTTGATGATCTGCGCCTCGGCGTGCTCGTTGGCGGCGAGTTCGCCGCGGCCGTTCTGCGTGTAGATCTCGGCCGATTCGCCGCGCTTCTTCGATTCCTTCGCCAGCACCTTCAGGACGTCGTCGTCGGTCAGTTCGTGGGCCTCCTTGCCGGAGACCTCCTCGGTCTGAATGGCGGCGAGGATCATGCGCAGCGTTGCCAGCCGGAGCTTGTCCTTCGCTTTCATCGCTGTGGTCAGGTCGGTTCGGATACGGGCCTTGAGTTCGGACATGGCAGAAACGCTACGCGGCCCAGCCGTCGGCTCGCGCGTCCATATCGGCTTGCTGCCGTATCGTGGACTGGGTGGCCGTTCACTTCAGTTCCTCGTTACTGCCAACCTCGGCGCAACTACGCAGTGCCTCCACGCAACTGCGGTCGGTTGCCGAGCACACGCGCGACGTCGTCAGAGCGGCACCGCTCAAGAGCTCGGTGATCGGGACGGCGGGTGCTGCGGCCTTGGGCATCGGCTACGCCACCCTCGTCGAGCGCAACGCGTTCACGCTCCGTGAGACGTCGATGGCGGTGCTCGAACCCGGCTCCGCGACGCTGCGAGTACTGCACATCAGCGACCTGCACATGATGCCGGGCCAGCGGATGAAGCAGAACTGGCTTCGCGAACTGGACCGCCTCGAACCCGACCTCGTGGTCAACACCGGCGACAATCTGTCGCACCAACGCGCCGTTCCCAGCGTCGTGCAGGCTCTCGGGCCGCTGCTGTCGCGTCCAGGGCTGTTCGTGTTCGGCAGCAACGACTACTTCGCGCCCAAGCCGAAGAACCCCTTCAAGTACTTCGACAAGAACCACAAGCGCACGACGGGCGAGTCGCTGCCGTGGCGTGATCTGCGGGCTGCGTTCTCCGAACGCGGTTGGCTCGACGTGACGCATGTGCGCCGCGAACTCGAGGTCGCCGGCGTCCGGATCGCATCGGCGGGCGTCGACGATCCGCACCTGAAGCGCGATCGTTACGACACCATCGCCGGCCAGCCGAACCCGTTGGCAGACTTGCGCCTCGGCATCACCCACTCCCCCGAGCCCCGGGTGTTGGACAAGTTCGCGCAGGACGGTTACGACCTCGTCCTCGCCGGGCACACCCACGGCGGCCAGCTGTGCCTGCCGTTCTACGGTGCGCTGGTGACGAACTGCGAGATCGACCGTTCCCGGGTCAAGGGTCCGTCCAAGTGGGGCGCGCACACGCAGCTCCACGTGTCGGCCGGTCTCGGGACCTCGCCGTACGCGCCTGCCCGCTTCTGCTGCCGCCCCGAAGCAACCCTGATCACGCTCACTCCTGCCCCCAGAAAGGGCCCGAAGGACGTCTCCGACGAGGGCGTTTCGCGTTCTGAGGCAGTCGTGAGTTAGACTTCTCCAGCGGTACACGGGGTGTGGCGCAGCTTGGTAGCGCGCTTCGTTCGGGACGAAGAGGTCGTGGGTTCGAATCCCGCCACCCCGACAGTTGGACCACGAAAAGGGACCCACTCGATTCAATCGAGCGGGTCCCTTTTCTTTGCCTGATCGGCGCTACTGTGAGGCATGCCGACCCCCACCCGCGTTCATGTCACCCATCGGTTCGCTTCGTCTCCCGACGTCGTCTTCGCGGCGCTGTCCGAACACGAGAACCTCGGCCCGTTGTTCCTGGCCAAGATCCGCCGGGTGCGCGACGGAGACACCTCCCGCAACGGCGTCGGATCGGCTCGTAGCCTGAAGCTGGGGCCACTCCCCGCGTTCGAGGAGACCACAACCGTCTCGGAGCCGAACACCCTCATCGAGTACCGCATCACCAAAGGTGGCCCGCTACGCGGTCATTGGGGTGTGCAGAAGCTGACCCCCACCACTGACGGCGGTACCGAACTCGACTACACAATTGGATTCGACGCCCCGATCCCCGGTCTCGCCGCGATCGTCGGCAAGGCACTGACGTCGAGCATCTCGAAGAACCTGCCGCGCTTGGCTCGGTAGCACTGCCGCACAACGACAAGACCCCGATCGATGGTCTCGATCGGGGCCTCGTCGTGTGTGCTCAGCTCGACGCAGCGCGCAGCTTCTCCAACAGTGGGCCGGCCGCCTCGGCCAGGAAGCGCTCCTGGGTCTCGTCGCCCACCTGAACCAGCGCGATGTCGGTGTACCCGGCCTCCCAGTACGGCTTTACGGCCTCGACGATGGCGTCCAGGTCCGGTCCACACGGGATCGTGTCGGCCACATCCTCTTTGCGGACGAACTTCGTCGCACCGGCGAAACCGGCCGTCGTCGGCAGATCCGCGTTGACGGCCCAACCGCCGGCGAACCAGCGGAAACGGTCGTGTGCGCGATCGATGGCGGCGTCCTTGTCGGGGTCCCACGAAATGGGGATCTGGCCGATGGAGCGCGCCGGGCCCTCGTGGTTGTCCGACCACGCCTTGACGAGGTCTGCGTCCGGCTCGGTGGCGATGAGGTGATCGCCGTACTCGGCGAACCTCGCCACGGCCTTCTCGCCGCCGGCTGCGATGCCGATCGGGACGCCGCCCTCGGGCAGGTCCCAGATCCGAGCGGAGTCGACGCGAAAGTGCCTGCCCTCGTACGTGACCAGGCCACCGGCGTGCAGTGCGCGGATGATCTCGAGCGCCTCGACGAACATGTCCTGACGCTTGTCGATGGAGGGCCAGCCCTCACCGACGACGTGCTCGTTGAGGTTCTCGCCGCTGCCGAGTCCCAAGGTGAAGCGTCCGTCGGCCAAGATCTGCAATGTCGCGGCCCTCTGGGCGACGACGGCCGGGTGGTACCGAATGATCGGGCACGTCACGTACGTCATCAGCTCGACGCGCTCGGTGGCCTGCGCGACCGCACCCAAAGTGGTCCACGCGTAAGGAGAGTGGCCCATGGACGAGAGCCACGGCGAGTAGTGGTCACTGCTGACCTCGAAGTCGAAGCCGACCTTCTCGGCTCCGACGGCGTACTTCACCAGCTCTTTGGGACCGCTCTGCTCGGTCATCAACGTGTATCCGAAATTGGTCATGCTGTTCTCCTAAATTGTTGCGACGGAACCGGCGTCGACTCGGTAGTTGGATCCGTTGACGAAAGACGCGCGGTCCGAGCACAGGAACGTGATCACCGAGGCCACTTCCTCGGGTTCGCCGCGGCGTCCCAGTTCCATGTACGGGCGCTCCTCGTCGAGGAAGCTCTCGATGGCACCGTCTCTGTCGGTGCCCTTCTCTTCGGCTCGCTTGTCCATCATCGCGTCGGTCATCGGGGTGTGAATGAATGCCGGGGAGACCGCGTTGACCAGCAGGCCCTCCGACGCATAGCTGCGCGAAAGCCCCTTGGCCAGAGCCAGAACTCCGGCTTTGGCCGAGCAGTAGGGCAATTCGTCGTCGTACGGCTGCACGGCGTCCTCGGACGTCAACAGCACGATGCGCCCCCATCCACCGCGCCGGAGGGCGGGGAGAAACGCGCGCAGTAGGCGGACCGGGCCCATGAGGTCGATGTCGAGGGTGGAGCGCCACCCTTCCTCGTCGATCTCGTGGAACAGCCCCTGCGCGCCGGTGACGCCGGAGGACTGCACCAGAATGTCGATGTCGCCCACGGCCTGCTGCGTGCGCACTGCCAGGTTCTCGACGGCCTCGGTGTCGGTCACGTCCGCGGCGAACGCGAACAGCTGTCCTTCCGCTGCACCGAGTTTCGCGGCGGCCTCGTCCAGCGAACTCTGGTCCTTGTCGCTGACGACCACACGGACGCCCTCGGCCAGCAGCAGCTTCGCAGTGTGCCACCCGATGCCGGAGTCGGCTCCGGTCACCAGTGCGGCTCTACCGTCGATTCCCAAATCCATTCGATCCCACTTTGCGCTAGAGGTCGGTTGTCAGGCTGTGGCGTCGTGCGAACGCGCGATGGTCAACGCCGCATTCACCAGGGCCAGGTGGCTCAAGCCCTGCGGGAAGTTACCCAGAAACGACCCATCCGAAGCATCGATCATCTCGCTGTACAGCCCGACGTCGTTGGACATTTCCACCAATTGGTCCATCAGGGCCGTGGCCTCGTCGTCTCGGCCGACGCACGACAGCGCCGACACTCGCCAGAACGCGCAGGCCACGAACGTGACCTCTTCTTCGGACACTCCGCTGTAGCGGTACATCAACGGCCCGGCACCGAGCTCCTCGCCGAGCGCATCGATCGTGGCCGAAATACGTTCTCCGCGATCGAAGTTCATCTCGGCTGCCAACAGCACCGACGCGTCGAGCCCGTCGGCACCCGGGTACGCGAGGTAGGTCTGCCGCTCCTCGGACCAGCACTCGGTTTCGATGTACCGCCGTATGCACTCCTTCTCGGCTTTCCACCGATCCGGTATGCCCGGGATCTCCCCGGCTTCGGCCAGGTGAACCGCGCAGTCCAGTGCCTGCCAGCACCCCAGCTTCGAGCTCGTGTAGTGCTGCTCCACCTCGAGCTCCCAGATACCGGCATCCTTGCGCTGCCACGAGTCGCAGGCCTCGTCCGCGATGGTCGCCAACAGCCGGCCGGTTTGCGCGTCGAGAATGTTGCCCGCGTCCACGTACTGCCGAATGATCGAGAACAGGTCTCCGAAGATCATGAGCTGGAGCTGGTCCGCCGCGGCGTTGCCGTTGACCACCGGTCCGATGCCGCGCCAGCCGGGCACGTCGGGCTGCTCTGTGCCGCCCGGCAATTCGCCGCCGAGGGTGTAGAACACGTTCACCAACGGATCGTTGACTCGAATGACCCTCAGCAACCACGCGACCGCAGCATGGATTTCCTCACGCAGACCGAACCGTTGCAGCGCCCGAATGGTGTACGCGCCGTCGCGAACCCAGGCGTACCGGTAGTCCCAGTTCTTGCCACCGGTGCGATTCTCGGGCAGTGACGTGGTCGCTGCCGCCGCGATAGCACCGGATGGGCTGTGCAGCAACAGCTTCAACGCCAACGCGCTGCGAGCAACGTGCTTCGCCCACGGGCCCTCGTACGAGAACTCGTCCGACCAGACGCGCCAATTGTCGATGGTCCGGTCGATGCCCTCGTCGAGGTGTTGAGGATCCGGCAGCGGCAGTGGCTCGTTCTCGGTTCCGACCACACCGATGACGTGACGCGAACCCGAGCGCGTGGTGAAGACGCCGCTGATGTCGCGATCCGCGAGTTGCACGTCTTCGATCCCCAAAGTCCGGACTGCCAGCGTCAATCCGTCGACGCGTAGAACGGTTCCGTGCTCGGTGTCGTACGCCCACGGCGACGCGATACCGAGCATTGTGCCCGGTGCGACGGACCACGTCATGTCCACTGTTCCGTCCAGTCCGTCGATACGGCGTGCCAACTCCACCCACGGCAATCGCCCGGCCACACCGGTGTTGAGCGAGTCGGTGATTCGGACGGTACCGCTGTCGGTGCGGAACGTGGTGGTCAGAACGTTCGTGCCGGGCACGAATTCGCGCTCGACGGTGAACTCGTCTCTGGGTGTCAGTTCGATGTACCCACCGTGCGGGGCGTCGAGCAGCGAGGCGAACGGCGGTGGTGAATCGAGATTCGGTACCGGGAACCAATCGATGCGGCCGTCGTCGGCGATCATCGCGACGGTTCGGCCGTCACCGATCGCGCCGTAACCTTCGACAGGGACGTACCCGTCGACCCTCGGACAAGGCTTTCGGAAGTTGCTCAAGCACTTGCCTTGTCGGCAAGGATCGGGCTCTCGGCGAGGTGTTCCAGCAGATCGGCCGGGTCGTCGAACACTGCCTCCGCACCCGCGTCGAGCAGCTCTGCGCGTGAGATACCGCCGCTCAACACGCCGATGGCCCGCACCCCTGCCCGGCCCGCGGATTCGATGTCCCACACGCTGTCTCCCACCATGATCGCGTGTTCGGCGTCGACGCCGGCGCGCTCGAGCGCAACACCGATGATGTCGGGCTCCGGCTTCGCCACCTCGGCGTCCTCGCCGGATGTCACCACCGCTACCGAATCCTCGACCTCGAGCAGATCACGCAACGTCGACAGCTCGGACTCCGGAGCGGACGTCGCGAGCACCACGGTGACCTCGCGAGTGTTCAGCTCTGCCAACAGCTCCCGTGCACCCGGCAGAATTTCCAAGGTCTTCGACGCCGCCGCGTAGTACTCCCCGTGCAGGGTTTTCGCTTCCTGCGCGAGCGCGCTGTCGGACGAACCGACCAACGCCTCCAGCAACTTCGACCCGTCCATCCCGATACTGCGATGAATGCGCCACGACGACACCTCGTGCCCGGCATCGCGGAACGCGCGGGACCACGCGTCGACATGGACGTAATTGGAATCGACGAGCGTGCCGTCGATATCGAACAACACCGCGTCGACCTTCGGAGCACTTTCAGACATGGGCGTACGAATACCCATGGGCTGTACACGCAAACAAAACGGGCCCCTCACCACCGGTGAGGGGCCCGCATCGAATTCAGGTTTCAGCTGGCCTGGGCCTGCCACATCCAGTGCAGCTGCTCGAGCCGAGCAGTGATGGCGATGAGCAGGTCCTGCGTCACCGGGTCGGCTTCCGCGGTATCGGCGACGCGTCCACGCAGCCGATCGACGACGGCAGCGATATTGTCGACGATGGCCGGCACCACTTCGCTGTCCTGGGTCCACCCGGCACCGAAGCCCTTGGTTCCGGCCGTCGAGGAGACGGTGGCTGCCCGGCCGTCCGGGCTGACACCGATAGCGGTAGCGCGCTCGGCCGCCTGATCGGTGAATTCACGTGCAGCAGTGACCAATTCGTCGAGCTCGAGGTGCACGGACCGGAAGTTCTTGCCGATCACGTTCCAGTGCGCCTGCTTCGCGATGAGCGAGAGATCGATCAGGTCGACGACAGTGCCCTGCAGAGCGTCGCCCGCGATCTTCTGCTGACCTGCGTCGAGGGTGCTGGTGATGGGGTTCGTCATGATGTGGCCTCCCTGCCGTTGTACGACGGTGTGCATCGCACGCCATTATTGTGCTTCCGTCTGTATTGCACAACGGCGGCATCGCGCCGGTTGTTCCGGAATCGGCGTCGTTGTGACGCCGATCCCAGGAACGGACGCATCAGACCTTGGCGGCCTCGTCGGCAGGATCGTCGATCGCGCCGGCACCGGTGGTGGGAGCGGTCTCGTTCTGCTGCGACCGAACACCTTCCTCGACCTTCTTGCCGAGCTCGGGGTCGACGTTGGTCCAGTACTCGAACACCCGGCTCAGAACCGGCTCGCTGACGCCGTTGAGGACGTGTCCGACGATGTTCCCGACCAGACGCTCGCGCTGCGCATCGTCCATGACCTCGCGGACCAGGGCTCCCGCTTGCACGAAGTCGCCGTCCTCGGGGTGCTCGATGTAGCCGGTGCGGACGAAGCGAGGCTCGAAGTCCCACGCTCCGTCGTCGCCGTACTTGTTCGTGTCCGCCGACGGACCGCCGAAGGAGTTCGGCGCGTAGACGGGCGTCTCCGGAGAGTTGAACGAGTACCGCATGTTGCCGTCCTTGGAGTACGAGTTGACCTCGGACTTCGGGGCGTTGACCGGCAGCTGCGCGTAGTTCGCTCCGATGCGGTACCGATGCGCGTCCGCGTAGGAGAACACGCGGCCGAGCAGCATCTTGTCGGGGCTGAAGCCGATGCCGGGCACGGTGTTGGACGGCTCGAACGAGCTCTGCTCGATCTGTGCGAAGAAGTTCTCCGGGTTCCGGTTCAAGGTCATCTTGCCGACCTCGATGAGCGGGTAATCCTTCTGCGACCAGACCTTGGTGAGATCGAACGGGTTGTACTTGTAGTTTTCGGCCTCGTCGTACGGCATGAGCTGGACCTTGAGGGTCCAGCTGGGGAAGTCGCCGTTCTTGATGGACCCGAACAGATCCTGACGGTGGTGGTCGGGTGACGTACCCGCAACCTCGTCGGCCTTGTCCTGCGTCAGGAAGTCGATGCCCTGATCGGTCTTGAAGTGGAACTTCACCCAGGTCTTCGTGCCGTCCTCGGCGATGAGCTGGTACGTGTGCGAACCGAAACCGTCCATGTGGCGGAACGACTTCGGGATGCCGCGGTCACCCATGAGCCACGTGACCTGGTGCGCCGACTCGGGCGAGAGGGTCCAGAAGTCCCACTGCATGTTGTTGTCACGCAGACCGGAGTCGGGCATGCGCTTCTGGCTGCGGATGAAGTCCTGGAACTTGATCGGATCCTTGACGAAGAAGATCGGCGTGTTGTTGCCGACGAGGTCCCAGTTGCCTTCCTCGGTGTAGAACTTCAGCGAGAAGCCGCGCGGATCACGCCAGGTGTCGGGGCTACCCTGCTCGCCGGCGACGGTGGAGAACCGTGCCAGCATCTCGGTCTTCGCGCCGGGCTGCAACGCCTTCGCCTTGGTGTACTTGCTGATGTCACCGGTGATCTCGAGCTCGCCGAACGCGCCCGCGCCCTTGGCATGCACGACGCGCTCCGGGACTCGCTCGCGGTTGAACTGCGCCATCTTTTCGATGAGGTAGTGATCGTGCAGCAGGATCGGGCCCTGTGCGCCGGCGGTGAGCGACTGGTCGTCGCTGGCTACGGGGATTCCCGAGTTGCTGGTGGTGGGCTTGCTGGTGGTCGGCTTGGTCATACGAAGCCTCCTGATGGCTGTAGAGAGTCCGAGAGGGCTGTCCCGGACGAAATCTGTGCGGCCGAGGGCGCGGCCGGATTCTCATGGGGAATGCCCGTACTCACGCGGCATAAACCCTCGAGCTCGACCACCAGCATGCCATCAATCTGTACTAAGTCAAGAAAAGGACTGTCGTCAGGGCACCAGCCGCGCCTCACCCGTCCGCATCGAACCCGACACGATCTGCAACCCGAAATACGTGCCCGACGGCATCCAGCGATCGAGCGTCGGGCCTGACGCATCCACCTCCACCCGAGCCAACCTGGCTTTCCCCTTCAAACTTGCGACGCCGAGAGCCGATCCGCCGGGCACCGGCTGCGCGAACCCGATCGATCCGCGCATCGGAAATGCGGGCCCGAAGCCGCGGGAGCCGGTCCGCACCGACCAGTCCCCACCGCTGACCCCGGCCTTGTTCAGCACGTCGCCGTCGAACTCGGCCAGCACCTTGGGCAGATGCCAGTTGGTCCTGCCGCCGTGCACCGACGTCGCGGAATCGACGGCGATGAACGGCACCGACATGCGCGGAATCTTTCCGACGTCCCGGCGCAACACCGGGCTCGCCAGTATCTCGCGGTAGGGACCGACGGGTGACGTCATGTAGTCGACGACCATGCACATCGTGATCGGCAACGTCTTCGCGCCGGCAGGCGCGAAATCCGACGACCGGGCGCGATGCCACCAGATCGTGGCCCGGACGTTCGCCGGCCACGGCGCAGCGGGGCTGACCGGCCAATCGGTGCGCTCGGTCTCCGACTCGGCGACGCTCCACATCAGGAGTCCCTCCCCACGACGGTCAGCGGCAGGCGCAGCGCGCCCGGCGCGGTCACCGGCACCACCGGGTTGGACGGCTGAACCGGTGCCACCTCGACATAACCCGAGCCGACGGCAGGCCTACGGTCCGGCTCACCCTTGTTGGGCCACAACGCCATTGCCCGCTCGGCCTGCGCGGTGATGGTCAGAGACGGATTGACGCCGAGGTTGGCGCTGACGGCAGAACCGTCGAGCACGTGCAAGCCCTCGTACCCGTACACCCGCTGGTAGCCGTCGATCACACCGGTATTCGGTGAATCACCGATGGCGCAGCCGCCGAGGAAGTGCGCGGTCATCGGAATGTTGACGATCTCGGCGATCGACCCGCCCGGATCGCCGCCGATCTTGTCGGCGAGCAACCTGATGGCCGTGTGCCCCTGCGGAATCCACTGCGGCGGCGGATCGCCCGCCCCGGGCCGACTCGTCAGACGACGCCCGAACGGCCCCTTCTTCGAGCCGAGTTCGAGGGAGTTGTCGTCGGTCTGCATCACCAGAGCGATGACGGTGCGTTCGGACCACCGATGGACCGACAGACTGCGGGCCGCCGCGCCGGGGTGACGCAGCGCCACACCGAGCGTCTTCAGAATCCGCGGCATCTTGCCGCCACCGTCGCTCAGAACGGTCTGCAGCAGCCCGATCGCGTTGCTGCCCTTGCCGTATCGCACCGGTTCGATGTGCGTGTGATCGTCCGGGTGGAACGACGAAGTGATCGCCACTCCCTCGTGGTAATCGACCTCGCGTCCGCGCGCCGTTGCGGCCAGCACGGCCTCGGAGTTGGTACGTACCAACGAACCGATCTTGTTCGACAGCCGCGGCAACGAGCCCTTCTCCTTCGCGGCGAGCATGAGCTTCTGCGTTCCGTAGGTGCCGGCCGAGAAAACCACCTGATCGGCGGTGATCGTCTTCTCCTTGCGGCGCAGCTTGCCCCCGGTCCTGCGCGTCACCACGTCGT
Organism: Rhodococcus sp. 06-1460-1B; assembly: GCF_002258475.1. Classification (NCBI taxonomy): domain Bacteria; kingdom Bacillati; phylum Actinomycetota; class Actinomycetes; order Mycobacteriales; family Nocardiaceae; genus Rhodococcus; species Rhodococcus sp. 06-1460-1B. The sequence goes on from NZ_NOYS01000020.1 coordinate 19,705, forward strand.
AGCCGCTGCCGTTCGGGCGGACGTCCACGACGGTCGTCAGCGGAAGGATGTGTGCGCCTGCTCGTTCGGCGAGATAGAGGTAATTCTTGACGAGGGTGTTCTTCGCGCCGACGCGGCAACCCGTCATGCACGAACCACACTCGGTGCACCCGGTCCGCTCGGGGCCGGCACCACCGAAGAACGGGTCGGGTGCGGTCTTGCCACGGTCACCGAAGTAGACGCCCACGGGAGTAGAGGTGAACGTGTCGCCCACGCCCATGTCCTCGGCGACCTCCTTCATGACCTTGTCCGAGGCAGTGATCGTCGGGTTCGTCTCGACCCCGAGCATCCGACGCGCCTGGTCGTAGTACGGATTCAGCTCACGCTTCCAGTCCGTGATGGCACCCCACTGCGGGTCCTCGAAGAACTTGGTCGGCGGCTGGTACAGCGTGTTGGCGTAGTTAAGCGAGCCTCCGCCGACGCCTGCCCCCGCCATCACCAGCACGTCGGGCAACAGGTGGATACGTTGGACGCCGTAGCAGCCGAGCGCCGGAGCCCACAGGTACTTGCGCAAACGCCAACTGGTCTTGGGCAATTCGTGATCGGCGAACCGTCGGCCGGATTCCAACACCGCCACCCGGTAGCCCTTCTCGACTGCCCGCAGCGCGGCGACGCTCCCGCCGAACCCGGAGCCGATGATCAGTACGTCGTAGTCGCTCATGCGGAAACCGCCTTCTTGTCTGATTCACGGGCGTCTGAGACGAGTCGGTAATTCGAGGTGTCGAACGTTCGCGTCTTGTTGCGGAACCGGAACGTGTACGTGGGCCACATCGTCGAGTTGCGTCCGTTGGCGTCGAGGTACCAGCTCGAGCAGCCGCCGGCATTCCAGACCGTGCCGTCGAGAGAAGAGTCGACCCACGAGTTGTGCTGCTGCTGAGCGGATTCGGACACCTCGACGGCGGTTGCATGATGGTCCCGCATCTCGCTGAGCGCCGAGACGACGTAATTGGCCTGCGACTCGAGCATGTAGACGATCGAACTGTGCCCGAGATTGGTGTTGGGGCCGTACATCAGGAAGAGGTTCGGGAACCCGGCGACGGTGGTACCCAGGTGGGCCTGCGGGCTACCGCCCCAGCGCTCCGCGAGAGTACGACCATCGCTGCCGCGCAACAGATGCGACACCGGCGGTTCGGTCGGGGTGAACCCCGTCGCGAAGATGATGGTGTCCACCTCGTAGTTGCGGCCCGACGCGTCGACGACGCCGTTCTCGGTCACCGACGTCAGGCCCGATGTCACCAGGTCGACGTCGGGTCGATCCAGCGTCCGCAGCCAATCATTGGACAGCAGAAGACGTTTGCAGCCGGGTGCGTAGTCGGGGGTCAGAGCCGCCCTCTTCGTCGGGTTCTTGACCTGACGCTTCAGATTGGCCTTCGCGAATGCCTTGACGGCGGGCAACATCCACGGATTGTCGGCCAGAACGGTCACATATGCCTCGCGGTACCCGTAGATGATGCCGCGAACCGCGCGATGAGCCGCGGGGACCTTCTCGTACAAAGTCCGCTCGACCCGGCCGATGGTGCGGTCCAGGCGCGGGATGACCCAGGCCGGTGTGCGCTGAAAGACGGTGAGCCGCTGGGCCTTGTCGACGATCTCGGGCACGAACTGCACCGCCGACGCTCCGGTGCCGATCACGGCGACGCGCTCCCCGGTGAGATCGTGCTCGTGGTTCCACGTCGCGGAGTGAAACACCGTTCCCTGGAATGTGTCGATGCCCGGCACGTCGGGGATCTTCGGCGTCGACAGTGCGCCGGTGGCGGCCACGAGAACCCTGACGCTCGCCGCACCCTTCGAGGTCTGCACGGTCCACCGCTGGTCCGTGTCACTCCAATCGGCCGACAGCAGTTCGCAATCGGTGACGATGCGATCCCGCAGGTTCAGCCGCTCGACCACCGATTGGAGGTAGTCGAACAGCTCCGGTTGGCGCGCGAAGGTGTGACTCCACTTCGGGCTCGGCGCGAACGAGAACGAGTACAGCGACGTCGGGACATCGCACGCACACCCGGGGTAAGTGTTGTCCCGCCATGTGCCGCCCACCTCCGACGCTCGCTCGATGACGGTCACGTCGGCACTCGGATCAGCGGCGAGGATCTTCGCCACCGCGGCGAGGCCGGCAAAACCGGCTCCGACGACGAGCACGTCGAGTTGTTGGGGCAGTGCAGAATTCACGAGTCCATCACCTTTTCGGACCAGACAGGGAGGAGCCGTCCGCGCAGCTGCGCGTCGGCTTCGGGAGTACGGAACAGAGCCGATACAGCGAGCCCGCGTGCCAGCTCGACGCTGAGCTCGATGGACTCGGTGGACATGCGGCTACCCATGACGATCTGAGCGCCGCTCTGGATGGCCTCGGCGACGCGGCGTTCGAGCGGAACCATTGCCTCGTGCAGAGCCGGATCGGTACGGGCCGCGACCCACAGCTCGAGCGCGGCATAGAACAGCGGGCCCGAGAACGCGTCGACGAGGATCTCGGGTCCGCGCTCCGGATCGGGCTCGGCTTCCAGAATTTCGGACAGGCGGCGGTCGACGAGATGCTCGACGGCAGCGGTCACCAACGTCTCCTTGGTCGGGAAGTGGTGCAGCTGCGCTCCGCGGGACACACCGGCACGCCGCGCGATCTCCTGCGTGCTGGTCTTCGAGAAACCCAGCTCGACGAGGCACTCGATGGCTGCATCGAGCAACTTTGCGCGGGTCCCCGCGGTGCGTTCGGCCTGCGTGCGGCGCGGGGTAGGCGCTCCGTCGCTGAGCTCTGTGTCGGTAGTCACACTTCGCACAGTAGCGTCAAAACAACAAACAGTCCAGCCTGACTTTAAGTTTTGTCTTAACTGCGCTCATCACTCCGATCTCGACGAAGACCCCGCCATCGCGAGAGCCAATCGTCGCGCGGATATCGGGCACACCCACGTTCCAGGGGGGCGGGCACGTCTCACGTCGACGGAAAGGATCCACCGTGACCGGCAATTCGGTGCGTCCCCAGGACGCACTTCCAACGAATGATCCTCGTTCGACGGACTCCGGATAAGGAAAGGCACCGTGGCGGCGTTCGTCGCGAATGCGCACGCGCTCCGCGACGTGGAACCCGGGACCACGGCTCACGACGAACTGGTCGCGACGCTGAAAGAGCTGGCACCGCAGCTGGCGGCAATCGGAGTGTTCGAGGTGTTCGAGCCACGGGACCCGCAGATCGCCCACCTGGTGGACGTCGCGACTCAGACCGACTGACCGACAGTTTGTGCCGACTCGCCGCGGGCAATACCCCGGCCATGGCTCTCCCCTCACACGGCCGCTTCGAGTACTCCCCCATCGTCGATCGGCCTCGGTTCGAGTGGCCCGGCGGCGCACGTCTCGCGGTGTACGTCGCGGTCAACTGCGAGCACTTTCCGTACGACGACGGGCAGCCCGGCCTCGGTTACACGCCTGCAATGGACCAACCCAACACGTACAACTGGGGCTGGCGTGAATACGGCAATCGCGTCGGCGGCTTCCGCATCGCAGAGACACTGCAGCAGTGCGGAATTCGACCGACATTGCTGGTCAATACCGAGGTGTACGAGCACGCCCCGCAGCTGACCGCGGCGTTCCGAGCACTCGACGCCGAGGTCGTCGCACACGGCCGAACGAACGCGGTGCAACCGAACGATCAAGACGAGGACACCGAACGTCGCTCCATCGAGGATGTCACCGCCGCGATCGAACGACACGAGGGAGCACCGCCCAGAGGATGGATGAGCCCAGGTGCCAACCCGAGCCGCGTCACCGAGGACATCCTCGCGGAGCACGGTTACCAGTACACCTTGGACTGGCCCGTCGACGACCAACCGGTGTGGCTACAGACCCGCGGCGGCCCGCTGCTCAGCGTCCCGTATCCCCACGAGATCAACGATCTGCCGATGTTCGTCCATCACCATCAGACCGCAGAAGCGTTCGAGCACAACATCATCGGAAGCTTCGACGAGCTGAAGGAGAACTCGGCAAGGCAACCGGTGGTGCTCGCGATCTCCGTGCACACCTTCCTGACGGGACAGCCCTACCGACTGCGACGGTTCCGTGCTGCACTCGAGCACATGACCGCCAACAACGACGGCGTCTGGTTCACCACCCCCGGCGACATCGCGGCGCACTACCGCACGGTTGTACCTCCCGTCCGATAGATCGGCTGGACCGCTGTCGGCGTGGAGTCAGGCTGCTCGTTGTTTTCGTCGGTGGTAGCTGGGGAGGGGTTCCTGTCTGGGGTCGACGGATTCGGGTGGGATGGCGTAGGGGTGTCCGTCGTCGCCCATGATGAGCTGCCAGTCGCCGTGGTGGACGAGGCGGTGGCATTCTCCGCAGACGAGCGCGAGGTTGTTCAGGTCGGTGCGGCCGCCGTGTTCCCAGAATCTGATGTGGTGGGCTTGACACCACTGTACGGGGCGGCCGCACATGACGCAGCAGGTGTCGCGGATGGTCAGGGCGATGCGTTGGTCGTCGCTGGCGAGTCTGGTGGTTCGTCCGAGCGCGAGTGGTACGCCGTGGTGGTCGACGATGACGGGGGTCAGGTCGGCGTCGCAGGTGACGAGTTCGGCGAGGAAGCGGCTGATGGGGCCGGTCCAGTCGAGGTGGAACGGCCAGTCCGCGTCGCCCGGCTTGGGGACAGACTTCTGCCCGGCACCATCACCATCGGCTGAAGCTTCGCCGCAAGCAGCAGCGCCTCCCCTCTCGGGCACAGACTTCTCCCCGGCGTTACTGCCACCGCCGCGAGGACCAGCGTCGCCCGGGTCGGGCGCAGTCTCCTTCCCGGCACGGTCGAAATCGCCACCATCACCACCGGACGCTGCTTGGCCGCGAGCAGCCATACTCCCTGGGCTGGAGGCAGACCTATGCCCGGCGCTACTACCACCGCCACCACCATTCGCCGCTGCTTCGCCGCGAGGATCTGCGTCGCCCCGCTCGGGCACAGTTTTCTGCCCGGCACCACCACATCCGGATGCCGCTTCGCCGTGAGCAGCGATATCCCCTCGAGCCACTCCATGCGGACGCGAGCCGTTGCTGTCGCCGCCGTTCGAGGAGCTCCCCGCGCCCGTACCGGTGTCGCCCGATTCGGTTGCGGTGCTACCCGATTGCTTGTTGCCGCCGTGGGCGAGCAAGTCCCGCAGGGGAACGATCAGGTGCACCGACGCCCGCGACCCGCCCGCCGACCCCCGGGTGCCGCCGCGGAGGTGCCGGTCGAGGATCTGATCGAGTGCATCGGCCCGGCGCTTCGACGGGCTGCGTGGGTCGCGCTCCCCGCCGGGCCCCGGCCGCGGTGCCGTCAACTGCGACAGAGCGGTGAGAAGCTTCTCGGCGAGCAACCGGTCGATGTCGCCACCGAACTGGAAGCGGCCGTTGGCCAGCGGGTGCAGGTCGAACCGGTTCAGTGCCGGGTTTTCCGACACCGGTAGCGGTGCAGGCGTCGGCGGAACAGGCTCGGGCGCAGGCGGTTCCGGATCAGGAAGCCTTCCGGTGGAGGTCGCCGCATCATCTCTGCGCCGCTCCTGATCGTGACGCTCGCGTTCCCGCTGTTCCTGCTCTCGGCGTTGTTTCTCGGCATTCGCGTGTCGTGCTCGGGCGTCGTCCGCGGCCGCATGCGCCAAAGCCTGTGCGCGGGAGGTCACCTGGCCGGCGGTGCTGCGCATCGCGGTGTCGAGCAATTCGTCGACAATTCCGTCGCGCCGGTCCTGATCCAACGTCGGGTCGGCCACCAGGACGACGTCGTATCCCTCGGCAATCGCGGCGGCATGTGCGGCATGGATGCGGCCATCGGCGAGGGCGTCGAGCACCGTGGGGTGATCGAACAGCCAGTACCCCAGTGCGTTCTGGCGGGCGGCGGATCCGTCGGTGATCCGTATCGATCGGGCGTACCAGCGGGTGACGGACGAGTGCCCGAGTTTCATCGCCAAACCACGTCGGTCGATCTCTGCGAGCAACGTCAATCGAGTTGCGGCGAGGGCATTTTCGAGAGAGGTCACGTCGGCGAGCTCGGAGACCAATTCCTGGTCCCCGAGCTCGAACACATCCCCCCATGTCTTCACCCCACGAAAGCTATACCCACCCACCGACAGACTTTTTCGATGACTCCGTTACAACGCACGCACGCTGTTGTTCCGCGCAGTGTGGGTCAGTTCGGCAAGGCCGAGCTCTTCGAGTAGCGGTGGCAGATACATGCCGAACCGGCCGCGGTATCCGTTCCTGAGCCCGTACCAACCACCGACCGGGTTGTCCGGCGAGCGTCCCCACGCTTCGACCGTGTCCGGCGCAGCCGGCTTCTTCTCGTCAGCGGCACCGAGCAATACCCAGTCGCCACGTTCGGTGAGCCAACCGTGCAGGTCTTCGATTGCCTCGATGCGGTATCGCAGAGTCGTCGACCCCACCTGGCACACGAGGGCAGGTGGCTCGTGGTCGGGATCGCGGTACATGGTGTACGCCGAGGTGCCGGGGGCGGTGGTGAGAGCCCACGGGTCGGATTTCGTTCCGCTGGTCATGGCCTGGGTCCGTTCCGTTGTCGCAGTCGGCCGACGGGCAGAAAGATCGACCGAGCACGGTGAGTGCCTTACAAGGCACGGTCAGTGTGGGCCGACCTGACGGCGAGCACAACCAACTCCCGACCCCTGGACAGGTTCGGCGTCGTGCGTCACGGAGCGACGGTGCGGTACCGCAGCATCATTTCGTGGTCCTCGTGGTCGAGCATGTGGCAGTGCCACATGTACCCCTGCAGCTCACTGGAACCGCCCATGTCATGCCCACCGTGTTCGCCGCCGTGGTGTGCGGCCGGTCCCGCGAACGTGGCATCGGGATCGAAGCCGAGTTCGTCGGCCGTCGGGAATCGGACGAGAATCTGGGTGACGGTGCCCGGGTACGTGTTGACGGTATCTTTCCACCCGGCTTCCCAGGTGGCCGGCGGCACCGAGGGCCCGGTGAGGAACTTCTCCACCGGCGGAGCCCATTTGGTGCCGAACGTCGGCCGGGGGAAGTCGCGTTGGTACGCCGCGATGTCGATGGGAATTCGCCCCAGCGTCCGAAAGTGCGCTAGGTGCAGGTGAATCGGGTGCGGCTCGACCGTCGTGTTGACGATGTTCCACATCTCCACGGTGCCCTGCTTGGGCATCTCGATGTCCGGGTCGGAGTACCGCAGGTTGTTCAAGTTCATCAGCGTCATGTCGAGGTTCAGCCCACCGGAGGGCTGGTTGACGGTGACGGTGCGCGAGAAAGTGGGTGTCGGCAACGCGGGCAACAGATCCGGCTGCCCCTTTCCCCCGCGCAGCAACGACGGCATGCCACCCCGGAACCCCGCCGCGGACGCGACGCGGAACTGGCAGAACATCGGCATCGGGACGGCTCCGAGCGACGCGGCCTGCGCCGGCGGCGGCTCGTCGTTGAGCAACTCGACCAACGCCCCTGCCTCGACGGCTCCGAAGTCGACGAGGATGTCGGCGCGCTCGGCGGGTGCGAGCCGGATGCTGGTGGTCTCCACCGGTGCGTCGAGTAATCCACCGTCGTTTCCGATGACCCAGAATCGTAACTTGTTGGTGAAGAAGAGGTTCCACACGCTGTACGACCCGGCGTTGACGAGCCGCAGCCGGTACATGCCCCGGGCCACTTCCATCGTCGGCCAGATCTTGCCGTTGACGACGCCGACGTCGCCGGTACCGCCACCCTCCCACTTACCCTGCGGCACAGTGATATTGGAGCGGATACTCATGCTGCCGTCTGGATTCATGATCTTTTCCTGCAGCACCAACGGCAACTCGAACTCACCCGAAGGCAGACCGAGCGCATTGTCGGATGTACCGGTGTCCCAACGATCACGGACGAGGTTCATCCCGAGCAGGCCCGCGTAGACGTTGATGCGCGTCATCGACATGGCGTGGTCGTGGTACCACAGCCCGGCAGCATCATTGAGCCCGGAAAAATTGTGCGTCATCGACTCACCCGGGCGCACCAGCATCTCGGAGTGCCCGTCGCTCGCGGGTTCGGTGACGGCACCGTGCAGGTGCAGTGCCGTCGGCGTCATCGTGCGATCCATCTCGCTCATGCCGTGCAGCGAGGTGTCGACGTCGGCGGCGAGTGGGTTGCCTGCGGTGGTGTTGGAGTACTTCAGCGTCCACGGCTCGCCCTGCTGCGATTCGATGGTGGGCCCGAGGTAGTCGCACTGACCGTAGCCGAACGTAGGCCCGGGCCTGAGATCGGCGTGGAAAGAGTGGGTGGCGCTGTGCGCGTCGAGGGAGATCTCGGTACCGCTGATCAGCGGCAACCGCGGTAGCTCGTCACGGAACGACGTCAGCTGCGGCGAATGGAACAGCAGTGGGCTCTGCCCTCGGAGGAAGTCGTCGGCCAGCGCTCGACGCGTCGTCGACGCCACGGGTATCGCGGCTGCTCCGGCTGCCACTGCGGCCGCCGCCAGCCCACGTAGGGCGGTGCGTCTGGACACGGAGCCGCTCACCCGGCCACCTTCCTCCTGGTTGTGATGGGGCCCATACTATGTGCTGGTCGGCTCCCGCCGTCACCCCACACTCGGATCGTCCGGCACGTTCCTGCCGGTGGAGGGATCTATTTCGTCATGGCAACAATTTCTTTCGAGCGCACGACCAGGCTTTTTCCCGGCTCCGACACCCCCGCGGTGAACGAGCTCGACCTGCACATCGAGGACGGTGAGTTCCTCGTTCTGGTCGGCCCCTCCGGGTGCGGCAAGTCGACGTCGCTCCGGATGCTCGCCGGGCTCGAGGAGGTCAACTCGGGACGCATCCTCATCGGCGGCAAGGACGTCACCAATTCCGAACCCAAGGATCGCGATATCGCGATGGTGTTCCAGAACTACGCGCTGTACCCCCACATGACCGTCGCCGAGAATATGGGGTTCGCGCTCAAGCTGGCGAAGGCGAACAAGGAGGACATTCGCACTCGCGTCGAGGAGGCCGCCAAGCTACTCGACCTCGAGCCGTACCTCGACCGCAAGCCCAAGGCGCTCTCCGGCGGCCAGCGGCAGCGAGTTGCCATGGGGCGCGCCATCGTTCGGCAGCCCCAGGTGTTTTTGATGGACGAGCCGCTGTCCAATCTCGACGCCAAACTGAGGGTTCAGACGCGGACGCAGATCGCTCAGTTGCAGCGTCGGCTCGGCACGACGACGGTCTACGTCACGCACGATCAGGTCGAGGCCATGACGATGGGTGATCGCGTCGCCGTCCTGAAAGGTGGTGTGCTGCAACAGTGCGCCACCCCGCGTGAGCTCTACCGAACCCCGGTCAACGCATTCGTCGCCGGGTTCATGGGCTCACCGTCGATGAATCTGTTCCGCGCTCCGGTCACCGACGGCGGCGTCCGCCTGGCCGATCAGGTAGTCCCGGTCCCACGTCAGACGCTCGGTTCCGCCACCGAGGTGATGTTCGGCATTCGTCCCGAGCACATCGAGATCGCGAGCAGCGGAATACCTCTCGAGATCGACGTCGTCGAAGAGCTCGGTTCCGAGGCCTTCGTGTTCGGCCGCGCGGACATCAACGGCCGGACCGAAACCATTGTCGCTCGGGCCGATTGGCGCAGTCCACCCGAGAAGGGCGATCGCGTTCACGTCCGCATCGACGAAGCCCATGCGCACATCTTCGACGCCTCCGCCGAAGGTCACCGCCTGAACTGACCGTCGTGCGCGTTGTGCGTACCCCTGGGGACACACAACGCGCACGACCTCAGACCAGGAGCTCGGCGATCTGAATAGTGTTGAGCGCGGCACCCTTACGCAGGTTGTCGCCCGAGACGAACAGCGCGAGTCCGCGGCCCTCGGGGACGCCCGGATCCTGGCGGATGCGGCCGACGAGGGAGTCGTCCTTGCCTGCGGCTTCCAGCGGCGTCGGTACGTCGACCAGCGAGACACCCGGTGCCGAGGCCAGCAGTTCACGAGCGCGTTCCACTGACAGCGGTGAAGCGAACTCGGCGTTGATCGACAGCGAGTGCCCGGTGAAGACCGGAACGCGCACGCAGGTGCCACTGACCAGCAGGTCGGGCAGTCCGAGGATCTTGCGCGATTCGTTGCGTAGCTTCTGGTCCTCGTCCGTCTCGCCGGATCCGTCGTCGACCAACGCGCCGGCCAGCGGCAGGACGTTGAACGCGATGGGCGCGACGTACTTGTTCGGGGCCGGGAAATCGACCGACGAACCGTCGTGCACCAGTTTTTCGACGTCGTCGATGACGGCGCGTGCCTGAGTGGCGAGCTCGTCGACGCCGGCGAGGCCGCTACCGGACACCGCCTGGTAACTCGAAACGATCAACCGCTGCAAGCCGGCTTCGTCGTGCAGCACCTTGAGCACCGGCATGGCGGCCATGGTGGTGCAGTTGGGGTTGGCGATGATGCCGCGGGGCGGGTTCTTCGCCGCCTCGGGGTTGACCTCGCTGACCACCAGCGGCACATCGGAGTCCTTGCGGAACGCCGACGAGTTGTCGATGACGGTGGCACCTGCGGCAGCGAATCGCGGTGCCTGCTCACGCGAAAGCGTGGCACCGGCCGAGAACAGTGCGATGTCGATACCGGTGAGGTCCGCGGTGGACGCGTCCTCGACGATGATCTCCTCGCCGCGGAACGGCAGCTTCTTGCCCGCCGAGCGTGCGGAGGCGAAGAATCGAACGGTGTCGGCGGGAAAGTTGCGCTCCTCCAACAGGGTTCGCATGACGGCACCGACCTGGCCGGTGGCTCCTACGACTGCAACTGTGGTCATGGCTATCGTCCTGTTCCTGCGTGTACGACGGCTTCTTCGTCGCCGCCGAGATCGAAGGCGGCGTGCAGTGCGCGCACGGCGTCGTCGAGCTGAGTGTCGCTGCACAGCACCGAGATACGGATCTCGGAGGTGCTGATGAGATCGATGTTGATGCCGGCGTCGGCGAGGGCCTCACAGAACGTCGCGGTGACGCCGGGGTGGCTCTTCATACCGGCACCGACGAGCGAGACCTTGCCGATGTGGTCGTCGTAGAGCACCTGTGCGAAGCCGATATCGGCCTGCAGCTTGGTGAGCTTCTCCACTGCCGTCGGGCCGTCGGCCTTGGGGCAGGTGAAGGTGATGTCGGTCTTGCCGGTGTCGATCTTGGAGACGTTCTGCAACACCATGTCGATGTTGATCTCGGAGTCGGCCACGGCGCGAAAGACCTTGGCGGCGTAGCCCGGTGTGTCGGGCAGACCGACGACGGTGACCTTCGCCTCGCTGCGATCGTGTGCGACGCCGGTGAGAATTGCTTCTTCCACTGGAATGTCCTCCATAGATCCGGAGACGATCGTTCCGGGTTTGGTGGTGTACGACGAGCGCACGTGAACGGGAACGTTGTAACGACGGGCATATTCGACGCAGCGCAGCATGAGCACCTTCGCGCCGCAGGCTGCCATTTCGAGCATCTCCTCGAACGAGACGGTCTCGAGGTGGCGAGCGTTGGGGACGATGCGCGGGTCTGCGGTGAAGATGCCGTCGACGTCGGTGTAGATCTCGCAGACGTCGGCGTTCAATGCCGCGGCGAGCGCGACGGCGGTGGTGTCGGACCCACCACGACCTAGCGTCGTGACGTCCTTGCTGTCCTGGCTGACGCCCTGGAAGCCGGCGACGAGCACGATCGACCCCTCGTCGAGAGCGCTGCGGACGCGGCCGGGGGTGACGTCGATGATCTTGGCGTTGCCGTGCACGCTGGTGGTGACGACGCCTGCCTGGGAACCGGTGAACGACCGTGCCTCGGCGCCGAGCGAGTGGATGGCCATCGCGACCAGTGCGTTGGAGATGCGTTCACCCGAGGTGAGCAGCATGTCCATCTCGCGAGCAGGCGGGGCCGGGCACACCTGCTGTGCCAGGTCGAGCAGTTCGTCGGTGGTGTCGCCCATCGCCGATACGACGACGACAACGTCGTTGCCCGCCTTCTTGGTCTCGACGATTCGTTCAGCGACGCGTCGGATACGTTCGGCGGTCCCCACCGACGATCCACCGTACTTCTGGACGATGAGAGCCACGCGTTTTACCTCCGCTGGATAGCCGACAATCGTTCGATTGTCCGCGGGTCACCTTACCGAGCGAATGCCCCGAGCAGTGGGCCGGGTAGCTCCGAGCTGGGACTTTAGGGCCTCTCGCCTGCCTTAACATGTTCGAGTGACCGTTCCCGAACATCTCCCACCACCGCCGGCTCGAGGCCTGAAGGTGCTCTTCGGGCTCCCCGCCGTCGGCCGGCGCTGGCCCGGTGGACTGCGTTCGGCGCTGGCGTTCGGTGTTCCGGCGATCCTGGCGTGGCTGCTCGGATTCCACACCGAGGCACTACTAGTGGTCTCCGGCAGTTTTGCGGTGATCTACGGCGAAGGCCGCCCCTATCGATCGCGCTGGTGGGTAGTCCTGACCGCAGGGGCCGCCCTGGTGGCCTCGGTGTGGCTGGGCGCGACGGCCGGTCGGCTCGCCCTCGACTTCGGCGAGACCGGGTGGGCGCGGATGATCCCGGTGACCGTGTTGTCCGTTCTCGCTCTCGTCGCGGTCTACGTCGTGGCAGCGCTGCGACTCGGCCCGCCCGGAGCCTTCTTCTTCGTGCTGGTGTGCGCGGTGGCGTCGTACCTCCCTGCCGCCGACATCAGCGCGACCCGCGGCGCCGTGTGCGCGGCGATCGGGGTGGCGTCGGCGCTGGTGGTCGCGATGTCCGGGGTGGTGCGTGACCCGAGGGGTCCCGAACGGGCGGCCGTCGGTGCGGCCGTGGCGGCGATCGAGAAGTACACGGCATCGCCGACGGCGTCCGTGGGCGATCGACATACCGCCGCCTCGCGTCTTCACGCGGCGTGGGCTGCGGTGTACGAGGCCGGGTCGACGCGCGGGACCTCGCGCCCCGCGCTGGTACAGACCCTGTTCGACGCCCATCTCGCGTTTGCGGCTGCCACGAGGGCGCGCGCCGGTGCAGTCCCGGATCCGGAAAGTGCGGTGGAATCGCCACGAGATCAGCTGCCGCTGGCTCGTCCGGGCATCGGGTATCGGTTGAAGCGGTCGTTGCATCGAGATTCGCACGCGGCGTCGACGGCGATCCGGGTGTTCTGCGCGGCGGCAGGTGCCGGCGGGATCAGTGTGGCGATGGGTTTGAGCAGGCCGGATTGGGCGATCCTCGGCGCGGTCCTGGTGCTCCAGCAGGGGCCGGATCGTGTGCACGGGACGTACCGCGGCATGCAGAGGCTCGGCGGAACGCTGGCCGGAGTGGTGCTGTTCTCGGCGATCTATCTTTCGCCGCTGACCGGTCTCGCGGTGATCGTGGTGTTGATGGTGCTGCAGTTCGCGATCGAGATCAGTGTGGCGCGCAATTACGGTCTCGCCGTCACGTTCATCACCCCACTCGCGTTACTGATGGGCACCATCTCGCATCCGGGCGCTCCGCTCGGCGGCATCGTCGTCGATCGGGTGGTGGAGACCGCGGTGGGCGTCGCCCTTGCCTTCGCGGCGCTGTGGTTGTTGTTACCGGGCGCTTTTCGGCGCGCGCTGCTGTGGTCAGATCGACGGGTTCTGGAGTTGACCGACCGATTGTTGACGGCCCTCCGAAGCGAAAACGTTTCGGCGGCAGCCACTATGGAGCTACGACGAGATATCCAGTTCGAGCTGGTCGGTGCCGCGCTCGCGGGAGCCGAAGCGGCGCACAACGATCGCCGCTGGGCGCATCGAATGTGGGACAGGCATGCAGAGGTCGACCACCTCGGATACGAACTGCTCGCACGGTGTTGGACCGCGGACGATGTCGGACGACCGAACGACATCGATCAGTGGCAACGCAGGCACGACACCGTGACCGGAAAATTCGACTCCCGAACCCTGGGGTAGGCGGTCGGTCTGCGGTAGTACACTCACCCCATGCTGCGAGCTCTCCTTCTTAACAGCCGCGACGGGGTCTGAGACCAGACTGGCTTCCCGTCGCGGGGTTCGTTGCGCCGGTCGAACACCATTGCTCTGATCTGTACGGAGAGACGAAGACCATGTCACCAGCCGACGCATTCACCTCGGGATCTCGCACCATCACCCCGCCCTCGCGGCCCGCGCCCAGCGACCAGCCAGCGTGGAACACCCAGAAGAACTCCTCGATGCCCACGTTCCGTTATCGGCCGTTCGCCGAGGAAGTGGAGCCCATTACCCTCCCCGACCGTACGTGGCCGGACAAGATCATCGACCGGACGCCGCAGTGGTGTGCAGTCGATCTGCGTGACGGCAACCAGGCGTTGATCGATCCGATGAGCCCCGCGCGCAAGCGCCGGATGTTCGACCTGCTCGTTCGGATGGGCTACAAGCAGATCGAGGTCGGCTTCCCGTCCGCCAGCCAGACCGACTTCGACTTCGTCCGCGAGATCATCGAGGACGGCGCGATTCCCGACGACGTCACCATCCAGGTTCTGACGCAGTGCCGTCCCGAGCTGATCGAGCGCACGTTCGTCGCGTGCGAGGGCGCTCGCAGCGTCATCGTGCACTTCTACAACTCGACGTCGATCCTGCAGCGCAAAGTGGTGTTCCGGGCCGATCGTGACGTCATCAAGAAGATCGCGACCGACGGTGCTCGCAAGGTTCTCGAAGAAGCGGCAAAGTTCCCCGATACCGACTGGCGCTACGAGTACTCCCCCGAGTCCTACACCGGCACCGAACTCAGCTACGCCAAAGAGGTGTGCGACGCGGTCACCGCCGTCATCGACCCGACGCCCGAGAAGCCTCTGATCCTGAACCTGCCGGCCACCGTCGAGATGGCGACGCCGAACGTCTACGCCGACTCGATCGAGTGGATGAGCCGCAACCTCGATCGTCGCGACAGCATCGTGCTGTCTCTGCACCCGCACAACGACCGCGGAACCGGTGTTGCCGCAGCCGAACTGGGCTACCAGGCCGGTGCCGATCGCATCGAGGGATGCCTGTTCGGCAACGGTGAGCGCACCGGCAACGTCTGCCTGGTCACGCTCGGCCTGAATCTGTTCACCCGCGGCGTCGATCCGCAGATCGACTTCTCCAACATCGACGAGATTCGTCGCACGGTCGAGTACTGCAACCAGTTGCCCGTCGCCGAGCGCCACCCCTACGGCGGCGACCTGGTGTACACCGCGTTCTCGGGCAGCCATCAGGACGCCATCAACAAGGGCCTCGATGCCATGAAAGTCACGGCAGACGAACAGGGTTCGGACATCGGCGACATCACCTGGCAGGTGCCGTACCTGCCCATCGACCCCAAGGACGTCGGACGCACCTACGAGGCCGTCATCCGCGTCAACTCGCAGTCCGGCAAGGGCGGCGTCGCGTACATCATGAAGTCCGATCACGGACTGAACCTGCCGCGTCGCCTGCAGATCGAGTTCTCCCAGGCCGTCCAGCGCATCACCGACGGTGAGGGCGGCGAGGTCTCGCCGAAGGAGATGTGGGACGTCTTCGCCGAGGAGTACCTGACGCCGATCCGTCCGCTCGAGCGCATCAAGCAGTCGGTACAGGCTGCCGAGATCGACGGCGGAACCGACACCATCACCGCCACGGTCAAGGTCGACGGCGTCGAGCAGGAAATCTCCGGCTCCGGCAACGGGCCCCTCGCCTCGTTCGTCGACGCGCTGTCGACCATCGGTTACGACGTCAGCGTCCTCGACTACTCCGAGCACGCACTGTCCGCAGGCGACGACGCCCAGGCCGCCGCTTACGTCGAAGCCTCGGTCACCTCGCCCGCAGGTGTCGCTACCACCGTGTGGGGCGTCGGAATTGCTACCTCGATCACCACCGCGTCACTGCGTGCCGTCGTCTCGGCCGTGAACCGCGCGCTGAAGTAACTTCGCTGCTCGACGAAAAGCCGCCCATTCGCTTCGAGTGGGCGGCTTTTCGCGTCCGCGGCTCACCGCTGCTCGGCAGTTCTGGAGTGCCTGGCTGCAATGGACACGACCACGGTGAGAGATGCGATGACGATCATCGCGCCGAGGGTGCGGCCGTATCCGGTCAGCAGCTGATCCACCGCGGCCTCCGACACGTCACTGACCGTTCCCGCGAACACGTACTTGCGCAGTTCCAGGGGCATTGCGCTGGTCACGACCGACAGAATCACGGCTGTCCCGACGACGAATCCGCTGGTCTGCAGAAGCAGGCGCATGGCGTTGGCGATGCCGAGACGTTCGTCGGGGAGATCACGCATCAAGGCCGTCGCATTCGATGGCATGAACAACCCGGATCCGAATCCTGCGAGCGCCAGCCCGGTGAGGACGACCGCCGCATGCATCCGTCCCGTTGTCGACACCAGAAGAATCAACAGAGCGACCACGGTCAGAACATTGCCGGCGACGGACAGCGACGACGCAGAGATCTTGCGCTGCAACGGCCCGGATCCGAGCGAGGCGACAAGCGCTGCGACGGCGACAGGCAGCACCATCAGCCCTGCTTCGAGTGGGCTGACTCCCGATACTGCTTGGAAGTACAGAGCGAACAGAAGCACGATCCCGCTCTGTGAAATCGAGTTCATGAAGGACGCCAGGAGGCCGAATCCGAACGGCCAGTGTTTGAACAATGCGACGTCGATGAGTGGGTCGGGCACACGCCGCTCGAACCACAGAAACAGCGGGACCACCACGACGGCCACCGCCAGACCGCCGACCACGAGCGGGTGCGACCAGCCCAGTGACGTGGCTTGCGACAGTGCGGCCAGACCACTGGTCAACGCCACGAGAATCATTGCGTTGCCTCGCAGGTCGAGCGAATAGCCTTTCGCACCACCACGGGGCGGAGACTTCAGCGCGATGGCACCCCAGATGAGACAGAGAATCCCGATCGGAACGTTGAACCAGAACACCCAGCGCCACCCGGCTTGCTGCGCGATCAAGCCACCCAAGGTAGGCCCGCACAGCTGCGCGATCGAGAACGACGCCAGATAGATGCCCATCCCTTCCCCGAGTCTGTGGCGGGGAAACGCTGCGGTCACCAGTGCGGCGCTGTTGGTGAGCAACATGGCACCCCCCGCCGCCTGCAACACACGAAAAGCGACGAGCCACCACGCATTCGGGGCGAGACCGCACAATATGCTGCCGGTGGTGTACAAGCCGAGACCGGTGAGATACATGGTTCGACGGCCGAACATGTCGGCCATCCGTCCGAAGGCAACCAGAAGCACGGTATTGGTCAGCAGGTACGCGAGCAGGATCCAGCTGGCGGCCACACTGCTGGCGTCGAAGTGGCGAACGACCGTCGGCAGAGCAACGTTGAGGGCGCTCCCGGACATCCCCGACACCATGCTGGCGAACGCAACCACCGACAGCGTTCTCCACGCATCGTGCATCACCTGACGCTCGGATCGGGGTTTCACCTCCTGCCGCGGTGCAGTGCACTCGGTGTCGGGCCGAGCCGTCATTGTCTGCGCCCCGAATTCGTTGTGGGCGAACCGAAGCCCGACTCGAGAAAGACCACCATCGACTCGACGGACGAGTGTGCAGCTTTCAACACGTCCGGATCCTCGATGTGCCGATACATGACGCCCACCAGATCCTCGACCTCCGTCGTTCCCGAACTCCGAAGAGCTGCAACCTGTTCGATGCGTCGTCTTCGTGCGGCAACTCGATACAGCGCCGCGGCCTCCACATCAGCAATCACCGGACCGTGCCCCGGCAGTCCGACTGTCGATCCCCCGTGACCGACCTCGGCCAACATGCGCAGGCTCTCGATCATGTCCGCCAGCAACGCCGGGTGGACGACCGGTGAGCCGCCGCCGAGCAGGGTGTCACCGGTCAACACTGCGTCGTCGTCCGGCAAACTCACGCACACCGAATCTCGAGTGTGCCCGGGCGTACCCAGAATTCGAGCCGTGACGTGCCCTGCCAACACCATTCGCTGCAGGTGCTCGATCGGGGTTCGCCCGAATACCGCACGCTGCGCCAGCACCGGCGCCTTCGTACGTTCGGCCAGTGCATGCGCCCCGTCGGCGTGGTCGTTGTGTCCGTGCGTCAGTACGATTTCCGTCACTGTCCGACGGCCGGCAGCGGCCAGGATCGACTCCAGGTGTCCGGTATCTGCCGGCCCCGGATCGATCACCGCGCACTGCGAGGCATCGGGAGTACCGATCAACCACGTATTGGTGCCCTCGAACGTCCACGCCCCGGCATTGGGAGCCAGTAGTCGCTCGACACGAGGTGCAACCCGAACGGCGATACCGGGTAGAGGTATCGCCTCTCTCGATCCAGACATACACGCCCTCCCTAGAAGCAACTTCTAGAATTGTACTCTCTAATTGACCCGAGGTAGGTACGAAACGGCACGACGTTCGAGCCGGGAAAACCAAAACGCCCGGTGCGCAACAAAATTGCACACCGGGCCGAGAGGTCGAGGGCTAGTCGGAAGCGATCTTCCGAATCAGGTCGCACATGATGTCGGCGACCACACCTGCCTGCTTCTTCGTCCGGCAGTTCAGAATGACCTCGCGCGACGATTCGACGATGATGTCGGTCAGCACCCCGACGGTGATTCGCTGCGCACTGTCGTCACCCGGGCCGAGCAGCGCCGAGTTCTGCCTGATCCACTCGATGCGATTCTCCCTGCGCAGCTTCTCGAAACCGGGCGGCCCGTCGTTGTCCACAAAAACGAGAGCGACTTCGCGGCGCTGCCAACTTCCGTTGAGGAATGCACGTGCCCCGACACAGAACAGGTCGAGCGGATCCGTGGTGCCGCCCCGGCGCTCGGCGATGACCGACGCCCTGACCTGTTCGAGGTGTGCCGTGTTGTGACGATCCCACAACGCGGTGAACAGCTCGGATTTGCCGCCGAAATGGTGGTACAGACTGCCCGTGCTCGATCCGGCTCGCTCGACAATGTCGGAGATGCTCGCGTTGACGAAACCCGACTCCGCGAACACCTCTTGAGCCGCGTCGAGGAGCTTGCGCTGGGTCTCGCCGGTCTTGCTCCACTGCCACGTCGTCGAACCGGCCCGTTCGGTCATGATCCCCACCAATCCTCTTCGCTTTCGCCCCACCCGAAGGGTAAAGCGTAATTCTAGAATTGGCAGCTGGTCAAGCCGAATCCACCCACCGACCTCAGGCTGCAGCGAGGATCAGAGTCGAGCCTGCCGCGAACATTCCACCGTTGCCCTGCACCAAGCTGGTCTGCACGCCGTCCACCTGCGCCGGAGCCGTTCCTCGTAGTTGACGGACCGATTCCATGATGGCGAACATGCCGTACATCCCTGTGTGGGTGTACGACAAGCCACCGCCGTTGGTGTTCATCGGCAGCGAACCACCGGGAGATGTGTGACCCGAACGGACGAACTCGCCCGCCTCCCCCCTGCCTACGAAGCCCAGGTCCTCGAGTCCGTACAACGGCAGATGCGCGAACGCGTCGTAGATCATCAGATGGTCGATATCGGCAGGTGTCATCTGTGCCGCCCGAAACGCGTCGGCACCCGAATTCTTGAATCCTTTGAAGGTGGTGAAGTCCTCCATCATCGAGATACCCGACGACTCGTAGCCCTCACCTGTCCCCAGCACACGAACCGCCGGAACGTCGAGATCCTTCGCCCGTTCTCGTGTGGTCAGCACCAGAGCCCCACCACCATCGGTGACCAGGCAGCATTCGAGAAGATGGAACGGCCAGGCTATGACCGGCGAGTTCTGCACGTCGTCGACCGTGATCGGTTCGCGAAACTTGGCCCGTGGATTCAACGAGGCCCACTTCCGTTGCGCCACGGCCACATCGGCGAGATGGCGCGCCTCGGTTCCGGTCTCCTTCATGAACCTCAAGAACGGGAGGGTGAATCTGCTCGGCGGCCCGGTCACGCCGTAGGGAGCCTCGAACTGGCCGACGACCGAGGCCGGATCGGGCGTGTAGCGAGGCGCACCGACCTGAGATCGACCGGATTCACCGTGAGTGATCAGCACGACGGAGCAGTGCCCTGCTTCGATCGCCGCCGTCGCATGTCGAACATGAGTGAGGAACGACGTTCCTCCGACGCTGGTGGTGTCCATCCAGCGTGGTTCGATCCCCAGGCTGTGTGCCACCGAGATCGGCCCCGGCATCGACACGCCGGCGATACCGTCGACCTCACTCTTGTCGATTCCGCAGTCCCGTAACGCATTACGTGCAGCTTCGGTGTGCAGCCTCATCGTCGAATGATTCGGGAGCGTTCCGATCTCGTCGGTTTCTGCTGCCCCGACGATGACCACCCCGCCGCTCATGCCGACGCTCCGGTCGGTGCGAACACGGGGACCCACATCTCACCGCGTGGCTCGAACTGCACACTCAGCTCCATGTCCAGCGGCAGATTCTCCGGGAGCGGTTCCACGCCGACGATATTGGTCATCATGCGCGGCCCCTCCTCGAGCTGTACTACGGCAACGACATACGGACCGTCGTTCTCGAAGCCGGGACCGGGCCGATGTTCGATCACGTAGGAGTACAAGGTCGCACATCCCGAGCACTCGATCCACTCCACCAGGTCCGAACTGCACGCCGGACAGAAGTCTCTCGGATAGAAGTACACATGGGAGCACGCTCGGCAGCGCTGGACGGACAAACGCCCCTCCGCTGCCGCATCCCAGTACGTTCGTGTCTCGGGGGTCGGCGACGGTGCCATTTTCGGACGTGGCTTCCTGACCGCCTCGGCCTTGCCACGGAGTTCTTCGATCGTTCCGGTCATTATCGGTCGCTCGATTCTGTCGTCGAATTCTTCTGTTGTGCAATCGATGTGCTCAATAGGGCAACGCCGCGGACGCGGCCGTTCCGATGCGACCGACAGTGTCGTGCAAGGCGCATACTGACACCGCCACTCCGCCGCTCTGTACGTGGTCTAGGTTCTCGAAACCGATCCACGGTCCCACCGGAAGACGGCTGCAGTAGAGGGTCACGTCTGCGTTGATGTACGCCAATCGATCCGCGCCCATGTTGGTGAAGGGACTGACCCAGTCCGCCGCAGCGGCCAACGTCCCGAACGGGGTGTCCCGCCGGCCCTCCAGCAGCTCGCACGTCTCGCGGAACCAGGAGAAGCGACGGCCGTCGACCGACTCGTCGACGCGACGTACCTCCCCGAAATGTCGTGGAGCCACCCGAGTCGGCGGACCGACCACCTCAGGGGAGGGGGCGGTGTAGTACTCGGGTACCCATACGACGTCGGGACCGGGCGGACCGGACCGCAGAATCTGCACCGTCGCCAACGCGACCGGGACATCGCCGGAGCTCACGGTCACCTCGACCACGATCAACCGCTTGCCCTCACGGCGGACGACCGTGTCGACCGTCAACGGAGACATGGGGATCGGCCGGAACAGATCGGTCGTCATCCGCGCCGGATGCAGATCGGCCCCCAGGTGCCGTCGTTCGACCTCGTGGGCCATCAAGCCCGAGACCAGCCGACCGTGAACGAGATCCTCGGACCATGGACTGCGAGCATGAGCGCGCGGGACGAACACGCCGTCGACGGACTCGAAGAATGCTGCACCCGACGAGGAGCATTCGGATCGGGTCGACACTGCCCTGTCGGCGTGTGCCGTTGTGTCGATCATCGGATTTCCACCGTTCCCCGGTCGATCACCGTCGTGCCGTCGTCGAGAGCGGTTCGGAAACGAATCCCGTCCGCGGTGTCCCACAGGGAGACTGTCACGTTCTGACCTGGGTACACGGGGTGGGTGAAGCGCCCAGCCATCGACCGAAGTCGCGTGGGATCCGAGCCGCACAGTTCGTGCAGCAATGCCCGACCGGTAACACCGTATGTACAGAGTCCGTGCAGGATCGGCCGCGCGAAACCCGCCCGCGCGGCGAACTTCGGATCGGAGTGCAACGGGTTCCTGTCGCCCGAAAGCCGATAGAGCAGAGCCTGTTCCGGGCGGGTGGAGTACGTGACCTGCGAGTCGGGCGTTCTCTCGGGCATCGGAGCCGCAGAAGTCGACGATCCCCGACGGCCACTGCCACCCTCCCCGGTGATGAACACCGAGGAACGAGATGTCGCCAGGACCGCACCGGTTTCCGCGTCGCGAGCCTCGGCACCACTGACCACCAGCGCCCCCGATCCCTTGTCCTCGATCGCAGTCACGGTGGACGTGACGTCGACACAGCCCTCCACCGGAAGGGTTCCGAAGAGCTCGAAGGCCTGTTCGGCGTGGACCAGCTTGGCCGGGTCGAAATCACCGAGTGTGCGGCCCGACGGGGCCTGAGTGGCCAACACCGCGAAGGTCGGGAGCACCGATTGCTCGATGCCGGAGGAGTTCTCGGTCGTGAATGCCGATTCGTCCAGCGCCGAGTCCTGACCGGCTCCCACCCCGACCGCATACAGGAGCGCGTCTTTCGACGTCCAGGCCTTGCGCGTCGGCGGGCTCGGTATTCCGATGACGCCCCGATCGAGTGCCATCAGGGCACCTGCTCGGGGACGCGCCCGTTCATGGCGGCGTTGTCCGCCGCCTCCGACACCAGTCGGGGAATCACCTCACCGAGCTCACCCGCTGCCCATTTGGCACCTTTGTCCATCTCGGGACCGGACTTCCAGCCTTCGGCAACACTGATCCATCCTCCCCGCACGTTGAACACTCGCCCGGTGATGCTTCGCGACTGCTCACTTCCCAGCCACACCACGAGTGGTGAGATGTTCTCCGGTGCAGCCGCATCGAACTCCCCCGGCTCAGGAGCAGAGCGCGAAAGGTTGCCGTTCAAATTCTCGGTCATTCGGGTCAGCGCGGCCGGAGCGACGGCGTTGACCGTCACGCCGTACCTCGCCAACTCCATCGATGCGATGATGGACAGGCTTGCGATACCCGCCTTGGCTGCACCGTAGTTACCTTGCCCGATATTGCCGTAGATCCCCGACGACGACGTCGTGTTGATCACCCGTGCGTCCACCGCGGATCCGGACTTGTGTTGCGTCTTCCAATGATTCGAGGCGTGATGCAGCGTCAGGAAGGTGCCCCGTAGGTGCACTCTGATGACGTCGTCCCATTCTGCGACGGTCATGTTCGTGATCATGCGGTCGCGCAGGATCCCGGCGTTGTTCACCAGTACGTGCAGGTCCCCGTAGTGCTCGATGGTGCTCTCGATCAGACGTCGTGCGCCGTCGTCGTCGGAGACATCGGACCCGTCCACCCGAGCCCGCCCGCCGGCAGCACGAATCGTCTCCACGACCTCGCCGGCCGGCCCCTCGGCGCTTCCCGATCCATCCACCTCTGCACCGATGTCGTTCACCACCACCGACGCACCCTCCTTGGCGAACTCGATCGCGTGAGCTCGGCCTATCCCGCGGCCGGCTCCGGTCACCACGACCACGCGGCCGTCACAGATTCCCGTCATGACACTGCCTCCGTCTCGTTACCCGTCTCCGACCACGTGATCAGAGCATCGAGTGCCTCGAATTCGCTTCCGCGAACCATCAGCGGGTTGATCTCCAAGGCCTGCAGCCGATCTCCCAGTCGATAGGCGAAGTCGCCGATCTGGGCCACGCACGTCGCGAGCGCGTCGATGTCCACCGGTTCGGACCCTCGGGTTCCGCGCAACAGGGCTATTCCGCGCAGGCTTTCGATCGCATCGCGTACGTCGTCCACGCCGACCGGCAACACCCGGATCGCCGCGTCCGCCAACACCTCGACCCACACACCGCCCAGACCTACTGCCAACGTCAGGCCCCACACCGGATCGCGGACCACGCCGACGAGCATCTCCAGGCCGTTCGACGGCCGCTGCGGTTGTATCAGCGCCGCAGCCCCGGTGGCGCCTGCATCGGCGAGTGTGGCGAGCACCGAGTTGTAGGCCTCGGCCACATCTTCCGCCGATCGTAAATCGAGGCGAACACCACCGATGTCGCTCTTGTGGCCGAGCCCGTCGGCGACCGCCTTGAGGACCACCGGATACCCGTAAGCGGCTGCACACTCCTGCGCTTGTTCCACCGATCCGACCGGACTCGAGGGAACCATCGGTATTCCGTTGCGGGAGAGCAATTCCGAAGACCGGTACTCGGTCCATATGCCGGTCGGCTCGGTTTCGAAGTCCACCGGACCGACGAAGGGATCGAGCTCGGCCGGCTTCGAGGATGCGGCTGCTCGAAGCGCAGACCACCGAACTGCATTGCCCAGAGCGGTCAAACCGTGTTCGATTCCACCGACCACGTGCGGGAACTCGGTGGCGTCGGCGACCGATCTGCCGTAGTCGGTGACGTCGGTCAGCACGGTACTCAGAACCACGGTGGGTACGGCGGTCTCACGAATGTTGCGGGCGGACTCGCCGTAGGCGGTCAGCGTCAGCGACGGGTCGGCGGCCTGTACCCGCGGCAATTCCGAAAGCAGTACTGCAAAGTCCACATTGGGATCTCGAGCCACCACTGCGAGCGAGCGCCGCATCAACGTGCGGTCGATGACGACGTAACCGGTCACGTCGAGTGGGTTCTGCACAGTCGCGAACGCAGGCACGATCTCACCGAGTGCTGCAGTGGTCTCCTCCGAGAACCCTGGCAGCACCAGTCCCTCGTCCTCCGCACGATCGGCGATGATCTCCGAGGCTCCACCCGACGGCGTGACCACCCCCATTCGCGGCCCCGGCAGGCCACCACCGAGGCCGGCCATGAGACCGGCGGTGGTGATCAGATCCTCGAGCGAGCGGACCCGGATGACACCCATCTGCTCGAAGGCGGCGTCGATGACGGCGTTGTCACCCACCAGAGCGCCCGTATGAGCGAGGGCAGCACGGGCACCGAGCACACTGCGGCCGATCTTCAGAGCGACGATCGGTTTGCCGGCATGCAAGGCGCGCAGAGCAATTCGACGGAATTCGACCGGGTCACGGACGGACTCCAGGAACAATGCGATGACCGAGGTGTTGGGATCGTCGACCAGGTAGTTCATGACGTCGGTGACCGACATCAGGGATTCGTTGCCCATGGCGGTCAGGAAGCTCACCCCGACGTTCCGCGACTGGGCGAACTGCAGAACCGAACTCGCCAACGCCCCACTCTGCAGTACGAAGCCGACCGTTCCTTGGATCAGCGGTCGACCTATCGGCAGACCGTACGGCGTGATGTTCTCGGCGGCATTGATGAATCCGTTTCCGTTCGGCCCGAGGACGGTCAAGCCGCTCGATCGTGCGAAATCGATGATCTCGTCTTCCATCTGCTGCCCGGCGGGGCCGGTCTCGCCGAAACCCGCAGTGAGGATGACCGCGGACCGAACGCCGCATTCGACCGCTGCACGCAGGGTCGGCAGCACCACGGTGGTGGGAACCATCACGAAGATCAGGTCCACCACCTCGGGCAGGCCTGCAATCGAGTCGAATGTTCTCTCTCCGTGCACGATCGGACTGGTCGGATTGACGAGGTAGACGCTTCCCCCGAATCCGGAGTCCTTGATGTTCTGGTAGGTGTTGAGCGACCACGGTGACTTGTCCGTGGCTCCGATCAGTGCGATGGACCGGGGTTCGAACAGTGTGCGTAGGTTCATGCCCTGAACTGTCGCTTTGGTCATGAAGAATCCTGTCTTCGAGTGACTACGAGTTGTGAGCCAGCATGGCTGTGGTCAGTGTCCGAAGCCGTCGGAATTGACATATCCCTTGATCAGATTTCGCGCGATGGTCCGCCGCTGGATCTCGTCGGTCCCCTCGAAGATGCGCAGTAGTCGCAACTCGCGGTACCAGCGCTCGATCGGGAGTTCCTTCGTGTAGCCCATTCCGCCGTGAATCTGCAGCACTCGGTCGACGACGTTGTTGGCCATGATGCTGCCGTGCAACTTGGCGACCGAGGAGACGTGGCGGGCGTCGACGCCCTGCGCGACCGTCCACGCCGCCCGTAGCGTCAGCAACTTGCTCGATTCGATTTCCACGTGCGAGTCCGCGATCTGCCACTGAATGGCTTGATATTCGGCGATGGGGTGTCCCATGGACACTCGATTCTTGGAGTGTTCGATCGCCATGTCCAGCAAGCGCTCGGCCGAGCCGATCGCGCGGGCCGGAATCATGTACCGCCCTTGACCGATCCAACTCATGGCCAGATCGAAACCCTTCCCGACCTCGCCGAGAACATTGCTCTCGGGCACCCGAACGTCCACGAACGACAGCGCGGCAGGGCCCCACTGGCCCATGGTGGGGATGGGAGTCGATGTCCACCCCATGTCGCGGTCGACAATGAAGCAGGTGACGCCGCCGTTGGCCCCCTTCTCCTTGTCGGTCACCGCGAAGACCATGACGAAATCGGCTTCGTTTCCGCCGGTGATGAAGATCTTCTCGCCGTTGATGACCCAATCCGATCCGTTCTTGACCGCACGCGTCTTGATGCTGCGGGCGTCCGAACCGGCACCGGGTTCGGTGATGGCGAAGCAGGATCGGCGCTCGCCGGCGATCGTCGGAATCAGATATCTCTGCTTCTGTTCCTCGTTGGCACCGTAGAGAATGTTGTCCGCCGAACCCCCGAAGGAGAACGGTACGAAGGTGCGGCCGGCCTCGGCAGCGATGATTGCGCTCATGACGGGGCCCAGATTTGCACCGCCGTATTCCTCCGGGGTGTTGATCCCCCAGAATCCCGACTTCTTGGCCTTCTGCCGCAGTGCGGTGATCTCTCCGTCCGGCAGGCCTGGGCGGCCTTCGCGTTCGTTCCTGAGGACCTCGTTCTCCAAGGGGAAGACTTCCTTCTCCAGGAAAGCGCGCACCGATTTGCGCATCAATTCTTCTTCTTCGTTCAGGGCGAAATCGACCATGTCCTGACTTCCTTTCGATCGGTGGAGAGGATGCGTTCGACGTATCCGGAATGCGATTCTAGAACTGAAATCTAGCAAATCCTGGCCGACGAACGAGTCGGTTGTCAAGGCCCCCATGTCCGGTTCATACCAATTCCCTCGAACCCTTGACAGTCCTGACGTTTTAGAACATCCTTCTAGAAATCGCCTATCACACAGGCATCGACCACCGATGAAGCCTCGACGGCTCACCCTCCCAGTCGATCTGGGAACGCCGTCCCTTCGCCGCCCGACCGGGACGTGGTCCGCTGCATCGAATTGGAGGGCCAATGTCGGCCAGGCCGCTGTTCACCGTCGCAGTCTCGATTCTCACCGTCTGCCTACTCGGTACCGGTTGCGCGGGAATCGACCAACGCACGTTCGACCCGAACGCGTTGGATCGCGAGGCCGAAGTCGTCTACGGGCAGATCGTGGTGCCCAGCAGCCTGGACCCACATCGCGGTGTCACCGAAAACGACCTACCACTGCTCGCGGTCATCTACGATCGAATCACTGACGTCGACACCGACGGCAACCCGATTCCGATGCTCGCCGAGAGCTGGGCGCTCGACGAGTCAGCACGGTCGTTCACGCTCGTAATGCGTTCGGATGCAACATTTTCCGATGGGAATCCAGTCGACGCACCGGCTGTCAAGGCCAACTTCGATCGGATCCTGACCGATCCACAATCGACCATCAAAGGACAGATCGCCTCGACGATCGGTTCGGTGGACGTACTCGACTCGCGCACCGTCCGACTGAATCTGGTCGGTCCGGGTGGAGCGCTCCCGACACTGCTCGCGTCCCGGCCGGGGATGCTCGTGTCGCCGGCCGCGCTGGCCAACCCCGATCTGGATCAGAATCCCGTCGGGGCCGGGGCATTCAGGATGACACGGTCGATCCCGGGAACCGCCTACTACTTCGAGCGCCGTCCCGACTACTGGGACGAAGACGCGTACCGGTTCGACAAACTCACGTTCCTCATCCAGCTCGATACCGCCACTCGGATGAACTCTCTGCAAGCAGGCGAGTCGACCATGACCGGTGTCGTGGGTCCGCAGAAGGAAGAGGCCGCGGCCGGCGGACTTCAGGTGTTCACCTCCAACGGTGCGAGTACCAGCATGGCTCGAATTTCGCTGAACACCGAACGGAGCGAATTTGCGAGCAAGCAAGTGCGTCAGGCGATGAATGTGGCGATCGACCGTGACGCGATATCGAGGGTGCTGTATTCGGGTGATTGCATTCCCGGGGCGCAGCCGTACCCGGAGGGATACTTCGCACACAGCGAGGAACTCGACGATTCCGGATGGGCGTCCTACGATCCCGACCGGGCCCGGGAACTTCTCGCCGAAGCCGGACTGCCGAACGGGTTCACCTTCACCGCTGCGGTACCGAGCCTGTCGATCTACCAGAACAATGCGCAGGTCGTCCAGCAGAATCTCGCCGACGTCGGCATCGACATGCGGATCGAAGTGATGGATGCGACCCAGGCCCGAGCACGGTTCGTCACCGGTGAAGCCGACGCACTGGTGGGACAGTACGGAGGCGGCACCGACCCCGGGCTCTACGTCCAGTCCGCCTACATGGCCGGCGGTGGCGACAACCCCGGCAATCTCTCGTCGCCGAGAATGGCCGAATTGTTCGCCGAGACAGCCCGATCCACCAACGTCGAACAGCGTTCGGCAGCGTACGCGGACCTACTCGACGAAGCATTCGACATGGGGCCGGCACAGATCGTTCTCTGCCACTCCGTCGCGTCGGTCGCGACCCAGGGCAATCTCGGCAACTACGTGTTCTACAAGACCGGCGGAACCGGACTACGCACGCTCGACATCAGCAAGTAGCTGCCGCACACATCAAGAAGAGGTGATCGAATTGTGTTGATCTTCATGGTCAAACGGGTTCTCGCAGCCATTCCCGTCCTGTTCATCGTCACGATCCTGAGTTTCTCGATGATCCATCTGATCCCCGGGGACGCGGCGGTCGTCGCGGCGGGCGACACGGCCACCGCCGAACAGATCGCCGAAACCCGGAGTCAGCTCGGCCTCGACGAGAACATCGTCGCCCAGTACTTCGGCTGGATCGGCAATTTGATGACCGGCGACCTCGGCACCTCACTTCTGAGCAGCCACCGAAACATCGATGCGATTCTCGAAGCACTCCCGGTCACGTTGTCACTGGCCTTCGTTGCTCTGTCCTGGTCACTCGTCGTCGGAGTCCTCGCCGGCGTCTTCGCTGGATTACGCAGAGGCACCTGGATAGACCGCACCCTCACCGGCTTGACTACGCTGGGGATATCGATGCCGAGCTTCTGGCTCGGCCTGCTGTTCGTCACGTTCTTCTCGCTGCAACTACGACTCTTCCCCGCCACCGGATACGCCCCGTTGAGCGAGGGATTCGCCGCGTGGTTCGCGCACTTGGCGTTGCCCGCCTTCGCCTTGGGAACGGTGACCGCCGCCGAGATCGCCCGCCAGGCCCGTGCCGGGGTGATCGACGTCCTCGAGCGGGACTACATCCGAACGGCAACGGCCAAAGGACTCCCGCGGTGGAAGGTGGTCGTCAAGCACACCGCCAAGAATGCCGCAATTCCCGTCGTGACCGTGTTCGGACTACAGGCCGCGGCACTGGTCGGCGGTGCCGTCATCATCGAACAGGTCTTCGGTATGCCCGGATTGGGTTCGGTTGCGCTCAAGGCGATTCTGGAGCGAGATTTCCCGGTCATTCAAGCGTTCGTCGTCGTCATCACCGTGTTCGTGCTGTTGATAAACCTCGCCGTCGACATCTCCTACGCGTACTTCAACCCGAAAGTCAGGCAGGCATGACCATCAGTCGTTCGGTACCGCGTGTTGCACCGGGTGTTCGCAGGACAGTGGGTGCACCGATCGGTGCAGTGCACTCGGACCCCGCACCGCCGTCTCCCGGACGGGTGTTCGTTCGCCGAATCCTCACCTCTCGCACCAACGTAGCCTGCCTGGTCTTCCTCGGACTGTTGGCGGTAGTGGCCGTGGCCGCACCGTGGATCGCACCCTACGATCCTGCCTACCAGAAGTTGGCCTCGGCGTTTCTGCCGCTGTTCTCGGACAACCACCTGCTCGGCACCGATCAACTCGGCCGAGACACCCTCAGCCGACTCATCTATGCGACACAGATCTCTCTGGTTGCGCCGCTGATCGCGGTCGGATTCGCCGCCGTCACGGGATTGCCGCTCGGCTTGCTGGCCGGGTACCTCGGCGGCAAGTTCGATTGGATCGCAGGACGAGTGGCCGACGCCCTGATCGCACTGCCCGCACTGGTTCTCGCGCTCGCGATCATCGCGATCTTCGGACCCGGATTGACCAACGCGATGCTGGCGGTGGGAGCGGCCACCGCGCCCCGCCTGTTTCGCGTGGTCCGCGGTGCTGCCATGAACGTTCGAGAAGAGACCTACATCGAGGCCAGCAAGGTGGTCGGATGTTCCACCGGGCGAACCGTTCTGGTCCACGTGTTACCCAATGTGAGGTCTCCCCTCCTGGTGCAGCTGACCCTGATGCTGTCGCTGGCGCTGCTTGCCGAAGCGGGCCTGAGCTTCCTCGGTCTCGGCGTGCAACCACCGACCGCGAGCTGGGGCTCGATGCTGCGCGGCGCATTCGACAACAGATTCCAGAGTCCCTGGATGGTGGTGCCGCCCGGGCTTGCCATCATGCTGACGATTCTGTCCCTCAACATGCTCGGCGACGGCATTCGCGACGCCGTCGGACAGGAACGGAGAAAAGCATGACCGCACTCGATATCAGGGACGAACGGCTCGAAACGGACAGCCTGCTCTCGATCCGGGATCTCCAGGTGGAGTTTCGCACCGAGAGCGGCTGGACACCCGTTGTTCTCGGCGGAAGGCTCGATCTCGGGCGCGGTGGAACGCGAGCGCTGGTCGGCGAATCCGGCTCGGGCAAAACCGTGACCGCTCTGTCGATCCTTCGCCTGCTGCCGGACAACAGCCGAACAACACACGGGCACATCGACTTCTGCGGTGCAGATCTTCTGACGAAGTCCGAGCGACAGATGCGCGCGATCCGCGGCCGTGAGATCGCGATGATCTTCCAAGAGCCGATGACGAGTCTGAATCCGGTGTTCACCGTCGGCGAGCAGATCGCGGAAACGGTACGTACCCACTTCGGCAAGTCCAGAAAGCAAGCGTGGGACCGTGCCGTCGAGGTGCTGGACCTCGTCGGGATACCCGCTGCAGCCAGACGGGCCAAGGACTACCCACACAGCTTCAGCGGGGGAATGCGTCAGCGGGCGATGATCGCGATGTCGATCGCCTGCGATCCGAAACTTCTCATCGCCGACGAACCGACCACTGCCCTCGACGTCACAGTCCAAGCGAGCATTCTTCAACTGCTGCGCAGGCTGCAGGAGGATATGGGCACCGCCGTCCTGCTCGTCACCCACGACCTCGGCGTCGTGGCCGACTTCTGCGACGAGGTGACGGTGATGTATGCCGGCGAACCCGTCGAAATCGCCCACGCGGATGCGCTGTTCACGCGACCCCTGCATCCGTACACCGCAGCCCTGCTCGAGTCGTTGCCTCAACGCATCGAACCGGGAAACGACCTCGTTGCGATACCCGGAATGGTGCCTCGGCCGGACAACATGCCATCCGGCTGCCGGTTCAGCCCACGATGCACCTATTCGATTCCGGGACTCTGCGATTCGGATCACCCGCCGCTCGTTGCGATGGACGACGAACGAAGTACCCGGTGCATCCGCATCGTCGACGGCACCGTGACGACGCTGGTGCCCGAGATTCCCACTCCGCAGTCCGACATGTCGGCGGACAGAACGACGATGGTCGACTCCGAGAGGAAAGGTCAACTGTGACCACCACCGAAAAGCCGGTCCTGTTGGACGTCGTCGGCCTGTCCAAGTCCTTCGTGCGCTCACGCGACCTGCTCGGCCGACCACGCGAGACCGTCCGAGCGGTTCGAGACATCAGTCTTACTGTGCGACAGGGCGAAACTCTGGGGATCGTCGGCGAGTCGGGATCGGGAAAGTCCACTCTCGGTAGATCCATCCTGAGGCTCGAGACGCCCGAAAGCGGCAAGATCGTCTACGGCGGCGACGACCTCCTGACTCTCGGCCGTAGGGCCATGCGCAGGAAGCGTCGAGATCTCCAGATGATCTTTCAGGATCCGTTCGCCTCACTCGACCCCAGCAAGACGGTGGGAACCTCGATTTCCGAGCCCCTGCGGATCTACGACCACGCCGATCGATCCTCGTGCGAGGCGAAAGTCGCCGAGCTGTTGTCCAAGGTCGGCCTACGCAGCGATTTCGCCGCGCGCTACCCCGCCGAGATGTCCGGCGGACAACGTCAGAGGGTGGCGATAGCCCGAGCGCTGGCGTTGGACCCCAAGATGATTATCGCGGACGAGGCGGTCTCGGCGCTCGATGTGTCGACGCAGTCCGAGGTGATCAATCTGCTGGTGCACCTGACCGACGAATTCGATCTCACGTGTATCTTCATCTCTCACAATCTCAGTGTGGTTCGACATATCAGCGACCGAATCGCCGTGATGTACCTGGGACGGATTGTCGAAATAGGCTCCGCAGCACAGGTGTACGACCGTCCTTCACACCCGTACACCAAAGCATTGTTGTCGGCCATCCCGGTTCCCGACCCGTCGATCCAACGGGCACGCCCCAGAACGATCCTCGAGGGCGACTCCCCCGATCCGGCCCATCCACCTGCCGGGTGCGCCTTCGTCTCGAGATGTCCGTACGCGATGGACCTGTGCCGACAGGTGGAGCCGATGCTCGAGCAGCATGGAGACGGTTCGATGTCCGCATGCCACCTGGTCGATTCAATGGAACCTCAACCAGTTGCAGCCGGCCCGGAGAACTACTGATTTGCCCGCTTGTCGACCGTGGAATCGCGACCTCGATCACCACCGCGTCGCTGCGAGCCGTCGTCTCGGCCGTGAACCGCGCGCTGAAGTAACTTCGCTGCTCGACGACACGCCGCTCACCTTTCGGGGTGGGCGGCGTGTTGCGTTGTCGAGCCCTCACGAAACGAAAGCGGGCGCGGTCGACGTGTGGCTCACGCGGACTTCCGGTCGACGAAAGGGACCAAAGACCCGTGTGCACGGGGTGCCGCGAATGCCACACTGAATCAGCCGTCGGGGCACCTTAGAGAATGGAAGTTCGCCATGGATTCTTTCTGGGATTTTCTTTGGCTTCTCATCGTCGGGTTCGCCTTCGTGGCCTATCTGATGGTGATGTTCTCGATCATCGGAGATCTTTTTCGGGACCACAAGACATCCGGGTTCGTCAAGGCCCTGTGGGTGCTCTTCCTCATCGTTGCGCCGTTCCTCACCGCGCTGGTCTACCTCATCGTGAACGGCAGCAACATGGCCAAGCGTCAGGTTGCCGCCCTGCAGCACGCACAGGACCAGCAGGAGGAGTACATCAAGCACGTCGCCGGTCGATCTGCGTCCGAAGAGATCGCACACGCAAAGGCGTTGCTGGACAACGGAACCATCGATCAGGACGAGTTCACGACGCTGAAGGCCAAAGCGCTGTCCTGAACGTAGCTTCCGCTCCGAACGCATCGAGCACAGCGGCGATCGCGGGTAGTCGCCGCGCATCCGTTCTCG
Source organism: Rhodococcus sp. 06-1460-1B (assembly GCF_002258475.1). Classification (NCBI taxonomy): domain Bacteria; kingdom Bacillati; phylum Actinomycetota; class Actinomycetes; order Mycobacteriales; family Nocardiaceae; genus Rhodococcus; species Rhodococcus sp. 06-1460-1B. The sequence continues at coordinate 53,005 of NZ_NOYS01000020.1, forward strand.
TCGCGAGTTCGTAGATTCGCCCGGCTCGAACGCCGGCGAGCTCTCGACGTACCAGGCCCGGATGCACAACGGCGTAGCGCGGCATCAGCGCCACTCCGTGCCCGGCGGCGACCAGTGTTTCGGTCACTCGAAAGTCGTTGACGCGTTGGACAACTCGCGGCTGCACTCCGGTCACCGAGGCCACGGAGAGCAACACGTCGTCGACCGGAAAACCGCCGCGAACGCTGATCCACCGCTCGTCGATCAGGTCTCGCAGATCGATCGAGCCTTGCTGCGCCAGTGCGTGATCGAGAGGCAACACCAGATCGATGGGCTCGCGCATCAGGGTCGTCACCTCGATCCGTGGACCCGCCGTCGACGGAGCCCTGTCGTCTCGGTGGGTGAGCACCACGTCGTAATCGGCGAGTAGCTCGGGCACCGAGGATGCGGGCAGGTCCTCGTCGCGCGCATCGATGTCGACGTCCGAGTCCGCCAACCGCGTCAGGACCCCGGGCAGCAGCAGTGCCGCGCCCGACGGGAACAGGGCAACTCGGACGCGTCCCCGCGGAGACGCTCGATAACGATCCATTTCCGCTGTGGCACGGGCGAGGGCAGCGAGAACCTCGTCGGTTCTGAGTACCAGTGCCCGCCCGGCGTCGGTGAGGCGCAGCCGACGCCCGTCCGGTTCGAGCAATGTCACGCCGGCCTCGCGCGCCAGCAACTTGAGCTGTTGCGACACCGCCGACGGAGTCATCGACATCGCCTCGGCGACCGATGCAACGGTTCCGCGGTCGGCAAGCTCAGCGAGGATCCGGAGCCGCTCCACATTCATACAGAAAATCTTAACTGTTGGTGCGGATATATTCGATTGTGCTGATTGTTTGCACCCGTCACGATAAATGGCATGACCACACGCGACCGCCTCCTCGGACTGACTGTCGCCGTTCTGTGGGGACTGAACTTCCTCGCCATCCGCGTCGGTCTCGACCACTTTCCGCCCTTCTTCTTCGCGGCACTGCGTTTCCTGGTCATTGCCATCCCGGTCGTGATGTTCGTTCCGCGACCGAAGGTGCCCCTGAAATGGTTGCTGCTCTACGGTTTCGGCTTCGGCTTCCTGCAGTTCGCCTTCCTGTTCGCGGCGATGGCGGCAGGCATGCCCACCGGATTGGCGTCGCTCGTCCTGCAGTCGTCGGCCCCGTTCACCGTCGTTCTCGGCGCGCTTTTGCTACGCGAACACGTGAGCCGCAGGCAGGCGATCGGCATCGGTGTGGCCGTCCTCGGCATGGTTCTCATCGGGTGGGATCGCGCCCAGAACGCCACCCTGCTTCCTGTCGTCCTCACCCTGCTCGCCGGTCTGGGCTGGGCCTTCGGCAATCTCGGAAACCGACTGGCCAAATCCGACTCCCCGATGACACTGATGCTCTGGATGACCGTCGTACCGCCGGTGCCGATGTTGGCGCTGTCGGCGGTCGTCGAGGGCCCGAGCACGGGCTGGCACGCGCTCGCCGACTCGTTCGGTTCGCAGGGCTGGCCCGGGCTGGTCGCGTTGGCGTACATCGTGATTCCCGCCACGATCGTCGGCAGCGGCCTGTGGAGCATCCTGATGAGCCGCAACCCGGCCGGTCTCGTCGCACCGTTCTCGCTGCTGGTCCCCGTCGTCGGCATCGCCGGTGCCTGGGCGTTTCTCGACGAAACCCCGTCGCTGTTGGCCCTGCTCGGCGGAGCGATCGTCATCGGCGGCTGCCTGGGCGGAATGGCGGCCAGGAAGCCTGCCCCAGTTCTGGAGAAAGTACCGGTGTGAGGGCGGGAGTGGAGCCTGCGGAATGGCCCAGGGGGACGGGAGTGGAGCCTGCGGGATGACCGTGGGTTAGCGAGCCGCCGATATGAAACGCCACCCTGTTCTGTGCCAGACTCGGCGGATGGCTGAACTGGGTGAGCGCAGACGTATCGGCGCCCGTGGCCGCGTGGCATTACGCGCGGCGGAGCTGGCGACGTGGGCGTCCCGGAAGGCGGGCCGAGGCAAGGGCTCGATGATCGGTGGTCTGGTCGCGCTCAAGATCGATCCGACCATTCTGGGCGGCCTGGGCCGAGGGCGACGCACCGTCATCGTCACCGGCACCAACGGCAAATCGACTACGACGCGGATGACGGCCGCAGCACTGGCCACTCTCGGCGACGTCGCCACCCAGGCCGACGGAGCGAACATGGATGCCGGCATCGTCGCGGCATTGCACGCTCATTTCGACGCGGAGCTGGCGGCCCTGGAGGTCGACGAACTCCACGTCCCCCACGTATCCGACGCGGTCGATCCCGCGGCGATCGTGCTGCTGAATCTCAGTCGCGACCAGCTCGACCGTGTCGGCGAGATCAACATGATCGAGCGAGCCCTGCGCGCCGGGTTGGCCCGTCATCCCGACACCGTCGTCATTGCGAACTGCGACGACGTCCTCGTCACCTCGGCGGCGTTCGATGCGCCGAACGTCGTGTGGGTCGCCGCGGGCGGCGGCTGGGCCGGCGACTCCGTCAGCTGCCCGCGTACCGGCGAACCCATCGTCTGGGACGGCGAGCACTGGTACAGCACCGGAAGCGATTTCAAGCGTCCAACGCCGGATTGGTGGCTCGACGACGAGAATCTCTACGGCCCCGACGGGCTCGTTCTGCCGATGACATTGGCGCTGCCCGGAAAGGCCAACCGCGGCAACGCAGCTCAGGCCGTGGCCGCAGCCGTCACTCTCGGCGCAACGCCTGCAGACGCCGTCGCAGCGGCATCGGGAGTCGACGAGGTGGCCGGACGCTACTCCACCGTCCAGTACGGATCGCATTCCGTCCGAATGCTTCTGGCCAAGAATCCCGCCGGATGGCAGGAAGCGCTGTCGATGATCGACCCCACGTGCGACGGTCTCGTCATCGCCGTCAACGGACAAGTACCCGACGGTGAAGACCTGTCGTGGCTGTGGGACGTGCGTTTCGAGCACTTCGAGGACGTCGCCGTCGTCGCGGCCGGTGAACGTGCGACCGACCTGGGCGTCCGCCTGCTGTATGCCGGTTCGCAGCACACCACCATCGCAGATCCGTTGCAGGCCATCGCATCCTGCCCGCCGGGACGCGTCGAAGTGCTGGCCAACTACACCGCGTTCCGCGATCTCGGTCGCGCACTGGCACGGGAGACCAAGGATGTCTGAGTCCACCGTTCGCATCGGCCTCGTTCTGCCCGACGTCATGGGCACCTACGGCGACAACGGCAATGCCCTCGTTCTCCGCCAGCGACTGCGGATGCGCGACATCGACGCCGAGGTCGTGCACATCACGCTCAACGATCCGGTCCCGGATTCGTTGGACGTGTACACCCTTGGTGGAGCAGAGGATTCGGCTCAGCGCCTCGCGACGCGTCACCTCACCCGATACCCGGGCCTGCAGAACGCAGCTGCTCGCGGTGTGCCGGTACTCGCTATCTGCGCCGCGATCCAGGTGCTCGGGCACTGGTACGAGACCTCCGCAGGCGAACGCGTCGACGGTATCTCCCTCTTCGACGTGACCACCGCGCCCCAGGCCACCCGATCCATCGGTGAAGTCGTCACCGAACCCACGCTCGACGGTCTCACCCAGAAGCTCAGTGGATTCGAGAACCACCGCGGCGGAACGACACTCGGTCTAGACGCGGCACCACTCGCCAAGGTCACGCACGGGGTGGGTAACGGTGTCGGCGACGGACGTGAAGGCGTCGTGCAGGGTTCGGTGCTGGGCACCTACATGCACGGGCCGGTACTCGCCCGAAACCCGGAGTTGGCGGACTACCTACTCGAACGGGCGCTGGGCACCACCCTCGCTCCCCTCGACCTCCCCGAGGTTGCGCAACTCCGCAGGGAGCGGCTCCGGTAGTGCCTGCGGCAGTGGTGTGGTTATGTGCCCTCGGCGGCACCTAACCGCACCACTGGGCAGCACTTCTTGCAGGCATACGACGCATCCACCCACCCTTCGCGCACCAGAACATCACGCACTTCGCGGTACACCCCGCAGGGGTCCGTCGACACTTCGTGCCATCCGTACACCAGCCGCGGCCGCCCACTGAGCTCGGCAGCGTTGTCTCGCAACCTGTCTCGGAACCTCACACTGCTCGCCGCGTGGAACTGCTGGCCGTCCAGACGAACGATCAGACCCTCGGCGCCGTATTCGACGTCCTCGAACACCACCCGGTCACCGATGTGGTGTGGCGCTTGACGGCGACCGGCGGGCAGTCCGTGCGCCTGCTCGACGTCGATCGCATAGCGAAACTCGAGAACGGACTGGACGCCACCTGCCAACAGGGAGAGGACGTCGAGCATGATTTTCTTGTACCGCCGCGGACGCCGCAGTTCGATCTTGCGACGCATTGCCGGGATGGACACTTTTCCGTTGGTCATGGCCGCCACGAAAGCTGCTGCGGCTTCTGGGGCAGTCGGCGCGGACGCGGCCAGGTCCATGACTGTGTCTTCCTTGCTCGTCCGACGCGGCTCGGTATCGACACCGATGTGTTCGATGGCCAGAGACCGATGCACCACCACCCCGGGATGGATGCGCGCATTGCTCAGCGACGTCGGCCGCGTCAGAACATGCCGCATCGTCGGTGGCTGGCTGATGGCCGAACACGGGCGAGGGACCGTGAGGTGAATCGGCCCGGCAGACTCCCGCAGCATTCCCCACTGATACGCGGCGGTGTCATGGCTCAGGATCGCGCCCCCGCCTCCGTACAGCAGCGTCGCTTGCAGCTCCATATCCCTGCTGAGCGGACCGTTGGTCAGACAGATCACGTTTCGAAACACTCGCAGCCACCGACCGGTTTCGACATGGTGGCGGATTGCCTTCGGCGTGAACCCGAATGTGCTGAGCTGAACCGAGGTCATCAAACCGTGCTGATCGTCGAGAACGGACTGCGGTATGCGGGTCCCGTCGTTTGTCATGGCGGGATATTGCACCAGGGGTACGACAAGTGCCTGCGGCAGTGGTGCGGTTATGCGCCGCCTGGGGCACTTAACCACACCACTGCCTACGGCATCTCACATACGACGCCTACCGGTGAGAGCTCGGCCGAGTGTCAGTTCGTCGGCGAATTCGAGGTCTCCGCCCATCGGCAGGCCGGAGGCGAGACGGGTGATGGCGAGACCGGGGAAATCGCGCATCATCCGAACCAAATACGTAGCCGTTGCTTCGCCCTCGGTGTTGGGGTCCGTGGCGATGATGACCTCGGTGACGTCGACGCCGTCGTCCTGAGTTCCCACGCGGGTCAACAACTCTCGGATGCGCAGCTGGTCGGGGCCTACTCCGTTGAGTGGGTCGAGCGCTCCGCCGAGTACGTGGTACCGGCCTTTGAATTCGCGCGTACGTTCCACGGCCTGAACGTCTTTGGGCTCTTCGACGACGCAGATCATGGACCTGTCGCGTCGGGAGTCGGCGCAGATTCGGCACAGTTCCTTGTCCGATACGGTCCCGCAGACGATGCAGAACTGCACGCCGTCGCGGATGCGCTGCAGCGCGCGCATGAGGCGATCGACCTCGGGCGGCTCGACGGCCAGGAGGTGAAACGCTATGCGCTGAGCGCTCTTCGGACCGACGCCGGGAAACTTTCCCAGCTCGTCGATCAGATCCTGTACGGGACCTTCGTACACTCGTCTCGCCTAGAAGCCGGGTAGTCCGAGGGAGCCGCCGCCGAGACCGCCTGCGAGGGGGCCGAGCTTCTCGCTCGCTACGTTCTGCGCTGCCTTCGACGCGTCGGCGATGGCACCGATCACCAGGTCCTGCAGTGTCTCGACGTCGTCGGGATCCACGATCTTGGGGTCGATGGTCAGTCCGACCACTTCGCCCGTTCCCTTGACGGTCGCCACGACGAGTCCGCCGCCGGCCTGACCGGTGACCTCGGTTTCGGCGATCTCCGCCTGTGCTGCCATCAGTTGCTGCTGCATCTGCTGAGCCTGCTGCAGAATCGAGGCCATGTCGGGCTGTTCACCGGGTTGCACTGTGCCGTCCTCTCGCGTGGGTCGAAGCGAGCTCCAGCGTAGTCGCACGGTGTCGGAAGACGTTCGGCCGCACGATCGGGTTCGACACTCGACTGACGTTCCGTCAGTTCTGAGCCCACGTAGCCTGAGGGCATGAACGCGCCGGCGAGCTCGACCCCTCGCAAGCGCCGAGTGACTCCCGAAACCATGGCAGAGGCAGGCATCGCCCTGACGCTGCCCAAGGTGACGGTGAAGTCGGTCGCCGACGCGCTGGGCGTATCGATCGTCGCGATCTACAACAACATCGACGGCCCGACCGCGCTCAAGGCCCTGGTCGCCGAGGAGATCCTGCGACGCTGGTCGCCGCCGCTCCCCGGAGACGACGAGTCGATGCACGACGCGTTGCTGGGACTCTCGTCCGCGTTGCGGGTGCTCGTACTCGAGAACCCGGGCATCGCCGAGTATCTGATCGGACTGACTCCCAGTTCCGTCGACGCGCTGCGCATGGCCGACACCGTGCAGACCCGATATCGAGTGCGCTACGAACTGACTTCCAAGCAGGCGACGTGGGCCGTCATCACCGTCAGCGAACATGCACTGGCGTTGGCGCAGATGGTGTACAACGCCGATCGCCGCGACCGTGAGTACGACGACGCGATCGCGGCGCGCACCGACCTCGACACCCTGCCGGGGGCCTACGACACGATCGACCGTGGACCCGACGGGATGTTTCTGTGGTCGATGCGCACCGTGGTGGTCGGCACGTTGGCGTTGATCGAAGAGCCGGATTTCGAGCGGGTCTAGATCAACTCGCGGCGCAGGTTGTCGAGGGTCGCGGCCTGGATCTTCTTCAATCCGAGGGGCGCGAACGTCTTCTCGAAGAATCCGCCGATTCCTCCGGCACCCGCCCACTCGGTCGTCGTGGTGACGACGGTGCCGTTGCCTTCGGGGGCGACGGTCCAGGTGGTGACCATGGAGGAGTTGGCGTCGCGTTCGGTGATGGTCGAGCCGGAGACCGTGACGGCTGCGCTCACGTTGCGCACTCGCTTCTCGGTGGCCTGCAGGGTCCATTCGGCCACGGTGCCGTCGCCTTGTCCGCCCTGCACCACCCGGTAGTCACGATACTGCTCGGGAAGGATGCGGGGCCGCACGGTTTCGTAGTCGGCGAGCGCGGCGAGCACCTGATCGGGTGTGGTGGCGATGGTGGCGGAACTGGATGCGCTGACCTGAGCCACGAGAACGTTCTCCTTCGAGTCGATTGGGGTTGTGTTCTCCATCCTGCCTCGCGTCGCTCCCGATGTCGGCACTGCCGCCGAGAGTGTGTGAGGTGGTTCACATACGATCAATTGTCATCGGAAAACACATGCATGATGCAACCATTTGTCCGAATAGTTCTGTTTGAGCCGGCCGATTCGACAACAGTTGCGTGAAGTTTCACCGGACCGTTGGCAGCTTCGGTGGATACCGAGCAGTACGAGATATAGCGTCTACTCGTGGCTTCAGTGAATGCTCTTCTCGGACGACGGCCAGAACCGAGGGAGAGCGGTTACGCAGCGCATCGGTCGGGTGTCGAGAAGTTGCTTCGCAGCTATCGCGCAATACCGACCGACGCGACGGTGCGTCTGGCTAAGACGACGTCCAACCTGTTTCGGGCCAGGACGACCTCGAAGACGCCGGGACTCGACGTCTCGGGATTGAGCAAGGTCGTCACCGTCGATGCCGCGGCTCGCACCGCCGACGTGGCGGGGATGTGCACGTACGAGGATTTGGTCGACGCGACGCTGCCCTACGGCCTCGCCCCTCTCGTCGTTCCGCAGCTCAAGACGATCACCCTCGGCGGCGCGGTCACCGGACTCGGCATCGAGTCGACGTCGTTCCGCAGCGGGCTTCCGCACGAGTCGGTACTCGAGATCGACGTCCTCACCGGTAGCGGTGAGATCCTCACGGCAACACCCGAGGGCGAGCACGCGGACCTGTACTGGGGCTTTCCCAACTCGTACGGCACTCTCGGCTACTCGACGCGGCTGAAGATCGAACTCGAGCCGGTACTTCCGTTCGTTGCCCTGCGCCACTTGCGATTCTACGATCTGGACACGCTTCAAACGACGATGGACACCATCGTCGCTCGGCGTGAGTACGACGGCATCGAAGTTCAGTACCTGGACGGCGTCGTCTTCAGCGCCGACGAAAGCTACCTCACTCTCGGGGTTCAGACCGACGAGCCCGGACCCGTCAGCGACTACACCGGTGCCGACATCTTCTACCGCTCGATCCAGCATTCGTCGGACACTCCGAAGACCGATCGGCTCACCATCCACGATTACCTGTGGCGCTGGGACACCGACTGGTTCTGGTGCTCGCGTGCGTTCGGAACCCAGAACCCCCGGATCCGACGCTTCTGGCCGCGCAAGTACCGGCGCAGCAGCTTCTACTGGAAATTGATCGGCCTCGATCGCAAGTACGACATCGCCGATCGACTCGAGAAGCGCAAGGGAAATCCGCCGCGCGAACGCGTCGTACAGGACGTCGAGGTTCCCATCGAACACACCGCCGGATTCGTACGCTGGTTTCTCGACGAGATTCCGATCGAGCCGTTGTGGTTGTGCCCCTTGCGTCTTCGCGAACCGGCCGCCCCCGGAGCCGATCCGTCCCGGCCGTGGCCGCTGTACCCGCTCGAGCCCAAGCGCACCTACGTCAACATCGGCTTCTGGTCGTCGGTGCCGATCGTGCCCGGTCGACCCGAGGGTGCCGCGAACCGCGCCATCGAGAAGAAGGTCACCGAGTTCGAGGGGCATAAATCGCTGTACTCGGACGCTTACTACACCGAGGATGAATTCGCCGTTCTCTACGGCGGCGAGAAATACAGAGAACTGAAGAAGAAATACGATCCCGAATCCCGATTGCTGGATTTGTACTCGAAGGCGGTGCAGCGCAAATGACGACGTTCAAGGACTCCGGCAATCGCACGGTGAACGGGCCACAGAAACTCAAGATCTCCGAGATCCTCGAGCTGATCTCCGACGGCAACATTCCCCTGCGTTTCACCGCGTACGACGGCAGCGTGGCCGGCCCCGAGGATGCCAAGATCGGCCTCAACCTCAAGAGCCCACGCGGAACCACCTATCTCGCAACAGCTCCCGGTGATCTCGGCATGGCCCGCGCCTATGTCTCCGGCGACCTGGAGGCCACCGGTGTTCATCCCGGCGATCCCTACGAACTGCTCGCTCTGATGGGCGACGAGCTCCACTTCCGCCGCCCGTCGGCCATGACCTTGACCTCGATCGCTCGGTCGCTCGGCTGGGACTTGCTGCGTCCCATCGCTCCTCCACCCCAGGAGGCGATTCCGCGGTGGCGTCGCATCGCCGAAGGTCTGCGGCATTCCAAGACACGCGATGCCGAAGCGATCCACCACCACTACGACGTGTCCAACAGGTTCTACGAGATGGTCCTCGGTCCCTCGATGACGTACACCTGTGCGGCATTCGAGAACGTCGAGCAGTCTCTGGAGGCCGCGCAGGAGAACAAGTATCGGTTGGTGTTCGACAAACTGGGTCTGCAGCCCGGTGATCGCCTGCTCGACATCGGGTGCGGCTGGGGTTCGATGGTGCGCTACGCAGCGCGACGCGGAGTTCAGGTCATCGGTGTGACTCTCTCGCAGGAGCAGGCCTCGTGGGCGCAGAAGGCCATCGAGGATGAGGGTCTGTCGGATCTCGCCGAGGTTCGCTTCTCCGATTACCGCGACGTGCCCGAGACGAATTTCGACGCGATCTCGTCGATCGGGCTGACCGAGCACATCGGAGTCGGCAACTACCCGGCGTACTTCACGTTCATCCAGTCCAAGCTGCGTGACGGTGGTCGACTGCTGAACCACTCGATCACCCGGCCCGACAATCGCGCGCACGCCAAGGCAGGCAGCTTCATCGACCGGTACGTCTTTCCCGACGGGGAACTCACCGGATCGGGTCGCATCATCACCGAGATCCAGGACGTCGGCCTCGAGGTCCGGCACGAGGAGAACCTGCGCGAGCACTACGCGCTGACCCTCGCCGGGTGGTGCCAGAACCTGGTGGACAACTGGGATGCGTGCGTCGCCGAGGCCGGCGAGGGAACCGCCCGTGTCTGGGGCCTGTACATGGCCGGGTCCCGTCTGGGATTCGAGCGCAATGTCGTTCAGCTGCACCAGGTTCTGGCGGTCAAGCTCGGACCGAAAGGTCAGGCCGACGTACCTCTGCGTCCGTGGTGGAACGACTGAGCCTTGTGAGTGGAACTTCGTAGCAGGCTACGAGGTTCCACTCACAAGGGAGCTAGCGACCGGTCGCCCGCAGGATGACTCGGGCGGTTTCGGTCGGCTGATCCCAGTGCGGGAAGTGTCCGCATTTGTCGAACCAATGCAGGGTGGCGTCGGGGAAACGCTGCATCGCCACCTCTGCCTGGCTGGGCGTCGTCACCTTGTCCTGACGGCCCCAGCCGATGAGTAGCGACCCCTGCAGGGAACCTTTCGGGGCACCCTGCTGCTTCGGCCCGTGGATCAGCGCCTTGCGAGCGGTATCGAGCGAGGGTGAAGTCTTGGCAGAGAAGCCCTTCAGCTCCCGTTCGACCAGTCCGCTCGGCAGTTTCCACGGCGCGGCCGAGAACTGCGCCAGCGCAGCGGTTCTGGTGATCGGGTTCCCGGCCAGGAAGGGCACCAGCGGTTGCGCCCGCTTCATCAACGCCAGCGACGCCGTGATGGTCGCCCCGAACACCTTGACCTGACGGTCGTTCCAGAAGCCGCCCGGATCGAGGGCCACCATCGACCCACGGTGACCCCGACGGGCCAGTTCGACGACCATCCGCGCGCCCATGGAGCTGCCGACGAGATCGGCGTCGGACAATCCCTCGTTGTCGAGGTATTCACGCAGGGCATCGGTCAACGACGCGATGGACACGTCGGCCAGCGGCGGTGTCCGTCCGAACCCGGGGAGATCGAGGGCGATGACCTCGCGGTGCTCCGCGAGCGCCGGGACGATCGGATCCCAGTTGTGGTGCGAGGACCCGAGCCCGTGGACGAGGACCAGCGGCGACCCGCTGCCAGTTCTGACGTTGTACATACCCGCGTCGTACCCGGAGACCGGAAACCTACACTTTCGGGCTGTAGTGCGACGGGTGCGAGCGACGCTGCGCCGGCGGCAGATTGCGGGCGGGCGTGTGCACCAGAGGAGCCGATTCCGGCCTGCGGCCCGCCACGCGATCCCAGCCGGCCCGGGCGCGCGGATGGAGTCGGCGACGACGCGGCACCAGCCCGAACGCGAGGTTCACCGCCCTGCCGAACACCGCGAACCGTCGTGCGTCCCGCTCCGACCAGGTGTATCCCAGTAGCTCCCGGACGGGCGGGTCGTAGAGCCCGACGGTGATCCAGACGAACAACGATGCCACCGGTCTGCGCAGCACGGCCCACACTCGTTCCGGCAGCCAGGAGGCATACGGCGGCGGTCCGAGCGCGGACAGATCCAGTACTCCACGTGCAGCCATGTTGTCTTCGAGCACGTGTGTGCACATGTGCTCCCAGTACTTCTGGAATTCGGCCCAGGTCTCGGGCACCGATCGCATGCTCATGCCGTAGAGCCGGTACCACTGCACGTGCTCGTCGAACAGTTGCAGTTTCTGCGTTTCGGTCAGTCCGCCCATGAAACGGTCGGCGGTGAGCACCGTGCCCATGAAGAACGTCGCGTGTGCCCAGTAGAAGGTGTCGGGATCGAGGGCGTGGTACGTGCGCCCTTTCGAGTCGATTCCCTTGATGTCGTTGTGGTAGCCGCGAACCTGGTGGGCTGTCTCCTCGGCGCGGTCGCCGTCGAACACCACTCCCCCGATCGGATACAGGGAGCGGTAGAGGCGCTGCCATCGCTCGTCGAAGAACGTCGAATGCTGTTCGACGCCCGCTCCGAGGCCCGGGTGCATGTTCTGCATCGACCCCGCCCACACGCCCTGCAGCATCCCGCGCCAGTCACCGAAGTACTTCCAGGTGAGCGAGTCGGGACCGAGTGGGACGGGTCGATCGAACTGACTACGCATGTTGTCAAAGTAGCCTCGACAACATGCGTAGTCAACAGTTGGAAGAGCGCAGATCCAAGCGATACGACGCGTTGCTCGATGCCGGGATCGAACTCCTCGGCGCGCAGGAGGGACCTGCAGTCAACGTGCGCGCCGTGTGCCGCGCAGCCGGACTCACCGAGCGCTACTTCTACGAGAGCTTCACCGATCGCGACACGTTCGTTCGCGCGGTCTACGCCTGGGTAGGGGCCCGGGCGCAGGAGGCCCTGGAGAACGCCGTCGCCGGAGCATCACCGAAGGACGCTGTGGCCGCGCCCGTCCGGGCGTTCGTCGAAATCGTCGTCGACGAGCCTCGGATGGGACGAGTGCTGCTGATCGCTCCGTTGGCCGAACCTGCGCTGAGCCGACGCGGACTCGACCTGCTGCCCGGGTTCGTCGAACTGGTTCGTGCCCGGCTACCCGAGTCCGCCGACCGGCAGCTCGTCGCCGTCGGAACCGTCGGCGCGTTGACGGCTCTGTTCATCGGTTTTCTGGACGGCACCCTCGACGCCACTCGCGACGCTCTCGTCGCGCACTGTATTCGCATCCTCGAGCAGGCCGCCGTGCAAGGATGACGGCACCTACAGCCGAAGGAGCTCGTTCATGTCCGATCTCGACCAGTCGTTCGCCGATGCGCAGGTTGACGTCAAGAAGCTCACGTCCAAGCCGAGCAACGACGATCTGCTGCGCCTGTACTCGCTCTTCAAGCAAGGTTCGATCGGAGACGTGACGGGTAAGCGTCCCGGACGGCTGGACATGGTGAATCGGGCGAAGTTCGATGCATGGGCGAAGCTCGAAGGTACGAGCCAGGATTCAGCGAAACAGCAGTACGTGGATTTGGTGACCGCGCTCCTCGCCGGCTGAGCCTTCGGGCTATTGTCGGTTTTCGGGGGTAACGCAACGAAGGGACCCGCATGAGACGCACCGACAGCGACGTCGACGAGGCCGAGCTCGATATCGAGAAGCCGAAAACCCATGCGGCAGGTGCCACCGCCGTTGCGGTGTCGATGAAGCGCGCGCTGGGACACATGGGTCCCAAGCGCACCGCGCAGACGCTCCTCAAGCTGAACCAGGCCGAGGGCTTCGACTGCATGAGCTGCGCGTGGCCCGATCCCGATCCGGGTCATCGGCACGCCGCCGAGTTCTGCGAGAACGGTGCCAAGGCCGTCGCCGAGGAGGCGACGACGACGCGAGCCACTCCGGAGTTCTTCGCGCAGCACAGCATTGCCGAGCTCGATGCGCACACCGAACACTGGTTGGGTCAGCAGGGCCGCATCACGCATCCGATGATCAAGCTCCCCGGCGGCAGCCACTACGAGCCCATCGAATGGGACGATGCGTTCCGTCTGATCGGCGACGAGTTGAAGAGCCTGGCCAGCCCGGACGAGGCCATCTTCTACACCTCGGGTCGTGCGTCCAACGAGTCCGCGTTCATCTACCAGTTGTTCGCTCGGTCGTTCGGCACCAACAACATGCCCGACTGCTCCAACATGTGTCACGAGTCGACGTCCATCGCGCTGCAGGAATCCATCGGCATAGGCAAGGCCAGCGTCACGCTCGACGACGTTCACAACGCCGAACTGATCATCCTGGCCGGCCAGAATCCCGGCACGAATCACCCGCGCATGCTCTCCGCCCTCGAGCTGGCGAAGCAGAACGGCGCAAAGATTCTGTCCATCAATCCCCTTCGCGAAGCGGGACTGCTGAACTTCAAGAACCCTCAGACCCCGCGCGGCATGGTCGGTCCCGGTACCGATCTGTCGGATCTGCACCTGCCGATCAAGCTCAACGGCGACCTCGCTCTGTTCCAGGCCCTCGGGGCACTGTTGGTGAAGTGGGACGCCCTCGATCACGAATTCCTCGGCGAGTACACCGTCGGATTCGACGAGTGGAAAGCAAACGTTGCCGAGGTCGATTTCGATCTCGTCACCGAGGTCACCGGCCTGTCGATGCAGCAGATCACCGAGGCCGCCGAGATGCTGCGCGACTCCAAGGCCACCGTCTTCTGCTGGGCGATGGGTCTGACGCAGCATCGCAATGCCGTCGCCACCATCAAGGAAGTCACCAATCTCGCGTTCGCGCAAGGAAACATCGGTAAGGCCGGTGCCGGTTTGCTTCCGGTTCGTGGCCACTCGAACGTGCAGGGCGACCGAACGATGGGCATCTGGGAGCGCCCTCCGGTGGCCTTCCTCGACGCCATGGCGGCGGAGTTCGACTTCGAGCCGCCCCGTGAGCACGGCTTGGACACCGTCGACTCGATCCGCGCCATGCGCGACGGCAAGGCCCATTTCTTCCTCGGCCTCGGCGGCAACTTCGTACAGGCGACGCCCGACAGCGACGTCACGTTCGAGGCGCTGCGCAAGATGCGCATGACCGTGCAGATCTCCACGAAGATCAACCGTTCGCATCTCGTCTGCGGCGAGACCGCTCTCATTCTGCCGACCCTCGGACGCACCGAGAAGGACGTGCAAGCCAGTGGCGAGCAATGGATTTCGGTGGAGGACTCCACCTGCTCGGTGCACTCGTCACGAGGACCACTGAAGCCCGCGAGCCCGTACCTGCGCTCGGAGGTCGCGATCGTCAGCGGAATCGCCGAGGCGACACTCGGCGACCGATACGGTCTCGACTGGAAGGGTTTCCGCGACGACTACCGCAACATTCGCACGCACATCTCGCGCGTCGTCGCCGGTTGCGAAGGGTACGAGGTCAATGTTCGACGCCCCGGCGGCTTCGTCCTACCGCATCCCCCTCGCGACAGCAGGACGTTCGAAACCAAGAGCGGGAAGGGCGAATTCGCCGTCTCGCCGATCGACGTGCTGCAGGTTCCGCCCGGCCATCTGATTCTGCAGACGCTGCGCAGCCACGATCAGTTCAACACGACGATCTACGGCCTCAGCGATCGCTACCGCGGAATCGAGAACGGCCGACGCGTCATCTTCGTGCACCGAGAAGACATCTCGACGCTCGGCTTCCGCGACGGCGACATGGTCGATCTCGTCACCAAGTGGGACGACGACGACGTGGAACGGTGCGCGCCGTCGTTCCGCATCGTCGAGTACGACACCCCGCGTGGGTCGGCTGCTGCGTACTACCCCGAGACCAATCCGCTGATTCCGTTGGATTCTACTGCGCTGCAGAGCAACTGCCCCACCTCGAAGTCGGTGATCATCTCGATGGTTCCGGCGGGAACAGGAGCGCAGGGCACGTCGAACGGTCATCAGGACAACGAGGGTTCGGACGAGGGGCACAAGTCGCACCCCCAGCCGCATCACCTGAGCTGAGCGAACTCAGCTGAACGATCGAACCAGGGTCGCTGCGTCGGTGAACTGATGTCGCATCAGTTCACCGGCGGCCCGGTGATCGGCTCGACGCATCGCCTCGATCAATTCCTCGTGGCCGCGTACCGCCCGTCGTCCCCAGTCGGTGTCGGACGCATGTAAATGCGTCGGGGTGTACTTGACGGCACCGAGCAGAAACCACGCCAACGTGGTGCCGCCTGCGATCTTGTTGATGGCGCGGTGAAACTCGAACTCGCACCGTTCGACGGCATCGGCGTCGGCGCGTGTCACGGCGTCGCGTAGATCGTCGTTGAGGGTGGTCAACTGCTGGAGATGCTCCGCCGTCACCCGGCGGGATGCGCGCTCGGCCAGGGCCGCGGCGATCGTGCCCTGCAACCAGAAGATGTCGTCGATGTCCTGCTGCGTCAGTTCGACGACGCGATAGCCCCGATGCGGGACCGATTCGAGCAGCCCTTCGCCGCGCAACGACACCAGCGCCTCGCGTACCGGGGTGGCACTGACTCCCAACTCGGCTGCGGTCTCGTCGATGCGGACGAACGTCCCCGGCTTCAGCGCACCGGCGACGATCCTTCGGCGGATGCTCACGGCGACGTCCTCGGACAACTGCGGTCGTCGCAGAATCGGCTGTTTCGACGACGCCGTGCGCGTGAGATCGAGGCTCATTCCACATCTCCTGCACAGCGGGGCGGCGGGGGTTGTTGCAACGGTGACGGACGCATAGTGTGTCCTGGACAACATTGAATCACATCAAATATATGTGATGCGATCTGCTGGAGGATAGAGCCCGTGACGGACCAGATCGAACGAACGAACGAGAGCACCTTCGAAAGCCTCGATCCCAGAACGGGTCTCGCACTCGCCACGTACCCGATCGCCGACGGCGCCGAGGTCGAGATCGCCGTGGCCCGCGCCCGCTCGGCCGCCCGGTGGTGGGACGCGCAGGGCTTCGAGGGCCGCAAGCGGTGGCTCCTCGAATTCAAGACCGCGATCGCCCGCGACGCCGCGAGCCTCGCCGCCGTCATCGCCGCCGAAACCGGCAAGCCGGACGAAGACTCCCTGCTGGAAGTCATGTTGGGCGTCGAGCACATCGATTGGGCGGCGCGCCACGCCGGCAAGACCCTGAAACAGCGCAGGGTCGGATCGGGTCTGCTCGCCATCAACCAGAAGGCCTACGTCAGCTACCGCCCGTTCGGCGTCGTCGGCGTCATCGGGCCGTGGAACTACCCGCTCTACACGCCGATGGGGTCGATCGCGTACGCCCTCGCCGCAGGCAACACCGTCGTCTTCAAGCCCAGCGAACTCACTCCGGGTGTCGGAGTCTGGTTGGCCGAGAAGTGGCAGTCGCTCGCCGCTCCCCACCCGGTGTTCCAGACGATCACCGGCGACGGTTCCACCGGCACCGCCCTGGTCGAAGCCGGCGTCGACAAGATCGCGTTCACGGGTTCGACCGCGACGGCCAAGAAAGTCATGGCCACGTGCGCAAAGTCGTTGACGCCGCTGATCGCCGAGTGCGGCGGTAAGGACGCGATGCTCGTCGACGCCGACGCCGATATCTCTGCGGCCGTGGAGTTCGCGACGTTCGGCGCGATGGGCAATGCCGGGCAGACCTGCGCCGGAGTCGAACGAATCTACGTCGCCGCCCCGGTGTACGACCGGTTCGTCACCGAATTCACCAGGGCGGTCAAGGAATTGAAGCCCGGTGGATCGAAGACCTCGTCCTACGGCCCGATGACGCTGGGTAAGCAGAGCGACATCGTCCGCGGCCAGATCGAGGATGCGTTGGCCAAGGGCGGCACGGCATTGGTGGGAGGTCTCGACTCACTGCACGGGCCGTACATCGACCCCGTCGTCCTCACCGACGTTCCCGAGGATTCGACCGCGATCACCGAGGAGACGTTCGGGCCCACCGTCGTCGTCAACAAGGTCCGCGACCTGGACGAGGCCATCGCCCGTGCCAACGCGTCCTCCTACGGTCTGGGTGCATCGGTGTTCACCAAGGACACCGCGGTCGGGCGACGCGCCGCCGAGAAGCTCGATTGTGGTGTCGTGACGGTCAATTCGGTGCTGGGCTTCGCCGGCGTCCCGGCCCTACCGTTCGGCGGAACGGGCGACTCGGGCTTCGGGCGCATCCACGGCGACGACGGCCTTCGCGAATTCAGCACCGTCAAATCACTGACCGTGCAGGGCTTCGCGGCACCGATCGATCTGCTGACGATGAAGCGCAAAGCCCGGAACATGAAGCTCTCGGTGCTGGCGCTCAAACTCCGCCACGGACGAGGCTGACCATGGATATCGCGCCGGGTCGGGGTCGATACGGGTGGTTGCGCCGCGTCGAGGAACTCGACCCGGTCCGCGACTGTCACACCATTCACCGGATCACCGCGGGGTACGAGTTCCCCTGGGACTATCAGCGGGCCCTCGAATTCGCCTTGTTCCGAACCTATTGCGTGCCGACGATCTCCGCTCTGCTGGCCCGGACCGGCGAGTTCGAGAAGCGACCGCAGAAGCGGTACGACGACACCTCGCTGCTGATGTCGGAAATGGTCGAACACGGATACGACTCCGAACGAGGTCGCGAGTCACTGCGGACGGTCAATCGAATGCACGCGCAGTACGACATCTCCAACGACGACATGCTGTACGTGCTCACGACGTTCATCTACGAGCCCATCGAATGGATCGACACCTACGGTTGGCGTCGCCTGCATCCCCACGAGCGGCTCGCGACCTTCCACTTCTACAGCGAAGTGGGTAAACGCATGGGCATCAAAGACATTCCGGAGTCGTACACCGAGTTCGCACAGTTCAAGCTCGATTACGAAGAACGCACGTTCCGCTTCAGCGAGGACAACCGCCGCATCGGCACCTACACCCTCGATCTCTACTGCTCGTGGTTTCCCGCCGCGCTCACCCCGGCCGTCCGGCAGGGCGTGTTCGCGTTGCTCGACGATCGGATGGCGAACGCATTCGGCTTCCCCGCCGGCTCACCCACGCTGGAACGGGCCGCGGTGCGGGCGCTGCGGACCAAGGCCCGCGTGGAGCGTTTCCTGCCCACGAGAAAACACTCACGCACGACAGCCGACGCAGGCAACAAGACCTACCCCGGCTATCCCGTCGGGTACAGCCCGAAAGATCTGGGCACCCAGGCCGCATCACCGATTCGCGGTTGTCCGGTAGCGACGACGTAACTGCGAACTCGACGGGTCAGAGTCCGTCCACCCACCGGCCGAACGCATCGCGAAACTCCCCCGAGAGCGGCAGCGGTGCCAGGGCGGTGTTCGGATCGGCGGGCAGCGGGCCGAGCTCGCCCAGCATGTGCGAGCTGTTGGCGAAGTGCGCGAAGTGGAGATCGGTGTGGCCCAGGGCCACTCGCACGTTCTCGACCTGGCCGCAGGACACGTTCAGGTCCTTGTCCGAGCAGGTCAGGAACGAGGAGTACGAGTCCGGTAGCGCGGCAGCCAGATCCGCCGGGTCCGTGGCATCCGCTTCCCGCAGGAAGGTGGCGCTCTGCCGCAGTCCCAGACCGTCGACGATCGGGTCGGGTTCGGCAGACAGCGGTCGTCCCGCGCGAATATCGGCGACGGCCTGGGCGAAGCGATCCCTCGACGACGCGGCCTGCTCCTCGGTGAACTGGCCGACCGCCACGGCCTCGCCGATGTTGCGATCGACCTGTGCTGTCAGCAGATCCAGGTAGCGGATCGACAACGGCTCGAGCAGACCGACATGGGTGAACGCCGCGCTGTCGGCATCAGCAAGGCGCAATGCCGTCAGCGCGCCCTCGCTGTGCCCGATCACCGTCGTGCGATCTGCCCCGACACCGGTGCGCTGCTGCAGGAAAGCCAGTGCGTCCGCAGCATTGTCGACCTGCGCATCGAAGCCGGGCGGGTTGTTCGGATCCACCCCGGCCAGGCCGGTGCGGCCGCTCCCGAGCTTGTCGAAACGCAGGCTCGCAATACCGCGTCGGGATAGCTCGTCGGCGACGTATGCGGTCGTGTTCAGCTGCAGATCACCCGAGTTCCCGTTGCGATCGGTCGGCCCGCTGCCCGGCAGCACCAATGCCACGCCGCGGGTCTCGCCGACCGGCATGCGAAGGCTGCCGTAGAAGGTGATGCCACCGGACTCGAAGCTGACCTCCGAATCGAGCACGTCGTCGGGTGACCACGGAACGTTGATCGGAGCAGCGGCCGCGGTACCCGCGCCGACGAGCAGGAGCATCGACGCGGCCAGTCCGGCCAGCAGTCCTCGGGTGCGCATCATGCCGCCAGAATAACAATCCGACCGACCGTTCGGATACGGCGTCACTGGCCGTAGCGCTCACGGCACGAGGCTCGCGTCGCCCATCGAAAAACGCACGCGACCGCTCCCGACCGAGCCGGCTCGAGGC
This sequence comes from Rhodococcus sp. 06-1460-1B, assembly GCF_002258475.1. NCBI lineage: Bacteria > Bacillati > Actinomycetota > Actinomycetes > Mycobacteriales > Nocardiaceae > Rhodococcus > Rhodococcus sp. 06-1460-1B. Next base: position 72,702 of record NZ_NOYS01000020.1, read on the forward strand.
GTCGAACACCCAGCACACACCGGCTCCGGAAGGCCGAAGTGCTGGTCGGGGCACACCCCGAATCGGATAGGACGTAGCCTGGCGAGGGAGGTTCGGTGGTTCGACCGTGAATGACACCCGTGTTGTTCGGTTAGATTGGAAGAGCCACCAGGCACGATGCAAGAGGGTCGAGACCTGTCAACGAGCGACGGGTCACCACAATCGAGGAGAACAGGCCATGGCTTTACCAGTATTGACACCGGAACAGCGCACCGCGGCGCTGGCCAAGGCGGCCGAGGCACGCACTGCGCGGTCGAAGCTGCTCGCATCCGTCAAGTCCGGCGAACTGAGCGTCGCTGACGTCCTCGCCAAGGCGGAGAACGACGAGATCGTCAAGAAGACCAAGGTGTCCGCGCTGATCAAGGCCCTGCCGGGCGTTGGATCCGTGCGCGCCGCACAGCTGCTCGAGCAGCTGTCCATCGCAGATACGCGCCGCATCGGCGGCCTCGGCGCAAACCAGCGCGAAGCGCTGCTCGCTGCCGTCGCATCCTGATTCACATTTTCACGGGTCGTTCCTGCAGGCTCCACGCCTGATCCTGCGATAACGCGTTGCCTGCAGGGCTAGCATTTCGACCATGAACGTCGAAGTGACCCTGCTGCCCGGAATCGGGGTGCGGAAAGATTTTGCCCTCGCTTCCGGGCGCCGCATCGGCGTCATCACCCGCAAGGACGGCGCGAACGAGTTGATCGTTTCGCGCAAGGACGACCCCGATGCGACGCAGGCGTCCATCACCCTGAGCAATGAGGAAGCGGCGGCCCTGGGCAATCTGCTCGGGTCGCCGCAACTCATTGCTCAGCTCGGGGAAGAGCATCGCGACCTCCCCGGAATCAACACTCGTCAACTCCCCATTCGCGCGAATTCACGGTTCGTCAGCCGCACACTCGGCGACACCGCCATGCGCACCAAGACCGGAGTATCCGTCGTCGCTGTCATGCGCGCCGGCCAGGTACAACCGTCACCCACCCCCGACTTCACGCTCGCCGCAGGTGACCTGCTGGTCGCCGTCGGCACCGCGGACGGACTGGATGCAGCAGCCAAGTTGCTCGGCAATGCCTGAGATCAGTCGGGGCTGACCCGTGGCCGAGAGCGCGCTCGCCCTCACCGAGCTGGGTGCCGTGTTCTTCGTTCTCGGACTTCTCGCTCGACTCGCCGGCCGGATCGGCGTCTCCCCCATCCCGTTCTACCTGCTCGGCGGACTGGCCTTCGGCAACGGCGGATTCGTCAACCTCGGCGGCATCGACGAGTTCAGCGAGATCGCCAGCGAAATCGGCGTCATCCTGCTGTTGCTGCTGCTCGGCCTCGAATACACCGCAACCGAGCTCGTCACCGGCCTGCGTCGATCGTGGATGGCCGGTCTGGTCGACATCGTCCTCAACTTCGCGCCCGGTGCCGTCGTCGCGCTGCTGCTCGGCTGGGGCGGAGTCGGGGCGCTCGTGATGGGCGGCGTCACCTACATCTCGTCGTCGGGCATCATCGCCAAAGTACTCACCGACCTGGGCCGACTGGGAAACCGTGAAACCCCCGTCGTACTGTCGATCCTGGTGTTCGAGGACCTCGCGATGGCCATCTACCTCCCGATCCTCACCGCCGTCCTGAGCGGAGTCAGCTTCCTCGGCGGACTCGAAGCCCTCGGCATCTCACTGTTCGTCATCACCTTCGTGTTGGTCGTCGCGCTGAAATACGGCAGATTCGTCTCGGCGATCGTCGACAGTCCCGACCGAGAAATCGTCCTGCTCAAAGTCCTCGGATCCGCCCTGCTGGTGGCCGGCATCGCATCGGAACTGCAAGTCTCGGCGGCCGTCGGCGCGTTCCTGTTGGGAATCGCGATCTCCGGCTCGACGGCTGACAACGCGACCCGCGTCCTCGAGCCCCTACGCGACCTGTTCGCCGCGATGTTCTTCGTCGTGTTCGGTCTGGGCACCGACCCGTCGACCATCCCGCCCGTGTTGGGCTGGGCCGTCGTACTCGCCGTCACCACCGCCGCGACCAAGATCGCGACGGGCTGGTGGGCGGCAGGTCGGCAGGGAATCGGTAGGCCGGGACGACTACGCGCCGGTGCGGCTCTGGTGGCGCGCGGAGAGTTCTCCATCGTCATCGCCGGACTGGCCGTCGCCGCGGGAGCTGTCGAAGGCGAACTGGCAGCCCTGGCGACCGCGTACGTGCTGCTGATGGCCATCCTGGGGCCGATTGCTGCCCGCGTCGTCGAACCCGTCGCGAAGGTTGTGCTCCGGACCAAGCCCGCGGTGTGATTGGCTTTTCGACATGGCAGACAAGCGGACGGCTCTGAGGCGACGGCCGCAGTTGTCCGAGGAAGTCGCCAGCCACGTCCGGCACCTGGTGATGTCCGGAGAGGTGAGTCCGGGAGACTTCATCCGGCTCGACGAGACCGCAGCTCAGCTGGGCGTCAGCGTCACCCCGGTGCGTGAGGCGCTACTGACCTTGCGTGGTGAGGGCATCGTCGAGCTCGTCCCCCACCGCGGCTATGTGGTGTCTGCGCTGACGCCGAGCGACATCGTCGACATCTTCTGGCTGCAGGGTGAGATCGCGGTCGAACTCGTGCGCCGGGCGGCACCGAAGATCACCGAGGTCGAACTCGGCAGGCTCGCCGAGCTGACCGCTGCCCTGTCGGTCGCCGTCGAGAACGGCCGGGCCGAGGACGTCGAGAATATCGAGTTCGAGTTCCATCGTGTGCTGAACCGTCTGGCCGAGTCGTCCAAGTTGGCGTGGTTTCTCAACAACGCCACCCGCTACACCCCGACCCGTCTGTACGCCACCGATCGCGACTGGGGCCGAGCGGCCGTGCGCAATCACGAGGATCTGATCGCGGCCCTGATTCGAAACGACATCGACGCCGCCTGCGAATTGATGAAGCAACAATTCACAGACGGCGCCGAGAGGTTGATCGCGCATCGCGGGTGAGAGCGCTACGCGCATGTGAGTGGAAACTCGTAGCCTGCTACGCGTTTCCACTCACATGGGGTCAGCGCAGCGAGGCCGGAACCTGGAAGCGATCGCCATACTTCTTGGCCAATTCGTCTGCACGAGTGACGAAGCCGGCCTGGCCACCCGGGTAGCCGACGACGTACTGGTGCACGCCACCCGTCCACGCCGGGAAGCCGATGCCGAAAATCGAGCCGATGTTGGCGTCGGCGGTGGTGTTCAGCACACCCTCGTCGAAGCACTTCTGCGTCTCGATGGCCTCGATGAACAGCATGCGTTCCTTGAGGTCCTCGAACGGGATGTCCGCCGAACCCGACTTGAACGCATCACGCAGTCCGGGCCACAGGCCGGCGCGCTTGCCGTCTTCGTACTCGTAGAAGCCCGCACCCTTGGCCTTCGACGGGCGCTCGAACTCGTCGACCATCTTGTCGATGACCTCGCCGGCCGGATCCTCCGGAGGGGTTCCACCGGCAGCCTTGATGGCGTCGTAGGTTTCCTTGCGGATCTTCTGCATCAGGTTGAGCGTGAGCTCGTCCGAAAGCTGCAGCGGCGCAGCCGGGTAACCGGCCTGCAGACCGGCCTGCTCGATGGTCGACGGCTCGACACCCTCGCCCAACATCGCGATGGCCTCGTTGATGAACGTACCGATCACGCGAGAGGTGAAGAATCCACGACTGTCGTTGACGACGATCGGGGTCTTCTTGATGAGTTGCACGAGGTCGAATGCCTTGGCCAAGGCCGCATCCGACGTCTTCTCGCCGCGAATGATCTCCACCAGCGGCATCTTGTCGACGGGTGAGAAGAAGTGGATGCCGATGAAGTCTTCCTGACGCTTGATGCCCTGAGCGAGGCTCGTGATGGGCAGCGTCGAGGTGTTGGAACCGAGCAGCGCCGTCGGATCGACGAGGTCCTCGATCTCCTGGAAGACCTTCTGCTTCAACTCTTCCGACTCGAAGACGGCCTCGATGACGAGGTCGGCACCTTCGACGTCCTTGGCATCGGCGGTCGGGTGGATACGTGCGAGCAGAGCGTCCGACTTCTCCTGGGTGGTCTTGCCACGCGAGAGTGCCTTGGCCTCGATGGCCTCGGAGTACGCCTTGCCCTTCTGCGCCGACTCGATCGCAACGTCCTTGAGCACCACGTCGATTCCGGCCTTGGCACACACGTACGCGATGCCCGCGCCCATCATGCCTGCGCCGAGAACCGCGACCTTGGTGAAGGTGGTCTTCTCGATGCCGTCGGGACGAGACTTGCCGGCGTTGATCGCCTGCAGGTCGAAGAAGAATGCCTGAATCATGTTCTTGGACACCAGACCGGTGACCAACTCGGTGAAGTACCGCGACTCGATGGTGCACGCATTGTCGAAGTCGACCTGCGCACCCTCCACTGCCGCAGCGAGAATCGCGCGCGGAGCCGGCATCGGTGCGCCCTTGATCTGCTTGCGCAGGTTGGACGGGAAAGCAGGCAGGATCTGCGCGAGCTTCGGGTTCGACGGCGTACCGCCGGGGATCTTGTAACCCTTGACGTCCCACGGTGCGACGCCACCCTCGGGGTTGGCCTTGATCCATGCCTTGGCGGTGGGCACCAATTCGTCGATGCTGCCGACCAATTCGTGAACCAGACCGATTTCGAGAGCCTTGGCCGGACGGAACCGAGTGCCCTGAGCGAGGACCGTCATGAAGCCGGTCTGAATGCCGAGCAGCCGGGTGATGCGGGCAACGCCGCCGCCGCCGGGCAGGAGACCGAGCGAGACCTCGGGCAGACCGATCTGCACGCCGGGAACATCGGCCGCGATGCGGTGATGCGTGGCGAGCGCGATCTCGAGTCCGCCGCCGAGTGCCGCGCCGTTGATGGCGGACACGACCGGCTTACCGAGCTTCTCGAGCCGACGCAGCTGTCCCTTGACTTCCTGGACCTCGTCGAACACCCGCTGGGCGTCCTCGGGCTTGGCTTCGATGAGGGTGTGCAGATCGCCGCCGGCGAAAAACGTCTTCTTGGCGGAGGTCAGCACGACTCCGGTGATGCTGTCCTTCTCGGCCTCGAGGCGATCGACCGTCGCGCCCATCGAGTCCTTGTACAGCTGGTTCATCGTGTTGGCGCCCTGGTTGGGGTCGTCCATCGTCAGAACGACGATGCCGTCGGCGTCCTGGCCCCACTGAATCATGTTGTCAGACATCGTTCTACCTCAGACTCGCTCGATGATGGTGGCAACGCCCATGCCGCCGCCGATGCACAGGGTGATCAAGGCGTACCGGCCGCCGCGGCGCTCGAGCTCGTCGAGCACGGTGCCGGTGATCATGGCTCCGGTGGCACCGAGCGGGTGGCCCATGGCGATGGCGCCGCCGTTGACGTTGAGCTTCTCGTTCGGGATCTTCAGATCCTTCTGGAAACGCAGCACCACGGAAGCGAACGCCTCGTTGAGCTCGAACAGATCGATGTCGTCGACGGTCAGTCCCGCGGTGGCGAGAACCTTCTTCGACGCCGGGGTCGGTCCGGTCAGCATGATCGTCGTATCGGCACCACTGGTGGCCGTCGCGACGATGCGGGCGCGCGGGACCATGTTCAGGTCCTTGCCCGCCTGCTCGCTGCCGACGAGGACGAGGGCTGCGCCGTCGACGATGCCGGAGCTGTTTCCGCCGGTGTGGACGTGATCGATCTTCTCGATCCAGTGGTACTTCTGCAGCGCCACGTCGTCGAATCCGCCCATGGCCGCGATACCGGTGAATGCCGGGTTCAGCTTGCCGAGCGACTCGACGGTGCTGCCCGGACGCATGTGCTCGTCCTGATCGAGGATCAGCAGACCGTTCTGGTCGGTGACCGGAACGACGGACTTGGCGAAGTAACCACCGGACCACGCCGCTGCGGCGCGCTCCTGGGACTGGACGGCATACGCGTCGACGTCCTCGCGGGTGAATCCTTCGATGGTGGCGATCAGGTCGGCACCGATGCCCTGCGGGGCGAAGTAGGTGTCGTAGTTGGTGGCCGGGTCCATGGCCCATGCGCCGCCGTCACTGCCCATCGGCACGCGAGACATCGACTCCACGCCGCCGGCGACAACCAGTTCGTCCCAGCCCGAGCGCACCTTCTGCGCGGCCAGGTTGACGGCCTCGAGGCCCGACGCGCAGAAGCGGTTGAGCTGGAAGCCGCCGACGGTGTCGGGCATCTTGGCTGCGAGCACGGCCGTGCGGGCGATGTCGGCACCCTGATCTCCGACGGGCGAGACCACGCCCAGGATGAGGTCGGAGATTCGGTTCTCGTCCATGTCGGGGAAACGTCGACGAAGCTCGTCGATCAGCCCGGTCACCAAGGAAATCGGCTTCACCGAATGCAGGGAGCCGTTCTTTCCTTTACCTCGGGGAGTCCTGATGGCCTCGTAAATGAATGCCTCTGTAGTCACAGCGCGCAGTTCCTTCCACATACTCGATCTTGTCGCGATCGCCGTGCCGGCCGATCGCGTCGGTGCGAGGCCATGACAGACCTCAGCTCATGCCACAGTAAGTTGGCATACCGATCCGACATAAGGACCGAAACGAGCGTTTCGCATGACCCACGATGCGGTTCAGGTTTGAACGACCCCGTCATGGGAAATTACGATGCGTCAGATCGACCGAAGGCGAAAGAAGACCGACCATGGAAACCGACAACGAACCGACCGTGGGCGCTCGCGTCAAGGTACGCACTCGCAACGACGACAAGTCCGAAGCCGACAGTTCTGGATCCGACGCCTACGAGACCGGCGCAATCGTCGACGACTTCGGAGTCCAAGCGACCGACAGCACCTCGCGGAACTGGGCTGTCGCCAAGCGTTGGGCCGTCGCTCTCGACAGCGGCCGATTGGTATTCGTCGACACCGACGATCTCACGCTCGCCTGAGCCTCAGATCTCCTTGAGCGGTACCGCTCCGAGTTCGCTCACCAGCAGCTCCATGGCGACCGTTTCCGGGTCACGACGAACCGACGGGTCCGCAGGCTCGGCCGCGGCCTTGAGCAGTTCTTCCTCGTCCTCCGGCGTCTCCGGAGGCGGCGGACCTACCGGCTCGGGATCATCCGGATAGTCCGGAGCCTCGGGCATCGGAATATCTGCGTCCGATCCATCGCCCGCTGAACCGAAACCGTCCGACGTCGGACGGGGAGCCCCTGCCTGGCTCGGCCTCGAGAACTTCGGCAGCGACGCGGGTTTCGCTGCCGGTTCATCTTTTTTTGCTGATGACGGTTCCGGTGGTGCCGCAGCACCCACCAGACAGACCACCGACCATTCGACGCCGAACACGTCACGCAACGCATCCCGAATGACGTCTGCATTGCGGGGTTCTTCGAGACGCTTCGCCAGCGGTGCCGAATCGTGGCCCAGAGTGATGGTGCCGTTCTCGACGGTGCGTACCGACGCACCGGACAACATCACCTCGACGGTCCTGCTTCGCTCTCGTACCTTGGTTCGCACCTCGGACCACACTGCGCGGACGGCCGCCGCATCGGGCTCGTTGGAGGCAGCCGCGGGTGCCGCGACAGGCTCGGGTTCGGATTCGTACACCGGCTCGGGCTCCGGGCCGTACTCGTCCTCGGGCTCCGGCGGAAAATCCTCGTGAGAAAGCGATGGTTCCGAATGCTGTTGCGCTGCAGCGGAAGTCGTGACCGGTGCGGGCGCGGGTTCCGGTTCGGGCGTCGGAGCCGGTTCGGGGGTCGGAGCCGGTTCGGGCTCGGGTGTCGGGACCGGTTCGGGTGTTGGAGCCGGTTCGGGGGTCGGAGCCGGTTCGGGTGTTGGAGCCGGTTCGGGGGTCGGAGCCGGTTCGGGTGTGGGAGCGGGCTCGGGGGCTGCAGGCTCTGGCACCGGAGACGGTTCCGGGACCGCCATGGGTTCGGGTGCCGCGACAGGCGCAGGCGCTGGTGTCGGAGCGGGGGTTGGCACCGGAGCGGGGGCGGGGGCGGCCTCGGCAGCCGGCTGTCGCTGGGACGGTCGCTGGAATTTGTTCACCGGGGGCGGGCCGGAGGGTGCAGGCTCGTCGGTCGCGGGCAGCTGTGGTCGTGTCGGGTCTGCGGCTGCCTGTGCCACTGCCGCCTGCTCACCGGCAGGAAGGGTGACGTCCAGGCGACGTTCGACGCGTTCGAGCCTCTGCAGTACGGCCGATTCCGCATCGGAGGCCGAGGGCAGCAGCATCCGTGCGCACATCACTTCGAGCAGCAGGCGCGGCGCAGTGGCCCCTCGCATTTCGCCGAGGCCCGAGTGCACGATCTCGGCGTAGCGGGTCAGCGTCGCCGACCCGAGCAGGTCCGCCTCGTCGCGGAGTCGTTCGAGGACGTCGCCCGGCACGTCGACCAGGCCACGTTCACCGGCGTCGGGTACGGCCTTCATGAGAATCAGGTCTCGCATGCGATCGAGGAGGTCTATGGCGAAGCGACGTGGGTCGTGGCCCGCGTCCATCACCTTGTCGACGGTGCCGAACAGTGCGCCGCCGTCTCCCGCGGCCAGGGCGTCGACGGCCTCGTCGATCAGCGCGACGTCGGTGACGCCGAGCAGCGACAGAGCTCGCGGGTAGGTGACGCCTTCCGGTCCGGCTCCGGCAAGCAACTGGTCCATGACCGACAGCGAGTCACGCGGAGAACCGCCACCCGCGCGGATGACGAGTGGATAGACCGCGTCCTCGACCGGGACCTGTTCCTGACCACAGATCTTCTCGAGCAGGCCGCGCATCGTCGACGGCGCGAGCAGTCGGAACGGGTAGTGGTGGGTTCGCGAGCGGATGGTGGGGAGCACCTTCTCGGGCTCGGTGGTCGCGAAGATGAAGACCAGGTGCTCCGGCGGTTCCTCGACTACCTTGAGCAGCGCGTTGAAGCCGGCCGGGGTGACCATGTGTGCCTCGTCGATGATGAAGATGACGTAGCGCGACTCGGCCGGGGCGTACACGGCTTTGTCTCGAAGATCGCGGGCATCGTCGACGCCACCGTGGCTGGCTGCGTCCATCTCGACGACGTCGAAGTTGCCGGGTCCGCCCGGTGCCAGTGCGACGCAGGAGTTGCACACACCGCAGGGGGTGGAGGTCGGTCCTTCGGCGCAGTTCAGCGATCGAGCGAGGATGCGCGCCGAGGACGTCTTTCCGCAGCCGCGAGGGCCTGAGAAGAGATAGGCGTGGTTGATTCTGTTGGAATCGAGCGCCACGCTGATCGGTTCGGTGACGTGCTCCTGACCGACGACTTCGGCGAACGTCGCAGGACGGTACTTCCGGTAGAGGGCCACGCCCGAAAGGGTACCGGCGACCGACGACACAGTTGCATCGTGCATCAGTGCGGACCGACGGACACCGCTCTGATGTTCATGATCGCGAAGCTTTCCCGGGCGCCGGTGGACGTCGACAGCGCGAGTAGCCAGTTGCCGTCCTGCAGCGCGTCCGAGATCGCGTGCCGCACGATTGCGCCTTTGGAGTTCTGATAGTCGATCGAGACGGGTGCGCCGCGCGCTGCGGCGTCGGTCAGCGCGTCGAGCTCCCGTGGCAGCAGTCTGCTGTGCGTGCTGAGTGCGGAACGCACCCGCGCGTCGTCGACGGTGCCGGAGTCGCCTGTCTGCAGCAGCTGTGCCAGCTCGCGTGATTCGCGTCGAGCCGGTGCTGCGGGTGCGCTCGGGTGCGGGGTGCGGGTGGTGTTGGCGCGGACCTTGGTCGCGCTGGCCAGCTCGAGCCGGCCGGTGTCGGAATGTCGCACCGGGGAGTATCCATGCCTGCGCAGCACCGCGAGAGTGTCGATGGGTGTGGCAGAACTGATCAGGACTGTCGGCGCGAGCCGCTGGAACTTCAGCACCGCCAATGCCTCGTCCGTCTCGATGTTCGTCAGCAGTACGACGTCCTCGGAGACGATGGCACACGGGATCTTGCGCACGGCCAGTGCGCCGTAGGTGCGCCAACAGTCTCGGATCGTGTAGGCCAGGGCTTGGGGAACGTCGGTGGCGGCCATCTCGGCGAGGGCGTCGATCAACTCCTCCCCGGTACCACCGGTGTCGAAGAAGCTACGGATCGTCGCCGGCGTGAAGCGCCAGACCGACGCCACTTCCCGCGACTCGGGTTGCGCGGCCGCACCGAGTATCGACGCCACCTCGGTGCTCGGCGGCCCGGTGACCACTGCGGTCGAATCGGGCAGCAGGCGCACCGAGAACGGCACCCATTCGGCCAGATCCTGTAGCTGCGTTGCCAGCGCGGAGGCGATCTGGCGCGGATCGCCGTCTCGGCCCACTCGGAAGTCCGTCAGGGTGGCGCACAGATCTGTCGGTGCGCCGTCGACCAGAACTCCGAGGCGGGTGGCCTCGGCCCAGAGTGCGCGCACGTGGCCAGGCCCGGCGCTCGTCGAGACGACCGGAATATGCCAGTCGAGGTAGCGGGCGAATTCGTCGGGATCGGACAACACCGGCGTCGGGCTGTCGGATCCGCCGAGGCGCAGAAGAGCCGCCAAGGCAGTCGAACGCACGTCTGCGGCTGCGGGATCGTCGAGCATCTTCTTGAGTACCGGCGAGGTCTTCTGGGAGGATCGCGGCACCCGGTGGGTCGGTGTGAAGGGCGAGCACCACCACGCGGCCAGCAATGCTGCCGCCTGTTCGGATCGCGAGCTCGTCGACCATGTTTCGTAGGTCGAGGTCAATGCGATACCGGTCTTTCCCCGGTCGGCGAGCAAACCGGCTTCGCGCGCCAGCATCAGCATCAGCGCGGTGTGATGCTCGTCGGCGAATCCCAGACGAGCAGTCAGCGCACGGAGTTCTTTGGCGCTGAGGCCACCGGTCTTCATCATTGCCAGGCCATCGGTGTCGATTGCCGTCAACAACGCCTGCGTGTGCTCACAGAACTGCAGCAAGGCGATGGAGCGCGCTCGCCGCGAGCCATTTTGCGACAGAACACGAGTGGCGAATTCTGGCGGCTTGAGCTTGATGGGCAATCGCCACCCGTCTCCTCGCAGCGCGATGCTCACTTCCAACGGCATCTCGACGCGATGCCCGTCCAATCGATACAGCAATCCGCGCTCGAAGGCGGCGGTACCTGCGGTCGGCGGCACATCGAAGATCAATGACGCCGGTTGTCCATCGACGAAGCGAGACAACATCTCTCGCATTTCGGGCGGGCCGTCGTCGAACAAGGCTCGGATACGTTCGGGGGTCATCGCGGCCGCGACGGCGTCGGCGCGTTCGGCTCGATCGAGCGAGGAGTCGACGCCGAGGCGAGCCAGCAAAGCAAGTCGGTCCTGCTCGACGGCGCAGTGCAAGAACAACTTTCGCTGCCTACGGGCAAGTCCGAACGGATGCGAGAACACGCCGGACAGATCGACGGGGCGGTACTCGACCGCGTCCGAGCCCCCTGCTGTGTGCGGCCAGATCAGGCCGTAGGCCATCAGAGTGTTCAGGGCTGCATCGATATGCGGCGTCTCGTTCGAGATTCCCTCGCCCGTCCAGTGGCCGATCTCGGCGCGGCTGAGATCCTCCATGAGCGCGAACAACTCGAGCAGGTCGAGCGCTCCCCTGTCGAGTTTTCGAGGAAGTGCCGCCACCCGCCAGGGCGAGCCGAGGAGTTGCGCGAGCAACCCGAACGAGCGGGGTGGCGGGTCGGTCGCCACGTCCGGTCGACGTCGCAGCAGATCCGTCAGTGCGTCCTCGTCGAGCGAGGCCAGCCACCCCTCGTACGTCCCGATCGTCTCGGTCATCTCGTCCCCCCGGTGCAAGTTCTGCCACAACGTACCGACGGGCACCGACAGACTTATTTGTTCTTGGCTGCCGCTTTCGCTGCCTTCTTGAATTCGCGTACCTCGAGCAGGGACTTCTCGTCGACGACATCGGCGATGGATCGACGCGCACCCTCGTCGCCGTACGCTCCGGCAGCCTTTCGCCACCCGTCGGGCGTCACGCCCATCTGCTTGCCGAGCAGCGCGAGGAAGATGCGCGCCTTCTGGTCGCCATAGCCGGGAAGTGCTTTGAGACGCTTCAGAACCTCGGCACCGTCGGGGTCGTCGCGGGTCCAGATTTCCTGCGGCTTGCCGTCGTAGTTCTCGACGAGAAATGCGGCGAGTCCCTGGATGCGCTTGGCCATCGAGCCGGGAAAACGATGCACGGCCGGGGTCTGCGCGCACAATGCGGCGAAGTCGTCCGGATCGGCGTCGGCGACGGTATCGACTTTCAGATCACCGAGGCGGTCGACGAGCTTCTTCGGCCCGGCGAAGGCGGATTCCATCGGCACCTGCTGATCGAGAAGCATGCCGATCAAGAGCGCGAACGGATCCTCGGCGAGCAATGCATCGGCCTCCGGATCGCCGACGAGGTTCAGAGTGCGAGACATGGCCTCGATCCTGCCACGCGCCATCTACAGCGGATGACGATTGCTCCCACAAGCCGGTTCAGTGGCGCGCGAGGCGGCAGTGACAAGCCCGCGGATTCTCTCGAGAACCCGCCCGATCAAACCGATACAGTTCGCCGTGCAGGCCGGCGGACACGTCAGGAGCTCACGACCGCGCACGGCCGGCGCGTCGCCCGAGAGCAGACAGTCTCACTACGACGACAGTCAGTGCGACCACCGCACAGGTCACGGCTGGATACACGATCATCGTTGTTACCCAGCCAGTGTGCTCGACGATCACGGTGCCGGTATCGGAGTCGCGGCCGACGCATTCTCGACCGAGAGGCCACCACGTCTGCCGGTCCTCGACGGGAAACGGCTCCACCTCGTAATCCGGCGGCCGGTACCCGAAATACTCGGGAAAGGCTTCGCGACAACCTGATTGGTGTGCCCACCGATAGCTGAACGCCCAAATGGTCAGGAAAGCAATGCCGAGGGGAAGCCACACCAGCGCGACGGCGGCCTTGCAGAGACCGTCACGTGAACGAACAGCCGCAGTCGATAGCACCACCACGATCATGAATCCGGCAGTGAAGATCACGATTCTCAGTCGACCGAACCGGCTACAGCCAGCGCGATTGCCTGCAGAAGTGGTCGGTCGACACTGGTTGCGCGAGCCGCAATCTGCACGTCCACGCGGGTGCCCGACGGTTTGACCAACGTGACGTCCTCGATCGGATCACCGTCGAGAGTCATTGCACTCGCGCCTGGGTTGTCGTCGCGGAATTGCGATCCGTCAGGCAATGTCAGCGCACCCCAGGGGTTTTCGGAGGGCTCGTAGTCCGCGTCGATCACTCTGATCGTCAGGGTGCCGTCGCCGACCATCACGGCTCCGCACGCTCCGGCCGATCCCGACGGGGAGGTTCGCATCGAGCCCAGCGGTCTGTCGAGTTCGATTGGAAGCTGGGCCGCTCGCCAGAACTCGTCCAGAGACGCGTTGAGGCGATCGACGGACTGAGACGAGAACTGCCCTGCGCCCTCGGAATTGGTGTCGCATGAAATCGGAAGTGGGAGAGTTCCCTCCGGGACCGGTGTGGACCACAGCAACTCCGGCCGCAGCGCTATCGTGCGCAACTCCTCGATCGACAGTGGCACGGAACCGGTGGACACGTAATCAGCGTTCCGGTCCGATGATGACGCAACGACGACGGAATTATCGGGTGCGTACACGCGCACGGAATTCGAATGGGTGCGATCCCCGTCGAATTCATCCCAGGTGTCCCTGGTGTCGACGACGGTTCCGTCGGAGAGAATCTCGCGAGCGTCCAGCCACCCGGCCTGGCATGGCTTGGGACCGTCGTCGACGCGGGTCACATTGACCATCAGCGAACCTTCGACACCGTCGCGAGACACTATGCCGTCCGCGGAGGTGCCGGGGTCATACGCTCCGTCCGCGCTGGCAACCGGCTGAAAAATCAGCGGATCACCGCCGGACCAGAACGTCGAACCAGCAACGACGTCGACCTGAGAGGGAAGGGCTTTGCGCACTGCGATCGACATCGAGTTCGCCTTTTTCGACGTCAACCACGGGTAGGAGGGGTCGTCGTAGTCACGGCCCACGATCACTTCGTAGAACTGATCTTCCTCGGGCGGCTCTACCGATGCGCACCCTGGGATGTCCACGGGGTATTCGACAGGCTCACTGACATATCCTGACTGCCCCATCGGCTGGTGGGTGAGACCTGCGGCAACGACACCGACGGCTACGACCACGCCGACGACGATCGCATCGGTCCACACACCACCACGCCGCAACGACATTCGCACGGGCCGCAGCCAGCCTAACGCGCCTCGAAGCGACCCGATCAGGTGATCGACACCAATTGGGTGATGTCGTCGAAGGGCAGCGGCCCATCCACGACGGCTCCGACGACGGCGCTGTTGAGGATGATCGATCCGCCGTGATTGTCGAGGAAGGCGGTGTCGGCTGCGTCGCGTCCGGTTGCGATGCGCACCAGGGTCGATCGCGGCGCGAGGCAGGTGGCGTCGACCACTCGCCATTGTCCTTCGACGAAGGCTTCGGCAACTGCGTGGAAGTCCATCGGATCGCAGCCCGGCGCGTACACGGCCACGAGTCGAGCGGGCACGTTCACTGCGCGGAGCAGTGCGACGACGAGGTGGGTGTAGTCGCGGCACACTCCGGCACCGGCGAGGAGGGTGTCGACGGCGCCGTCGATGGGGTCGCTGCTGCCGGGAACGTAGCTCAGCCGAGCTCCCACCCAGGACGACACCTCGGCGAGCAGCTTCTCCGACGGCGGGTACGAGCCGAATTCCGTTGCTGCGAAACCGAAGAACTTGTCTGCCTCGGCGTAGCGGCTCGGCCGCAGATACAGCGACAGGTCGTAATCGGACACCGGTGCCGGGTCGGTGTTGCCGTAGATCGTCGCCGAGTACGACGCTTCGAGCTTGCCGACGTCGGCGTGCAGCTTGTGGATGCGGGTGCCGTGCGCGCCGCTGATTTCCTGCGCTTCGACGGGTTGGCCGTCGAGCGTGAACGAGAGTGCTTCCCACACTTCGGTTCCTGGATGCGGCGCGATCGCGATCTGGAACTCGAGGGTGCTGGCCTCGGTCACATCGACATCGAGGTACGCGGAGACGTCACGTTTCATCGTGCCGATCCTGCCATCTCCGAGCGGTTCTCGCAGACTAAGACTCGTCGGTGGGGCGCGCTCCGGTCACCAGGAAGATGACCCGTTTCGCGACCTCGACGGTGTGGTCGGAATAACGCTCGTAGAAGCGGCCGAGCAACGTGATGTCGACGGCGGCCGGTACACCGTGCGGCCAGTCGGGCGCGGAGGTCAACATGAACAGGCTGCGGTGCAGTGCGTCCATCTCCTCGTCCTGCGTTCGCAGACTCGCGGCGAGTTCGGCGTCCCGCGTCTCGAGCACTCGTTGGGTCGCCTCCGCTTGAGCGATGGCTACCCGACCCATCTCGGTGAACACGCCCTCGACCTCGGGCGGCAGCACATGTGCGGGGTGACGGCGGCGGGCCAGCTCGGCGATGTGCACCGCGAGTCCACCCATGCGCTGGAGGTCGGCCACGATGTTGATCCCGGACACGACACGGCGCAGATCGTGGGCAACCGGTGACTGTCGAGCGAGGAAGGCGAAGGCCTCGTGTTCCCATTCGACGGCGAGAGTGTCGATCTCTTCGCGGTACTCGATGGTCTGCTCGGCGAGCACGATGTCGGCGGTGAGCAGCGCGCGCGTGGCATCAGCCATCGCTCGTTCCGCGATTCTCGACATTTCGGACAGCTCCGACGCCAACGTGTCGAGCGCCTCCGTGTAACTGTCCCGCATGTTCACTCACCCCAACCGCTCGACAGCCCAACCTCAGGGCATTGCAGGGCAGTACCCTGCTGCGCATCCTTCTACACCCTCACACCGCTGTGGGCTCGTTGGAGAACTCGACGGTGTGACGTCGGTCATGCCTGCTGACACGAATCGATGGTCGACATGGGAGGGAACGCCGAACGGCCCGCGCTCGGTGAGCGCGGGCCGTTGGATCATCGGTTGCCGGTCAGCAGTTCGACGGGGCAGGCACTCCGTAGAAGCGATCCTTGATCCAGCTCTGAGCTTCGCCGAGACCGAGGATGTCCGGGATGAGATGCCCGGCACCGGAACCCGGCACGATGGCCGGGACCTGCGCGGAACTGAGCTGCACTGTTGCACCCTTGCCGCACCAGTCGCCGGCCAGTTCGACGGCCTGACCGTGAGGCACGATGTCGTCGGAGGTACCGGACTGGATCAGTACCGGGGCATTCGGCGTACGCTCACCGATCTTGTTCTTGGCCAGGATTTCCTGCGCGACGGGCAACCTGTCCAGCACGACCGACAACGGCTCGCCGGTCTTGGTGTACTCGGTGGTGCGGTGCAGCCCGACGTTCAGAATCGTCTCTCCGACACACTGATTCGCGACCAGGTTGAGCATGGCCTTGCCTGCGTCGTTGATGTTCTCGTCGACGATCGGCTGCAGACCGGGGTCGGAATTGAGCAGGCCGTTGAGGGTGTAGCCGATCACGCCGGTGAGGATGGTGCCGTCGACCTGTTCGAGGGTCTGCTTCAGATCCGCGGGCGGCGCTCCTGCGTAGGTGCCGACCAGGTCGAGTTCCGGGGCGTATTCATCGGCGATCTCGGCCGCCGCTGCGGCAGCTCCGCCGCCCTGCGAGTAGCCGTAGGCCGCGACCGGGCCGTCGCCGGAGATCTTGGTGCCCTGCAGCTGCCGAGCTGCGCGGGCCGCGTCGAGCACTGCGTGGGCCTCCGAGGCGCGGTTCACATAGGTGTGCGCGCCCGGCGTGCCGAGACCCTCGTAATCGGTGATCACGACGCCATAGCCCTGGGAGAGAAGCGAATACGCGGCCAGTACCTCGTACTCGACCATGAATCCGAGCGGCGGGGTGTAGGTGATGACGTTGTTGAGCATCTTCGACGGCGCGCACTGATCGCCCTGCCCCTGCGTTCCCGGTGCCAACACCACGAGCGGGCGCGGCCCCGGACCGGTCCACGGCGCGGCCGGGTCGATGTAGGTACCCGTGACGGCGTTGGCGTCGTCGTTGGAATCGGTGCTGCGGTACATGATTCGGGTTGCCTCACCCGGCAGGGTGCCGCCGATGCCCGGCACCGACAGCGCGAGATGTGAAGGCTCGGAACGAATCACGTCGCCCGGCGCGCCGGCGGGCAGCGGGCTCGGCGGAATGTAGAAGTCGGATTCGACGGTCGAACCCGTCGACGGTGCTGCCGACACGGCCGGCGCAGTCACCCCCATGAACACTGCCATCACTGCCACGGCCGAACCGAAGACACGCGTCGAACGCAAATCGAACCCCCAACGTCTGAACACCTGCTGCCAGGTGTGCGCTACCCCGCGTAGCACTTACCGTGACGCACCTTACGTGACGGCGCACACAACGTACAGACCGAAGTTGGACGAATCACCAGTCAGCGGCGGCGACCGTGCATGGCCGCCTTCGCCGTATCCACTTCGTCGTCGGTGAAGGGACGTCCGGGGAGCTCCGATCGGGGTACCGAATCACCGCGCAGGCCGTCGAGCAGCACCGTGAAGTACCGTCGCCAGTTCGCGGGATCGACATGACTGGAGAATTCGACGGTCGAGCCGATCATCCCCAGCACCGGATAGAAGTCGGTGACGGCCACATCGGGACGCAGCTGACCGGATTCGAGGGCGCGATCGACGATTTTCGCGAAGAACGGGTCGATCCGTCGGCGCATCTCCGCGATGCCGCGGCACCCCTCGTCCGACCCGAGGACCACATCACCGAGGCCGCGGTCGGAGGCCATTTCCTCGCATACGTCCGAGAGAAAGCCCACCAACCCACTCCAGGGATCTTCCGCTTCGAGGGCGCGTTCGGCACTGGCGAGCATTCCCTCGAGGCGCTGCTCGAAGACGCCGTCGATGAGCTCTTCCTTGCACGAGAAGCGGCGATAGACGGTGCCGACGCCCACCTTGGCGTGTGCGGCGACGTCGTCGAGCGTGATGTCGATACCGCGGGAAGCGAACAGCTCGCGAGCCGCGTCCACGATGCGGCGTCGGTTGCGTTCGGCATCCGCCCGTAGGGGCTTCGATGCCGCTGTGTCCGCTCTCACACTCATTCGATGTCCGTTTCACCCGATAAGCGGAGGACATTCCTCCACTTAGCTGCTACCTTTGCCCTACAACCGGAGGATACACCTCCGCATAGTCGAACCGAGGACACCATGACCACCCTTTCATCGGAGAACGTGGACGGCGCAACGTCGACCACGACGCCGGCGGACGAGCGTGCGCACCGGAATCGCTGGTTGATTCTCGCCACTCTCGGACTGGCCCAGCTCATGGTCGTGCTCGACGCGACCATCGTGAACATCGCACTCCCTGCCGCCCAGCTCGATCTGGGCTTCGACAACGCCGACCGCTCCTGGGTCGTCACCGCCTACGCACTCGCGTTCGGCAGCCTGTTGCTCCTGGGTGGACGCTTGAGCGACCTCTTCGGTCGACGTAACACCTTCCTCATCGGCCTCGTCGGCTTCGCGTTGATGTCGGCAGTGGGCGGCGCGGCCGTCAACTTCGGCATGCTCGTCGCAGCCCGCGCCGGTCAGGGCGTCTTCGGCGCACTGCTGGCACCCGCGGCTCTGTCACTGTTGGCCACCACCTTCACCGACACCAAGGAACGCGCCAAGGCCTTCGGCATCTTCGGTGCCATCGCCGGCGGCGGCGGCGCACTGGGTCTACTGCTCGGCGGCATGCTCACCGAGTGGGCCAACTGGCGCTGGAGCCTGTACGTCAACCTGATCTTCGCTGCGCTCGCCTTCGTCGGAGCCTTCCTGTTCCTGGCCAAGCACAAGGTCGACGTCCGACCCAAGCTCGACATCCCCGGAACGATCGCCGTCTCCGCTGCGTTGTTCTCGATCGTCTACGGCTTCGCCCATGCCGAGTCCGACGGCTGGAGCAACCCCGTCACCCTCGGCTTCCTCGCGGCAGGTGTCGTTCTTCTCGCCGTCTTCGTGACCATCCAGAATCGCGTCGAACACCCCCTGCTGCCGCTGCGCATCGTTCTGGACCGCACCCGGGCCGGATCCTTCCTCGCGGTGTTCGTCACCGGAGCCGGCATGTTCGCGGTGTTCCTGTTCCTGACCTACTACCTGCAGAGCACGCTGAAGTACACCCCGATCACCACCGGGTTCGCGTTCATGCCGATGATCGCGTCGCTGATCCTCACCGCGACACTGTCGACGGCACTGATCCTCCCCCGGTTCGGACCACGCATCCTCATGACGACCGGCCTGGTCGTCGCGTCGATCGGAATGGGACTGCTCACCCAGATCGATCTGGACAGTAGCTACGTCACGCACATCCTGCCCGGCCTGATCATCATGGGTCTCGGACTCGGTGCCACCATGGCACCGGCCATGCAGGGCGCAATCTCGGGCGTCGCCCCGGACGACTCCGGCGTCGCGTCGGCAACGGTGAACACCATGCAGCAGGTGGGCGGCTCGATCGGTACCGCACTGCTGAGCACCGTGGCAGCCAACGCCGCCACCAGCTACGTCAGCTCCAACATGGCGACGGCAACCGATGCGGCTCTGCTGCAGGCCAACGCCGAAATTGCCAGCTACACGACCACCTTCTGGTGGGCGTCGGGCATCTTCCTACTGGGCGCGGTTCTCTCGGCCACGCTCCTGAAGAAGGGGCCGTTGCCCTCCGCTCCCGAGGGTGCGGTCGTCGTCGGGCACTGAGAGCGGCTTCGCCGCATGTGAGTGGAAACGCGTAGCCTGCTACGAGTTTCCACTCACATGCGTTCAGCCTTCGAGCAGCTTTTCCGTCGCGGCCAGCAGAACGCAGGTCGCGACGCCGTCCATAGACTTCTCCAGCTCACCGAGCGACGGGAAGCTCGGGGCGAGGCGAATGTTCTTGTCTTGCGGATCTTTTCCGTACGGGAAGGCCGAGCCGGCGGCCGTCAGAGCGATTCCGGCATCCTTGGCCAGCGCGATCGACCGCGCGGCCGTGCCCTCGAGCACGTCGAGACTGATGAAGTAGCCGCCCTTGGGCTCGGTCCACGACGCGATCTTCGACGCACCGAGCCGGTCCTCGAGGATCTGCTGCACCAGCGCGAACTTGGGCTTCAGGATCTCGCGATGCTTGGCCATGTGAGCCCGCACCCCCTCGGCGTCACCGAAGAAACGCAGGTGCCGTAGCTGGTTGAGCTTGTCCGGGCCGATGCTCTTCTTACCGAGGTGCTTCTGATACCAGGCGAGGTTCTCCTCGGAACTGCCGAAGAAGCTGACGCCCGCACCGGCGAACGTGACCTTCGACGTCGAGGCGAACACGAACGCGCGATTGGGGAAACCGGCCTCCGCCGCCATCCCGATGACGTCGTAGGACGGCGCGAACTCGTCGGTCAGCGGATGCACCGCGTACGCGTTGTCCCAGAACAGACGGAAATCGGGTGCGGCTGCGGGCATCGTTGCCAGCGCGCGAACGACCTCTTCGGAGTAGACGGCACCGGTGGGATTGGCGTAGTTCGGCACCACCCACATGCCCTTGATCTGCGGATCCGACGCCACCAGGTTGGCGATCTCGTGCACGTCCGGTCCGTCGGGACCCATCGGCACCGTAATCATCTCGATGCCGAAGCTCTCGGTGATCGCGAAGTGACGGTCGTAGCCAGGGGCCGGGCACAGGAAGCGAACGTTCGGCTCAGCCGACCACGGGCGCGGCGAATCCGACAGCCCGTGCAGCAGAGCCCAGACCACCAGGTCCTGCATGATCTCGAGGCTGGCGTTGTTACCGGCCACCAGGTTCTTCACCGGGATGCCGAGCAGTTCACCGAAGATGGCACGCAATTCCGGCAGACCCGCGAGGCCACCGTAGTTGCGGCAATCGGTGCCGCTGCCGTCCTTGTAGTCCGCGCCGGGGAGCGTCAACAGATCAGCAGCGAGATCGAGCTGCTCGGGCGACGGCTTACCGCGGGTGAGATCCAGCTTCAGATTCTCGGCTTTGAGCTGCGTGTACTTCGCGCTCTGCCGCTCGTGCTCGGAGGCGAGCTCCTCATGGTTCATCAGACCCAACTGGGTTTGCGCTGGCATGCGGAGCGGCCTCTCGGTGACTGGGTTCCCCGGACAGTGTCTATGTCACTGAAATAAAGGGGACCCCGCGCACCCGGCAGAGCCCATTGACCCTTGCTGCCTTCCGGCCCTGGGGGAGTTCACAGGATGCGCGCCGCGCGGGATCCGTTAGGAAGTGTAGCCGCCTCCCGTCGGACAACGCATCACCACCCTTCGCGCCTCCCGATTTGGGAGATGGTGGGGGTAACCGGGTAAGCTCCCCCACGGAGGATTCGCCTAGTGGCCTATGGCGCTCGCCTGGAACGCGGGTTGGGTTAACGCCCTCAGGGGTTCAAATCCCCTATCCTCCGCCAGAGAAGCCCCCGTGACCTGTCACGGGGGCTTCTTGCTGTTCGGGGAGGGGTGCTCCGGTTCGCGCCCACCCGTCTCCCGATCAGCACACCCGTCTCCGGATCAATGGGCGTTCGAGTCCGTCTGAGTGCAACAAAGCCGCATTCATCCGGTGGGGTGCGGCGACCCGATCCGGATGAATGCGACTTTGTTGCAATCTGAGCGACTGAAACCCACATTGATCCCAAAGTGGGGGCGCAGCAGACGGGCGGCACCGAATCTAACGAGCCGACCAACCACCGTCCATGGTGTACGACGCCCCGGTGACCATGCCTGCGTTCTCCGAGCTCAACCACCCCACCAGTGAGGCGACTTCGGCGGGTTCGACGAGTCTCTTGATGGCGGCTTCGGTCAAGAGCACCTTCTCCAGCACCTCGTTCTCGGGAATCCCGTGCGCCTTGGCCTGATCGGCGATCTGTTTTTCCACCAGCGGTGTGCGGACGTATCCCGGGTTGACGCAGTTGCTCGTCACGCCGTGCGCGGCACCTTCGAGGGCTGTCACTTTCGACAGTCCTTCGAGTGCGTGTTTGGCGGTGACGTAGGCAACCTTGAATTCCGATGCCCGCAGTCCGTGCACCGACGACAGGTTGATCACCCGGCCGAACCGGCGGGCATACATCCCAGGCAACGCCGCACGAATCAGCAGGAACGGTGCCTCCACCATCAGCGTCTGAATGCGACGGAACGCGCCGGGGTCGAAATCGACGATCGGTGCCACCGTTTGGATACCCGCATTGTTGACGAGGATGTCGACGTCCAACCGAAGGTCGTCCAGCGCGGTGGTGTCGAGCAGATCGACCGACCACACCTCGCCTTCGAGCTCGGCCGCCAATTCCTTTGCTGCGACGTCGTTCACGTCGGCGATGGTGACGAGGGCACCGCGGCCGGCGAGCTCACGCGCGCACGCGGCCCCGATGCCGGACGCTCCCCCGGTGACGAGGGCGGAGCGTCCGGTCAGGTCGGTCACCGCTTTACACTCGGATCGAGCAGGCCGGCCTTCGCCAGCTCGGCCTCGGTGGCCAGGTTCTTGGCGTCGGCGATGTCGATGCTTTCGAGCGCCAATCCCTTTGTCTCCCTGGCTACGACGACGGCAACCACCGTGATCGCGCAGGCCACGGCCAGGTACACCGCGATGGGCACGGACGAGCCGTAGATGTCGAGCAGCTTCACGGCGATGATCGGGGCCAGCGAGCCGGCGACGATCGAGGTGACCTGATAGCCGAGGGACACACCGGAATACCGCATCCGCGTCGGGAACATCTCGGCCATGATGGCGGGCTGCGTGGCGTACATGAAAGCGTGGAACATCAGGCCGATGATGATGGCCAGCAGGATCACGACGTTGTGGCCGCTGTTCATCATCGGGAAGGCGAAGAAGCCCCACGTTGCCGCGGTGAGGGCACCGGCGAAGTAGACCGGACGGCGGCCGATGCGGTCGGCGAGCCTGCCCACCAACGGAATCGTGCAGAAGTGGATCGCGTGAGCGATGAGCATCCACCACAGGATCGTGCTGGTGTCGGTGCCGACCTCCACCTTGAGGTACGTGATGGAGAAGGTGACGACGAGGTAGTACATGACGTTCTCACCGAAGCGCAGGCCCATTGCGGTGAATACGCCACGCGGGTAACGCTTCACGACCTCGAAGACGCCGTACGACGCGGCCTTGATGACCTCGGCTTGCTTGTGTGCCTCGATGAAGATCGGCGCGTCGGAGACCTTGGTACGGATGTAGTAGCCGACGAAAACGATGACGGCAGAGAGCCAGAACGCGACGCGCCAGCCCCAGCTGAGGAAGGCTTCGTCGGACAGGGTTGTCGTCAGGACGAGCAGTGCGACGGTGGCAAGGAGGTTACCGGCGGGCACGCCTGCCTGCGGCCAGCTGGCCCAGAATCCGCGGCTCTTGTTCGGACTGTGTTCTGCGACAAGGAGAACCGCGCCGCCCCATTCGCCGCCGACGGCGAAGCCCTGAATGAATCGCAGGGTCACCAGCAGTGCCGGGGCCCAGTAGCCGATGGCCTCGAATGTCGGTAGGCAGCCCATGAGGAACGTGGCTCCGCCGACGAGGACGAGGCTGAACTGCAGCAGCTTCTTTCGGCCGTACTTGTCGCCGTAGTGCCCGAAGACGATGCCGCCCAGGGGTCGTGCGACGAAGCCGACGGCGTAGGTGACGAAGGCCGCGAGGATGGCGTCGAGCTCACTGGTTCCGGCCGCGAAGAAGATCTTGCTGAACACCAGTGTGGCGGCGGTTCCGTAGAGAAAGAACTCGTACCACTCGACGATGGTGCCGGCCATCGATGCTCCGACGACCTTCTTCAGGCCGGTGGGGGTGGCATCGGGGTCCGGCTCGGACCTTTCTGCCAGCGGTCGGTCGACGCTCATAGCTTCTCCTGTGTTGCTCGGCACTGCGTGCTCGTGTTTGTGACAGACCACACATGTAGCGGGGTTGGTCTGAGTATTGGTGCAGATCTTTTTCTGCGCAAGAGGCATGGACGCAGGTTCGATCTGCAAAACTGCACACATGACACGCGGTGACGGGAAGGTCCCCAGTGCCGACGACCTGCTGGTCCTGCTCGCCGTCAGTCGAACGGGACGCTACAGCTCCGCTGCCGACGACCTCGGTATAAACCACACGACCATCTCCCGACGCATCGCCGCACTCGAGGACACCCTCGGCGGACGGGTGCTCACCCGCGCCGGCGGAGGTTGGGAACTGACTCAACTGGGGCACGGCGCACTGGCCGCTGCCGAGGCCGTCGAGAATGCGCTGCAGACGCTGGTCTCGAGCGACGCGGGTGCGCTGAAGGGCGTCGTACGCATCTCGGCCACGGACGGTTTCAGTGCGTACATCGCAGCTCCTGCGGCAGCTCGCGTGCAACGCACCCACCCGCTGGTGTCGGTGGAGATCGTCGCGACCACCAGACGTGCGTCGAGGCAACGGTCCGGATTGGACATCGAGATCGTCGTCGGACAACCACAGGTGCATCGCGCGGAGGCCATCAGGCTCGGCGACTACGTGCTGGGTCTGTACGCGTCGCAGACCTACGTGGACGAGCACGGCACACCGCAGGTGCCGGCCGACCTCGCCGCCCATCCGTTCATCTACTTCATCGACTCGATGCTGCACGTCGACGATCTGGATCTGGCCCCCAACTTCACTCCGACGATGCGCGAATCGGTGACGTCGACCAACGTGTTCGTCCACGTCGAGGCCACACGAGCCTCGGCGGGCATCGGATTGTTGCCGTGTTTCATGGCCGACCGACACCCCGACCTGCAACGAATCCTGCCCGACGCCATCGCGGTGACCCTGACCTACTGGCTCGTCACCCGCACCGAAACTCTCAGACGACCCGAAGTGTCGGCGGTGATCGACGCAATTCGCGCGGTGGTCACCGAACAACGCTCGGCTCTGCTGGGTGAGAAATGAACGCACGGTACCTACGTCCGACTAGGAGAGTCCCCTGATGTCCGACATCGATTTCTATTTCGATCCGGTGTGCCCGTTCGCGTGGATGACCAGTAAATGGGTCCGCAAGGTTCAAGCCCAGCGCGATTACACCGTCGACTGGCGGTTCATCTCGCTTCGCCTGCTCAACTCCCACATCGACTACGACGCCCATTTCCCACCCGAGTACGAAGCCGGCCACACCGCGGGTCTGCGACTGTTGCGGGCCGCTGCCTCTGTTCGTCGTGAGCATGGGTCGGACGCTGTCGGGCAGCTGTATCAGGCCCTCGGAACGCACATCTTCGACACCGAGGCGGTGCCCGACGACGCTGCGAGCCACGGGCATCGCGGCACCGCGGCATTCCTCGGGCCGATCCTCGAGGAAGTCGGGCTGCCCACCCATCACACTGCAGCACTCGATGATTCGACGATCGACGACGAGATCCGGGCCGAAACCGATCATGCGCTGTCGCTGACCGGTAAGGACGTCGGCACACCCATCATCGCCTTCGAGCCGCCGGACGGTGTCGCGTTCTTCGGTCCGGTGATCAGCAGGCTCCCCAGCGACGACGAGGCAGTGCCACTGTGGGACAACGTGATCGGGCTCGCACGATTCCCTGGATTTGCCGAGATGAAGCGCAGCATGCGTGAACTCCCCCAGTTGAAGGCACTCGGGGTGACGGAGGACGAGGTTGGCGTCCAACAGGATTGGCACGGCGGGAGCCGACGGCAGAAGAAGTGAATTGCCCTCCGGTCTAGTCGGTCAGTACGTCGTCCATGTTGCCGACGCCCGGGGTCCCGGCGTCGAGGCCGTATCGCAGGTAGACGGTGCCCTTGCCGTCGACGGCTGGTGGCTCGAGCAGCGTCAGATTGCTGGGCACGGTGCCGTCGGCGAACACCTTCTTTCCGACTCCGAGAAGGATGGGATGCACCCATAGATCGAGTCGATCGAAGAGCTTCTCGCGCAACAGGGTCTGCACCAGATCGAGACTTCCGACCACCTTGATATTGTCGTGTCGATCTCGGATCTCACGCACGGCTCCGGCCAGGTCCGGTCCGAGCTGGGTCGAACCGTTCCACAGCAGATCGGGTGTGCCGCGCGAGGCCACGTACTTCGGGATGGTGTTGAACAACGTTGCGAACGAATCGTGTTGGTGTGGCCAGTACGCGGCGAAGATGTCGTAGGTGCGCCGCCCGAGCAGGAGCGCATCCGTGCCCTCGTAAGCGGCGGCGACCTGCGCCCCCGAAACCTGGTCGAGCAGAGGAGCCTGCCAGCCGCCGAAGGGAAAGTTCTCGGGGTCTTCCTCCGGGCTTCCGGGTGATTGCGCGACGAAGTCGAGGGTGGCGAACAGCTCCAACGTGATGAGGCCCATGATTGCTCCTGGTTCTGTAGGACGAAAGCTTCTTCAGCTCAATACTTTCCGTAGTGTTTCGGCAAATTCGGTCGGCTTTCCCGTCTGACCGAATTCGCCGCCGAGGAAGCCCGAGTGGCCGCCCGGAAAGACGATCGGCTCCGATCCGAGGAGCGCCGCAGTGGAATACGCTGCGCGAGCGGCGATATGACCGTCCTCGGGACCGCCGGATTCCTCGCCGACTCCGATCACAACCGCGGTGGGAGCAGCACGCACCGCATCGACGTCGGGTGCGAAATCGACCCCACCGCCGCGCATGTTGGCCATCAGGGCGTCGTCGCGGGTTCCGTCGTCCTCGGCCGAGAGGCCGAACTGCGCCGGGTCCGGTGCCGGGCGATCGAAGAACGTGTTGTCGATGGGGCCTGCGTGC
This sequence comes from Rhodococcus sp. 06-1460-1B, assembly GCF_002258475.1. Classification (NCBI taxonomy): domain Bacteria; kingdom Bacillati; phylum Actinomycetota; class Actinomycetes; order Mycobacteriales; family Nocardiaceae; genus Rhodococcus; species Rhodococcus sp. 06-1460-1B. The sequence goes on from NZ_NOYS01000020.1 coordinate 99,216, forward strand.
ATGAGCAACGCCATGAACTGGGCCATGGCCGGACCGCGGCCGTGAGCGTCGTATGCGGCCACCATGTTTGCGCACACGGTCGCGATGTTCTCGCGGTCCGGCAGGGTGCCTCCGGCGGGTGGTTCGTGGGCCACCAACGTCCGGACATCGGACGGGTATCTGCTGACGAGTACCAGCGCATTGACCGCACCCCCGCTCGAGGCGAACACATCCACAGGCCCATGGCCGACGGCGGTGAGCACTGCGTGCAGGTCGTCGGCATGCTGGCCGAAGGTGACCGCGGCCGTCGTGTCGTCTCGTCGACTGCGTCCCACGTTTCTCGGGTCGTACGTGACGACCACGCGGTCGCGGAAATGCGATGCCAACGTCCCGAATCCGCTCGCATCCATCGGTGAGCCGATGAGTACCAACGGGGTGACCCCGGGCTCGAGTTCGCCGATCACGTCGTACGTCAGGGTCGCACCGGGAACGGAAACTGTCTGTGTCGTCATGCTGGTGTGGACCTGGGTCTAAGCGAAAACTCACCGCCTAGTCGTAGAGAACCGCAGTGCCCGTCTGTCTCAACTTCTCCAGACCGTCTCGGAAACGCTGCAGGTACTCGGGCGAGCCCGGGACCAGAAATTCACCGGAGCCCAGGATCATGCGTTGCTGAACGCGCCGATCAGCGCGGTGGCGACCTCGTCGAGGTACGCCGAATCCACCGCGACTCCACGCACGGCAAAGCGCCAATAGACAGTGCCTGCAAGAAGATCGAGCGCCAGCTCGAGATCGAACCCGGCCGCCATCTCCCCGCGGTCGATCGCTCGCTCGAACACTCTGATCGCACGCTCACGTCGTGGAATTCCGATCAGCTCCATGTGCAACTGTGCCAGCCTCGGAGTCCGTGCCGATTCTGCGACGAGATCAGGAAAAATCCGGGCGAATCTCGGGTCTCCTATCCACTCCATCAGGTTGTCGAGCGTCGCGCGCAGGTCTCCGTACAGCGAGCCGGTGTCGGGAATCCGAGAAATGTCGACGCTGAACTCGGATAACACCGACACCACCATGTCAACTTTGGACGGCCAACGTCTATACAACGCACTCTTACCGACGCCCGCGCGCTTGGCGACGCCTTCCATCGACAGTCGCCCGAACCCGAGTTCGGCGAATTCATCGAGCACCGCTTCCGTGATCGCACGGGTCACATCCGGCTGAAACACCGCGGCACCCGTCGCCTTCCGTGGACTCATACGACCAACTGTAACAAATGGACGATACGGTACCGTCCAGTGTACGTTTGGATGAGACGCAACCGTATCGTCCACTGAAGGAGACCCATGAAACCCACCGACGTCGTCCACACCGCGTTGCAGCACTTGCAGGCGCACGACATGAGTGCGTTCGCCGACCTGTGGGCGGTCGACGGCGTCATCGTCTTTCCTTTTGCAGCAGCGGGATACCCGCGCCGCGTTGAAGGTCGCGCCGCAATTCACGAATACATGCGTGGATATCCCGAAATTCTCGACATACGGACAATCACGTCACCGACGATCCATGAAACCGCCGACGCGGAGGTAGTCGTGGTCGAGTTCGAGGCTGCCGGCGTCGTCCCTGCGACAGGTAAGCCGTACGAACTCGCATACATCGCTGTCATCACCGTGCGCGACGGCGCAATCACCACGTACAAGGACTATTGGAGTCCACTCGCCGCCGCGGAAGCCCTCGGTTCGGTCGACGACGTCACAGCGGCCTTCGCGGGTGACCGCGCATGAGCGACGTCCTGGTTCTCGGCTCGACGGGAACGACCGGAAGCCGGGTTACTCAGCTTCTCCACGAGCGAGGGGCGCAGTATCGAGCGGCGTCTCGTACACCCACGTCCGCAGACCAGATCGAATTCGACTGGCTCGACCACGGTACCCATGCAGCTGCATTGGACGGCGTCCGAGCGGTCTATCTCGTTGCGCCCGTCGGTGTAGCCGATCCACTACCTCTCGTTCGAAAATTTCTGAAACAGGCTCTGCAACAAGGTGTTCGACGCGTCGTCGCGCTGAGCTCGTCCGCACTCGATCGTGGTGCGCCCGGACTCGGCAAGATTCACGACGCGGTGGCGACCGAGATACCCGAATGGGCAGTCCTTCGACCGAGCTGGTTCATGCAGAACTTCCGCGGCAGCAGCGCTCTCGCGGCAGGAGTCAGTGCGGGCGAGACCGTATCCGCAACCGGGGACGGACGGATCGGCTTCGTCGATGCGGGCGACATCGCCGCCGTCGCCGTGCACGCACTGCTGGACGAGCAGTCGCACAACACCGACCACATCATCACTGGACCCGAGGCGCTCAGTTACTCCGACGCGGCGCGAATCATCGCCAACCACACCGGAAAACCTCTGCGCCACAAATCGATCTCCGTCGACGAGTTGGCACAGCTACACATCGACGGCGGCCTCCCTCCCGAGTACGCGCCGATCCTGGCGGCGCTGGATGCGGCCATCGCAACGGGCTCCGAGGATCGCGTCACCGATGTCGTCGCACGCATCGCCGGCAGAGCGCCGCGTAGCTTCGAGCACTTCGTCGCGGGAACATTCCCACCCTTCGGCCGCAGCCCGGGTCGTCGGCCATGAGCACGGTCCGAGCTGTAGCGCAGCCTGCGTCAGCTACCCAACTGAACGCAACGCAGGCGAGCGACGTTCATGAATTCGGCTCTGCGGGGCGGGAGCCGACAGTCCCGACGCGAACCTGGATGTGGCCGCCGCGAACAGCGCGAGTCGACAGATCCCGCAGCAATGGAGTCATCGCCGTCCACGGATGAGCCTCTACATCCGACCCTCCGAGTCGACACGCAAGTTTGGCGAGCGGGGTCCATGCAGCTGCCCGGCCTACAGGCCGCTGCATGTCGACGACGGCCACGACGCCGCCCACCCGCGTAGCCGAGATCATCGATTCGAGCGCCGCCTGCCATGGCGTCATCAACGACAGCGCGTAGGTGCTCAGGGCCGCATCGAACGGGGCCTGCTCCCCCAGATCGGCGGACGTCAGGGCGGTGGCGTCGGCGGGGATCAATGTGACATTCATCCACCCCGCGCGGGCAGCTCGAAGTCGCGCCTGTTCGAGCATCTGCGGGCTGGCGTCGATTCCGGTGATCGAGCCGGTCGGGCCGATCATCCGCTGCAACCCGGCGAAGTTCAGCCCCGTCCCGCAGCCGAGGTCCAGAACATGGCTCCCCACAGGCAGATTCATCAGCTCAAAAGCCGCGTCCCGTCCGGCTCGATACACCGGCCATTCGGCGGAGATCACGTCGTAAAGGCGCGCCGAGAAGGTGTACTTGGTCGGTCGTCTCATCTCGGGTCTCTCCAAGGCGCGGGCATAGTGGGAGGTATGGGAATTCGTCGTTCGTCTTCGAGTGTGCCCGAGAACCGCGCCGACGTGGTCGTGGTGGGCGGCGGTACCGCCGGCATCGTGGCAGCGAACACCGCGGCCGGCTTCGGCGTTCGCGTCGTGTTGATCGAACGGGACCGCACCGGCGGCGACTGCCTCTGGACCGGATGCGTGCCGTCGAAGGCCCTGCTCGCGGCGGCCTCGGTGGCACAGACGGTTCGATCCGCGTCCCGGTTCGGCATCGTCACCCAGCCACCGCGCGTGGATTTCGCGCGCGTGATGCAGCACGTGCACGGGTCCATCGCCGAGATCGCGCCGATCGATTCACCGGAGGCACTCACTGCGGCCGGGGTCGACGTCATCAGCGGTGACGCCGTGTTCACCGGTCCGAACACGGTGAATGTCGGCACGCGGATTCTGCATTTCGGTCAGGCGATCGTGACCACCGGCGCGCATCCCACAGTGCCGGCGATCGACGGCATCGAGCACGTGGACTACCTGACCAGCGACACCCTGTGGGAACAGGCGGACTTGCCGCAGCGACTGCTGATCGTCGGTGCCGGGTCGGTGGGTTGCGAAATGGCGCAAGCATTCTCGCGTCTCGGATCCGACGTCACCCTTGTCGGACGGTCGGCCACGATCCTGCCTCGGGAGCACCCTGAGGCCTCGTCGATCCTGACGCAGGCCCTGACCGACGAGGGTGTGCGCGTCCTGACCTCCACCGCCGTCGTACGCATCGACGACGGTTCGGCCACCACCGACACGGGCGTCGAGATCGCTTTCGATCGGGTGCTCGTCGCCACCGGGCGGACCCCACGAACCGCTTCGCTCGGGTTGGACAGGGCCGGTGTGGAAGTGGACGACGACGGATTCGTGCGGGTCGACGAGCATCTGCGGACCACCAACCCACGCATCTGGGCAGCCGGAGATCTCACCGGCCATCCGCAGTTCACCCACACTGCCGGTGTGCACGGCAGTCTGGCCGCGAGCAATGCGGCACTGGGCCTGAACCGAAAGGTGAGTACGACGGGAACCCCGCGGGTGACGTTCACCGATCCCGAGATCGCCTCGGCCGGAATCGATGTGCGGACTGCGCGTCAGCGTGGTCTGCGGCTGCAGATCCTCGACCACCACCACGTCGATCGCGCCGTCACCGAAAGAGCAACGAACGGATCGACGACGCTCGTGCTCGACGCCAAGCGTCGCATCGTCGGGGCCTGCGTGGTGGGTCCGCGGGCGGGCGAGACGATCGGGGAGCTGATCATCGCCATCGAACAGGGTCTGCGTACCCGCGATGTCGCCGGAGCCACGCACCCGTATCCGACGTACAACGACGGGCCGTGGAACGCGGCGATCGCGGACGTGAAGGCGCAGTTGGGTTCTCCGGTAATTTCCCGAGCAACGGCCGCACTGGCGAAGGTCCGGGGCAGGTGGATCAGGAGAGGGCGCGATACCCGGCGATGATCCGCTGGGTGGAGCTCACAGCGACCACCGCCGCCCACACCACGGCGATCTGCCAGGAGATACCCGGCAGCAGCAACCAGAGACTGTGCACCGCAATGGTTTCGGCACCCTCGGTCAGGCCCCCGAGGAACGACAGCGAGCGGCCGTCGTCGATGGTGCGACCGGTGCGTTCGGCAATCGAGGAGAACGCAAGAAATGCGGTGCCGTTGATGTAGTACGCCAACAGCACCAGCAGGAACGGCCACCAGGGGGCGTCGTACGCGGCCGAGGCACCGACCGCAACGCCCACCACGGTCGTTCCGTAGACCACGAAATCAGCGGTGATGTCGAAGAATCCGCCGGCACCGCCCGTAGTGGAACGCCTACGCGCGAGAGGCCCGTCCAGCCCGTCGGCGATTCGGGAGACGATCCACAACACCAACGCGAGCAACCAGAATTGCAGGCCCGCGGCCAGTGCGCTACCCAGGCCCAATACGAGTCCTGCGGCGGTGATGCGGTCGGGTGTGATCGCGGGGCGGTCGAGTGCGCGGGCACAGCGATCGAGTGGGCCTTCGAGGTGTCGGCGCAGAAAGCTGTCGATCATTCGGCTGCACCGGTGAGTCCCAGACGGCGTGCCAACAGGGCCGAGCCGGCCGCGATCGCCAGCACCGCGAGCAGTGCGATGGCGAACGGCCACGACAGCGGTGAGGTTCCGTAGGCACCGAGCGCGGTGTAGGCGACGGTCGCGGGCACGATGCCGATCATGGTGCCCACCACGTAGTCACGTTGCCCCACGGCACTGACTCCGGCCGCGTAGTTGACCAGGGAGAACGGCAGCGGCACCAGTCGCACGAGCAGTACTGACAGCAGTCCCCGTCGCCCGAGCATGGCGTCGAGCCGGCGAAGCCTGTCCCATTCGGTGCGGGCCACCTGTCCACGGCCGAGCGCCCGCGCTCCCCAGTACCCGAGATATGCCCCCGCGGTGGCAGCGAACACCACGACGGTCGCGCCCACCGCCAACCCGAACAGCAGTCCCGACGCGATGGTCAACGTGCTGGCGGGGAACGGGGTAGCCGACAGGACGGCATAGAGCACGACGAACAACGCGATGCCCCAGGGCCCGGCCGACGCCACGCGATCGCGGATGAACGACGGATCGGGAAGATCGACGGTGCTCAGCACGATCACCACAGCGATGACGATCACGGCAGCCGCGAGCAATTTCAGGGTCGTGCCGCGGCGACTACGCGTCGGGCGGTCCTGCGTCACGGTGTGTGCCTCTCGTCCGACGGTTCACGATCCATTGTGCACACGGCCGGTCTGCCCGCGTGTTCAGCGGTTGTCGCATTCGACCGATTACGGTGGTGAGGGCAGCGTCGACGACGGCTGCTTCGGTTGATCTGGAGGCCCCCGGGTGATTCGTTCAGTACGGTGCGCAGTGGCGATTGCGGCGAGCGCAGGGCTGCTGCTTACCTCCTGTGCTGCGCCGGATTCGGAAGCACCGATTGCCGAGGCGCAGTCGTGGAGCGAGATCGAACAGCAGGCGCAAGGACAGACCGTCTCGCTGTGGATGTACGGCGGCGACGAGCAGGGCAATGCCTACGTCGACGACGTGCTCACCCCCGCGGCCGCCGCGGAGGGCGTCACATTGCGTCGCGTGCCGGTGGAATCGACGACCGATGCCGTCAATCGCATCCTGTCCGAGCGGCAGGCCGGGGTCACCGACGGCGAGGTGGACCTGGTGTGGGTCAACGGCGCAAACTTCGGCACCGGTAAGCAGGCCGGCGCGTGGCTGTGCGGGTGGACGCAGAATCTGCCGAACATGGAACTGACCGATCCCGAGGATCCGCTGTTGCGCGACGACTTCGGCACCCCGGTCGAGAACTGTGAATCACCCTGGCACAAAGCTCAATTCACCCTGGTCTACAACGCAGCAGCCATCCCCGATCCGCCGACGACATTCGACGGCGTGCTCGACTGGGCGCGGGCGAACCCGGGCCGCTTCACCTACCCCGCTCCCCCGGACTTCACCGGTTCGGTGTTCGTGCGTGAAGCCTTGATCAACGCCTCCGGCGGTGTCGACGAGGTTCCCGCTCAGTTCGATCAGGACTCCTACGACCGACTCGCCCCGGCATTGTTCGATCGATTGAACGAGCTCGCCCCGTCACTGTGGCGCGAGGGAACGACGTATCCGCAGTCCTCCTCCGAGCTCGACGCCCTCTACGCCGGTGGCCAGGTCGACATGACCATGACGTACGGCCCCGCGACCCTCCCGAAACTCGTCGCCGACGGCACCTTCCCACCGGAGACCCGCGTCCTGACTCTCGACGAGGGAACCGTCGGGAATGCGAGTTTCCTTGCCATTCCGTCGACATCGGGGAAGTCGGCCGCGGCGCAGGTGGTTGCCAATCTCGCGTTGTCGCCCGAGCAGCAACTCGCGAAGGCGACGCCGGACGTGTGGGGCCAGTTCACTGCGTTGGACATCGCGCGTCTGACCCCGGAGGAGCGGGCGCAGTTCGAGCAGCTCCCGTCCTCGCCGGTGGTTCCTTCGTACGAGGCGATCTCGGCGAACGCGCACCCGGAGCTGTCCGCGGAGTGGGTCAGCCCGCTCGACGAGGGATGGCGTCGAAGCGTGCTCGCCGGTCAGTGAGCGCGTCCACGAGGAGCTTTCGCGGCACAGCGGCGGTCCTCCCCGCCGTCGTCTTGGTCGTTCTCGTCGTCGGCGGCGGCCTGGGAACCGTGGTGCTGCAGAGCCTGGGTCTGATGCCGTTGGTCGGAACCCCCGAACTATCGGTCGACGCGTACTCCGCGCTGGGCGGTGATCTGTGGCGCTCGGTGGTGCTGACCCTGTCGATTGCCATCGTCTCGACGGCGTTGGCCACGGTGATCGGGCTTGCCGCGGCACTGACGGCCTTGTCGGGGGGACGCGCCGCGTTGGCCGCTGCGGGGTTGACCGTCACGGTTCCCCACCTGATCGGCGCGGCGGCGATGGCATTGCTGTTGGCAGATTCAGGGATGCTGCCGCGCATTCTCGGCATGACCGACGGCGGTTGGCCGGAGTTGGTCGGTGGGAAGTGGTGGATCGCCGTTGTCGCTGAATACGCCTGGAAGGAATCGGCTTTCGTAGCCGTTGTCGTGGCCGGGACTCTCGCCACCCGAGTAGCCGCGTTCGACGAGACAGCGGCGACTTTGGGCGCAGGCCGGTGGGCTCGGCTGCGACTGGTCACGCTGCCGTTGGCTCGGCCCGCACTGATCGCGTCGGCGGCCATCGCGTTCGCCTACACCGTCGGCTCGTACGAGGTGGCCCGCATTCTGGGTCGACCGTATCCGGAGCCGTTGTCGGTCATGGCAATTCGTCTGTTCACCTCGATCGATCTTCAGACGCGTCCGCAGGCAGCCGCTGCCGCGACGATCGCCACTGCGCTGACGGTGGTCGTGGCTGCGGTAGCCCTGCACTATCTGCGCAGATCGGCAGCGTGGAAATGAACAGGGTGGAAGTGAACAAGGTTCTTCCCGCTGTCGGCAGGTCCGTTCTGGTCCTGTGGTTCCTGCTGCCGCTGATTCCGGTTGTCCTGTGGGCCATCAGCAATCGCTGGTCGTTTCCTGGTTCGGTTCCCCAGGAGTGGGGATTCGACGGCGTTCGGAGTGCTCTCGACGCCGGAGGACTCGATGCGTTCGTGCGCTCGACCCTGCTCGCTCTCGCCGTCGCCGCCATCGCAACACCAGTGGGCGCGCTGGCCGCTCGCGCCCTCGTGAACGGTACTGTGCGTTTCCCCGCTTTGGTGGCCGGCGTTCTCTTCGCACCACTGGCCCTGCCCCCGTTTGCCGTGGCGTTGGGACTCGATGTTCTGGTGCTGCGCTCGCGCATTCCGAGCACGGTGGCAGTGATTGCGTTGCTGACGGTCGCGGCGATTCCGTACACGACGTACCTGATGCGAGTGGCGTTCGGCGCGTACGACATCGGCTACGAGGAGGAGGCTCGCACTCTCGGTGCGCCGAGTGCCATAGTTCTGCGACGGATTCGCATTCCACTGTTGGCTCCGGCGTTGGCGGGGGCTGCGTTGCTCGCGTTCCTCGTGGCGTGGAGCGACTACGTGATCACTCTGTTGATCGGTGGAGGCAGACTGGTCACTGTGCCCATTCTCGTCGCCTCGTTCGCCGCAGGTACCGGTAATGATTCGGTGGTGGCTGCATTGTCGGTGGCCGCCGTAGTGCCGCCGTTGTTGTTGGTACTCATGCTCGCTCGGTTGCGTCGTAGGAGTGCACGATGAGCGTCGAACTGTCCGTTCACGGACTCACGAAGGTCCATGCCGGTCAATCGGTTGTGGCACTCGACTCACTCGATCTCACCGTGTCACCGGGATCCTGCACGGCGATTCTCGGACCCTCGGGTTCGGGAAAGAGCACTGCGCTGCGCCTCATCGCCGGTCTTGATTCACCCAGTGCCGGCACGGTGCGCATCGACGGCCACGAGGTGAACGACGTTGCGGCCGAGAACCGCGGCGTCGGAATGGTGTTCCAGCGTCCGATGTTGTTCCCGCACATGTCGGTACTGGACAACATCGGCTTCGCCTACCGCGCTGCCGGGGAGAGTCGCAAGCGGTCGCGCGAACGTGCCCAGGAGTACCTCGATCTGGTGCATCTCGATGACATCGGGGGCCGAGCAGTGTCCGAGGTGTCGGGCGGGCAGGCCCAGCGGGTGGCGTTGGCGCGTTCACTTGCGGGCTCCCCGCGAGTGTTGTTGTTGGACGAGCCCTTCAGTGCTCTGGACCCGGTGTTGCGCACCGAGATGCACGACCTCGTCCGCGAACTGCGTTCGACGTTGGATCAAACTCTGCTGCTCGTCACCCACGATCAACAAGAAGCGGCGGTGCTGGCCGATTCGGTGGCGGTGCTCATCGACGGCCGATTGGAGCATCACTCCGATATCGCAACCGCCTACACGCAGCCGAGCACGCTGGCGGTGTCGCGCCTGATGGGTGGGATGAACGAAATCGAGGGACAGTGGGATGGGGTTGGGATGCATCACTCCGAGCTCGGGGAGCTGGAGGTGGACGGGGTTGCAGGGCTTCCGGCAGGGCCGGCCGTGTTGCTGCTGCGACATGAGCTGATCACTTTGGATCACAACGGAATTCGTGGGGTCGTGTCGGGTATACGGCCCACCGGTTTTCGCAGCATCGCCGATGTAACCGTGGGGTCGGCGATGCTGAAGGTCGAGTTGGCGGCGGGATCTTCGGTGCGGATCGGGGATGCGGTGGGATTACGGATTCCGGGTGGGGCGAAGTTTGTTGTTGGACCTTGACGACCGCGGTCGTAATGGCTGGCAGACCCGCTGCGTCGGGTTCCGACGCTAAGGATCTCCCCCACGCCCATCAAAACGGCAGTTTCCGCACCGTCGAGAAGCGTTGACGTGAGGCGCGCCCTCTGGCCGGCTTCTATGTAAAGCCACGCTCTGCAAAATACCGGCTTCTGAACGGCGATCGGATCACTCTGGTGGGTACCGCCGGACGGTCTGATGATGTGGCGACGCGGGGTGTGCAGTAGAAAAACGGCCCGTGCGGTGTGCGCGCCACCCGGTTCCATATCGGCGCCGTTCCACCTGGACTCATTCGTTCGTAAGTCACGGTTTCGGGCGACCGGGTTGTTCATCGGCAGCATGCCGGTAGCTCTAGGCCATCGTTGTCTTGGGTACGCGGTTCGTAACCCGATCGAGAATCGTGGGTATCACTCCACCGCGCTGTAGAAGTTGTTCGTCTTGTTCCGTCTCGGCGGCGATGTCGGTTTCGAACTCGAGTGTCGTTCCGGCGATACGCCGCAGTGTGACCCGCGCTTTGCGGGTATGAAGCGTTTGCGGAGATGCATCGATCTCGATCACGTCACCGGGCGCGCACCGCGCCAATGCATCGGCGGCGTCGGCCGGAACGATCAACGGAAGGACGCCGACTCCGATCAAGTTCGATCGGTGAATACGCTCGAAGCTGCGAGCCAGCACTGCCCTTACACCGAGCAGACGGACCACTTTTGCGGCCCAGTCGCGTGAAGATCCCATCCCGTACCGTTCGCCGGCGATAATGACCAGGGAGGTTTCTTCGTCGGCGTATCGCAGGGCAGCGTTCATCAGCGGCATCAGATCCCCACTCGGTGCGTGCACAGTATGTGCAATAGGCCCATCCGGTGCGAGCGCGTTACGCACGTTTCGGTTGTGAAACGCACCGCGCAGCATCAGTTCCCAGTTCCCCCGGCGTGAGGCGAACACGTTGAGATCATCGCGGGGAACACCTCGTTCGACGAGGTAGTTCGCGGCTGCGCTGTTCTTCGGAATAGCACTGGCAGGAGAGATGTGGTCTGTGGTGATGTCGTCACCGAGAACCATCAGCGGGTGCGCGGTGAACTTACCGAGGACGCTGTCTGCGAACTGTGCCTGCGCGAACGGTGACGGCCGCAGTGCGGTCGAGGAGGGGTCCCACGGGAACAGTGGACCGGAGGGAGCGGCGATGGCATCCCAGAGTGTGTTCGACGCCGCCGCGGCGAAGTCGTCGATGACGTCATGAGGACGGCGCGCACGGGCAAGTATACGGTCGATTTCGGCAGTCTCGGGCCAGATATCCTTCAGAAGAACAGGATTGCCGCTGGTGTCGTGACCGAGCGGCTCGGTGGTCAGGTCGATCGAGGCGTCACCGGCCAGTGCGTAGGCGATGACCAGGGGTGGGGACATCAATAGGCCCAATTCGAGATCGGGGTGTACTCGTCCGGGGAAGTTCCGATTGCCCGACAGGACTGCCACCGGCATACGACTTCCGTTCTCGACCGCGCGCGTAGTGTCATCGAGCAGACCGCCGGAGTTGCCGATGCATGTTGCGCACCCGTATCCGACAATGTCGAACCCGACCGAGGTGAGATCGTCGATCAGGCCTGCGCGTTCGAGAATGCTTGCTGCGGAGGGTGATCCAGGTGCCAGCGATGTCTTGACCCAGGCCGGCGTGGTGAGTCCCAGGAGCCGCGCTTTGCGCGCCAGCAGGCCGGCGGCGATCAGTAGCCGTGGGTCGGATGTGTTCGTGCAACTGGTGATCGAGGCGATGGCGATCGGAAAATCGGGGAGAGGCCCACCGTCGTCTACAGGTGGCGCTCCAGCGCGGGTGATCGCATCGCTCGCTGCAGAGAGCGGCAGCAGATCCTGTGGTCGGCGCGGTCCAGCAACAGATGTGTCGATGAGCGAGAGATCGACAACGATCGATCGTGTGTACTCGGGGACCGCGTCGGGGTCGAACCACAAACCTGAACGACGGATGGCGGTTTCGACGAGTTTGCAGTGCTGCTCGGTTCGTCCTGTTGCGGTCAGGTAGTCGATCGTGTGGCCATCGACTGGGAAGTAGCCGGTGGTTGCGCCGTATTCGGGAGCCATGTTCGCCACGACAGCGCGGTCGCCGACGGTCAACGTAGCGACCCCGGGTCCGTAGAATTCGACGAACTCTCCGGTCACGCCTATCTCTCGGAGTCGGTGCGTGATGGTCAGTGCGAGGTCGGTTGCCATGACTCCGGCAGGCATTGCACCGGTCAAGTGGACTCCGACGACGTCGGGGATCTGCAATGTAGTGGGCATTCCGAACATCACCGATTGGGCTTCGAGTCCTCCGATCCCCCATGCCAGTACCCCGAGGCCGTTGATCATCGGAGTGTGACTGTCCGTTCCGAGCATCATGTCCGGCATCGCCCACAGGGCACCATCTCGGTGTTCTACGGTCACCACGGTGGCGAGTTGCTCGAGGTTGATGGTGTGCATGATGCCGGTGCCCGGCCGGTTGATATGTACGGTGTGCATTGCGTTCGACGCCCAGGAGAGGAACCGATACCGCTCGCTGTTTCGGCGCATGTCGTGGCGGAGGTTGATCGCTGCGGCGTCGGGAGCGGCGAACGCTTCGACTGCGAGGGAGTGATCGATCGACACCTCGACAGGGAGGACCGGGGTCAAGGCCGACGGGTCTCCACCGCGGGAGGCGACGACGTCGCGCATTGCGGCAATATCGACCAAGGCGGGGGTGCTGGTGGTGTCGTGCATCATCAAGCGGCCCGGCAGGAACGGGATCTCTGCGGTGCTCGATCGGGTATCGAGCCAGGCTCTCAGGTCGGCGAGTGCGCACACGGCGACGTCGTGTGATGCGGTTCTGAGTACGTTTTCTGCAAGCAGTCGTAGCACCACCGGCCACCGCCGATACACCTCGGATCCGACCGTGGCTTCGACGTCGACGACCGTCAGCGCCCGGCCGTCGGCATCGGTCACACGGGCGGTGGCGAAGGAGTTCATACAACCACTATAGGTTATAACCTGCACGCTGCATCTGCGGTGTTAGAATTCGACGGCAAAGCCAGCTGTTACACACCGCGTCGACGACGGGCCGCCGGATGAGTTTTCCTGATACCGCATTCACCAAGAACGACTATGCGTATGCGCAGTTGCGAACCCGCATTCTGACCGGAGTGCTCGAAGCGGGATCGGTCATCGGTCAGGCCAAACTCGCAGCCGAACTCGGAGTGAGCACGACACCGCTACGCGAAGCCATCCGGAGACTGGCCGCCGAGGGGATGATCGACCTCGAAGCACACCGCGATGCGCGGGTGACGTCGGTCTCGGTCGATGAAGCGCGCCACCTCTACCAGGTCAGAGAGAGCCTCGACCCACTCGCGACATCGTTGGCAGCGCAGAACCGAACGAATTCCGACATCGCCAAGATCGAATTCGCGCTGAGTCGACTGGAACCGATCACCGATGCGGATGATCTCGACGCCCTACTGCGACACCGTGAATTCCACCGGGCCGTCTACCGGGCATCTGCAAATCCCGTGCTGATCGACATCCTCGAGCGGCTGTGGGACAAGGCCGACCGGTACCGGTTGATCGGACTTCGGCACGGCGGTGATTCCACGCGCGATCGCGCGAGGGTGGAGAGCGAACATACGGCAATCTACGAAGCGGTGGCCGCGGGACATGCCGACGCAGCAGCAGCGGTCATGACCGAGCATATTCGTCGCAGCTTGGGTCGACGCGCCATCGTCGCTCTCGGGGACACCTCCTCGACGTAAACCTCGGCTGATCCGGTGACATAGGCACGTATGTGGTCACCAGCAAGTTCGATCGCAAACTGTGCTGGACATCACTGGTCATAGGTTATAACCTGTAGCCTGCGAACGTCGCATGGCGTTCGATTTGCAGAAGCGATCGAGGTGCGCCCGTTGAACTATCCAGACAGCCCTGACGAAAAACCGTCGCGAACGGACAACGAACAGGTCCGGCCCGCTGGACCGCGTACAGAACGACGCCGACTGTCGAAGACGGGTCTGCGCGCACTCACCGCATTGGGGGCAGTGGTGTCGGTTGCGATCGTGGCCATCGGCGTCGGAGACGCGGCGTCGAGCGGCGGCGGGGCAGACGCGCGATCGAAACTCACCCTCGTCGCTCCGGCCGCAGCGGGCGGCGGCTGGGACGGCGCGGCGCGTGAGGCGCAGCAGGCGCTGCGATCGCGGGGCATCGTCAACAACACCACCGTCGTGAACATCCCTGGGGCCGGCGGCACTATCGGGTTGAGCCAATTCTCCGGTATGACAGGGGAATCGGCGACGATGATGGTCATGGGTATCACGATGCTCGGGGCGATCAACATCAACGGATCCGATGTCGATCTCGGTGATGTCACCCCGATCGCTCGGATCACCGACGATTACGACGTCGTGGTCGTACCCGCCGACTCGCCCTATCGGACGCTCGACGAGCTGATGGTGGACTGGAAGGTCGACCCGCAGCGTTTCGCCTTCGGCGGCGGCTCCCTCGGCAGTGTCGACCAGATGATCATCAGTCGGATGGCCGCGGAGAACGGAATGGATCCGGCCGGTGTCAATTACATCGCCTACTCCGGTGGCGGCGAGCTCGCGACGTCGCTGCTCTCGGGCACCATCAAGGCCTCGGTCAGTGGTTACGAAGACTTCGTCGACCAGATCGAGGCGGGAAACCTTCGCGCGCTCGCAGTGTCCGCACCCGAACCCGTCGACAGTATCGATCTACCGACGTTGCAGGAACTCGGCTACGACGTCGCATTGACCAACTGGCGCGGCATTGTTGCGCCGCCGGGAATCACCGAAGACGAGCGCGCCGAACTCGAAGCCATCGTCACCGAGATGGTCGAGACACCGGAATGGCAGGACGCTCTCGAACGCAATCGGTGGACCGACACCTTCGTCGTGGGTGACGACTTCGCCGAATACGTGGCCAGCGAAACGCAATTCGTCAACGGCATCTGGGCCGACCTCGGCTACTGATTACCAGATCTTCTTCCTCTTACATTCTTCTCGAAAGGACATCCCGTGAGCGTTCTCGTCGTGTACTCGAACAGTTCGGAGGGCCGCGCCGCGCTGCGGCACGGACATCACGTCGCCCGCGTCGAGCAGCTACCGCTCGTAGCAATGGATCTCGACAACTTCGCCGGGAAGGACGATCGGACCACCGACGCCCCGATCGTCGACGAGGAGTACCCCGATGAGCCGGTGCAGTGGCTCGGACGCCACCGCCAGGACCCGGATGCGGCGGACGAACTGCTCGACACCTCGGAAGAGATCGGTGCCACGGTCATCGTCGTCGGCATCAGACGTCGCTCGGCTGTCGGCAAGCTGCTGCTGGGGTCGAATGCCCAGCGCATCCTCCTCGGTGCCGATGTCCCCGTCATTGCGGTCAAGGCGGCGCAGCATGAGCATTGATCCGACCGCGATACCCGAAACGTCTGTTGCAACGCAGCATCCGGCGCGCAACGGCCGAAGTGGGCTCGTCGTCGCTGCGCTGCTTTTCGCGCTGGCGATCTATCTGACCTACGGCATCGTCACCATGGAGGTTCCCGGCAGCGCCGCGACGCCGGGACCTGCGTTCTTCCCGATCATTCTCACCGGCGTCGTCTACGTTCTCTCGATCCTGCTCGCCGTGCAGATGGTGCGCGCCCCGGAACCACCCGACCTCGAGATCGTCGCGCCCGAGAGTGGCCCCTACCGTATGCAGAGCGACTGGAAATCGCTCGGCATGGCGCTCGCCGCCTTCCTGTTGTTCATCGTGCTGCTCGAGCCCGTCGGGTGGATCGTCGCCGCGGCCGTTCTGTTCTGGCTGGTAGCGCGCGCGATGGGCAGTACGACCGCAGTCAGAGACATGGCAATCGCATTCGTGTTCTCGTGCGCGGTACAGGCGTTCTTCTCCGCCGGCCTCGACCTGAACCTGCCCGCCGGCATTCTGGAGGGGTTGCTGTAATGGAAAGCCTCGAACTGTTGATGGGCGGATTCGCCCAAGCGCTCACGCCGATGAACCTGCTATGGGTGTTCGTCGGAGCCTTTCTCGGCACCGCCGTCGGCGTGCTGCCCGGCCTCGGCTCGGCAATGGCGGTGGCACTGCTGCTGCCTGTGACCTTCTCCCTCGACCCGACCGGCGCGTTCATCATGTTCGCCGGCGTCTACTTCGGCGGTCTCTTCGGAGACTCGACCATGGGCATCTTGATGAACACACCCGGTGGCTCCACCGCTATCGCGACAACGTTCGAGGGACACCGGATGGCCAAGCGAGGCCGCGCACCCCAGGCGTTGGCAACCTCGGCCATCGGCGCTTTCATCGGCGGTCTCATCGCGGTGACGGTCGTGGTGTTCTTCGCCCCCAAACTCGCGGACCTAGCTATCAACTTCGGACCCGCCGAGTACTTCGCGCTGGCGATTTTCGCCTTCATGGCCGTCTCGTCCGTGGTGTCGGAATCGGTACTCAAAGGTCTCGCCGCGCTACTGTTGGGCCTGGCCTTCGCTGTGGTCGGCATCGACGGAATCTCGGGCACACAGCGATTCACCTCCGGTGTTCCCGAGCTGTTCGACGGCATCTCGATCATCGTCATCACCGTCGGCATGCTCGCCCTCGGCGAGGTGTTCTATGTCGCCTCGCGCATTCACCGCACCGTTGCCCCGAATGCCGAAATGATGACCGGGCGCCCGTTCCTGTCCCGCAGCGAGGTCAGGGAAGCGATTCCGGCATGGTTGCGCGGCACCGGTTTCGGTGTCCCGTTCGGCGTCATCCCCGTCGGCGGTGCCGAAGTGCCGACCTTCATGGCCTACAGCGCCGAACGTCGGCTGGACCGTCGCCGCGCAGATCCGCAATTCGGCAAGGGTGCCATTCGTGGTGTCGCCGCACCCGAGGCCGCCGGCAATGCGACATCCGGCACCGCCATGGGCGCGCTTCTGGCCATGGGCCTGCCGACATCGGCCACCGCCGCCATCATGCTCGCCGCCTTCCAGCAGTACGGATTGCAGCCGGGACCGTTGCTGTTCAGTCGCAATGCCGATTTGGTCTGGGCATTGCTGGCAAGTTTGTTCGTCGGACTGGTGATGCTGCTCATCCTCAACCTGCCGTTCGCACCGATCTGGGCGAAGCTCCTGCTGATCCCCAGGCCGTACCTGTACGGCGGCATCACCGTCTTCTGCGCGTTGGGTGTGTACGCCACCTCCGCCGCAGTGACAGACCTGCTATTGGTCTTCGGGATCGGCTTCGTCGGCTTTCTGATGCGCCGCTACGGTTTCCCGCTCGCACCGGTCATGATCGGCGTGGTCCTCGGACCTCTTGCCGAGACCAGCCTGCGCAACGCCATGATGTCGAGCGGCGGCGACGCATCAGTCCTCGTGGGCAGCCCCATCACCTGGACGCTCTACGGCGTTCTCGTCGTGGTACTCGTGTTCACCGCAGTGAACAAGGTGCGCAACCGCACGCGCGTCGACACCTGACACAGCGCGAGGCTCAGCTCAGTGGAGGCGGGTGGCGGGCAACAACAGCAAACGTCGTCCGGCTTCACCGCGTGCTGAAGTCGACTTCACTTCGGAGGAGGAATTGGCAACATGCCCAAGATCAAGGTCGACGGCACGGTCGTCGAACTCGATGGCGACGAGATGGCGCGCATCATCTGGAAGCAAGTCAGAGAAAAGTTGATCCTGCCCCACCTCGACGTCGATATCGACTATCACGACCTCGGAATGCGGAACCGCGACAGAACACAGGACCAGGTCACGGTCACCGCAGCCCATGCGATCCTCGAACACGGCGTCGGGGTCAAATGCGCGACGATCACCCCCGATGCAGGCCGTGTAGAAGAGTTCGGGCTGCAGAGGATGTGGCGGTCGCCGAACGGCACCATCCGTAACATCGTCGGTGGCACGATCTTTCGTGCGCCGATCATCATCTCCAACGTTCCGCGTCTCGTACCGGGGTGGACGAAGCCGATCGTCATCGGTCGCCATGCGTTCGGTGATCAGTACCGCGCGACCGACTTCACGGTCCCCGGGCCGGGCACTGTGACGATCACCTACACCCCCGACGACGGCGGGGAGCCCATTCAGCACGAGATGGTCAGGTTTCCCGAGGAAAGCCTCGGCGGAGTAGTGCAGGGACAGTACAACTTCAATCAATCGATCATCGACTTTGCTCGGGCCTCGCTCAATTATGGCTTGCAGCAGAACTATCCGGTCTATCTGTCGACGAAGAACACGATTCTCAAGGCCTACGACGGGCAATTCAAGGACACCTTCGAGCACATCTTCGAGACCGAGTTCAAAGCCGCATTCGACGCTGCCGGTTTGACCTACGAGCACCGGCTCATCGACGACATGGTGATGTCATCGCTCAAATGGGAAGGCGGATACGTCTGGGCGTGCAAGAACTACGACGGAGACGTCCAGTCGGACATGGTTGCGCAGGGCTTCGGATCGCCGGGACTGATGACATCGATTCTGCTCAGTCCCGATGGACGGATTTGCGTGACCGAAGCCGCACACGGGACGGTTCGTCGTCACTTCCGGCGTCGGCAACAAGGTGAGTCGACGTCCACCAATCCCATCGCATCGATCTACGCGTGGACTCGCGGGCTCGCGCATCGCGGAACAGTGGACAACACCCCCGAGCTCGTCCAATTCGCGCACGGCGTGGAAAAGATCGTTGTCGAGACCGTTGAGGACGGGCAGATGACCGAAGATCTGGCAGCGCTCGTCAGCAGCGACCACCGCTACCTGACGACGGAAGAATTCATCGACATCATCGGACTACGCTTACACGAGCAACGACGGGACTGAGTCGGTAGGAGCATTGCCACCGACTCAGTAATCTCGCAGGTCGTCAACGGCAGTGACTACCGCAGTGGCTGCAACGGTGTCGTCGGGGAGGAGCATCCATATCGAGAGTCGGTCGGCAATTGTCTGAGTTCTGATCACCACTGCATCGACGTCAGCCGGAACAGGTCGAACGAACTCGACCACTATTCGGTGCGGTACAGAGGTCAGATCGCTACGTGATCGAAGGACGTTCTCGATAGCCTGCCAGTACACGGTGTTGTTCATGTGGGCGAAGGGATCGATGTCGCTCGCGCGCAGAGTGAATGTGCCGTCATCGATCGATGCAGGCGGGACTGGATCGGTATTCATTGCGCGCCAACGCAGACGGTTATTGGATACCGATTCGCTCATCTGCGCCAGCGCCTCTTCGCTGATCCGCGACAACCGGCCGGACCCGTCGATCTTGATGCAGAACGACTCGGTTTCGATCAAACCTGGAGTTCTCGTCTGCGTATTGAACGGTGCTACTTCTGGAACTCCGACAAGTCGTTGGCGCATATTTACCCAGCGGCTCGAGGTCGCCGAACACCATCTCTGCACCTCGACGTCGCCCGGCCATGTCGCCGGCTCTACAACATCGATGATAGTGCGCCGTAGAATCCAGAAGGGATCCGATTCGCAGAAAGCGGATGCTTCGATCATGTCGGCCGATATGTCTTGAACGAAACGAGCGACACCGTCGAGCCGCAACCGCATGGCCGGATCGACGTCCGAGGTGCGAATGCGATAATTGGCCGCGAACACCTCGGCACCGTGGGGAATGTCGGGCAGTACGTACTCAACGGAGGGGGGATGCACGCCCGTCGGCTTCACAGCCTCGACATCGGTCATTTGTTTGGGGTCCTCTCGTTTTGGGGCTCAATTTTGACCGCAACGTTCGCGCAGTAATTCTCGAGTCGGTCGTCGAGTGCGGTACAGAGAATCGATTGGTCATGCCCGACTCGGAGATGATCGGTGAGCCATCGCATCGAATCCACGTCAGAAACAACGACCGGCGTGCGCTCCGACTAGTACCGGCGACGGCCGGCGCGAAAAGGGGCGGGTTCGAACTCAATTCGTTAGAGGGCGGCGGATGTCAGAGCCCCGCATCGACAATCGCTCTGCGCTGTCGGCTTCCCGTGCCTTCATTCAGTATAGCAGTCGTCATAACGCAACAATCACCGTCAGCGGAGATGTCGGTCTTGTGGGAGGAGGGACGCCGGCAAATGTTGCGCACTGCGTCGAGGTTTTCGCGCCAACTACACAGCTGATTGTCGACGTGCGTCGGCGCACGGGCACTGGCCACCTCGGCCTGGCCGACGGCGCAATCAGGTTTCGAGGCCAGACGCCAGCGAGACGACGAGGTTCGGCGTCGGGCGTAGCGCCGATTCCCGGCGTGGGGTCCGGCGTCGTCCCCACCTCGACCCTTCTTGCCGCTGTCGTGAAAGAGTCCGCCCATCTCACCACAGTGTGCTCTGAAAGTGCGAGCGCCTTGGGGCTCGGGCACGGGGAGCGCTGATGGATGGCCGGAGGCCGCCGCCGACTCGAGTCGGCGACCATGGCTGAGCACCCCGGACCGGTGCCTAACTGTTGGAGTTCCCGGTCGTACTTCCGACTATCCAGGTGTGGGTAAGGCGGCTGTACCTGACAAGACGGATTCGGGGACTCGTAGCTGGTCGGGAATTTCTCCGACAAGAGTCTCGAGTTCGTGACGCTGTACGGATCCGCCGGACTTCTTGAGGAAGGTGCTGCGGATCGCCGCGGTGGCGTGCACGGTGGAGCCGACGCGGAAGGTCTGCTCGAGATACACCCACCGATCGTCGAAGCCGGCGATGCGGGTGTAGACGTCGAACTTCTGTCCGAGCTTGAGGGACTTGCGGTACGTGATCGTCTGACCGGCGACAACCGGATACCACTTCTGTGCGGCAATTTTTGCCCACAGTCCGGACCGGAGCAGCAGATCCACGCGCCCGAGGTCCAGGATCGACAAGTATTTTCCGTTGTTGACGTGACCCAGTAGATCGAGGTCGGTCAGCGTGACTCGAAACGGTGTTCTCGCGGTTTCCCACACGCTCAGTTTCTGTCGCCGGTAAGCCCGCAGGCGAACGAGAAACAAACGGATGTAGAGGTTCATCGTTCACCGCCGAAAGTGTTGTAGTCCATTGGAATTGGTCGACCTTTCGTTATCCCCTGGCGTGAGCGTTCGATGGTTGCGCTGTTCGGCAGCCGTGCAGCGCCCGGGTCATCGAGCGCCGATCGGTGCTCGATGCAGGACAAGTTTGGTGGTGCGTTCGCGGTACGCCGCCGGAGCGTCGTCCCAGTCCGCAAGCATCGTGGTGACAAGCTCGGCGGGAAAGCCGGTGCGATGCACGAAGTCCAGGACGTCCGGCAGTACTGGACGCGTATGCGAGACACCGATTTTCAACGTCGCGTCGTTGGCGTACATGTGCATCAGCGGCACCTTTGTCCCCGGTTTGAGGTAGTAACCGACCGGGGTGCAGATGCCGCCCGGTTTCAGAGCGCGCATCGAGGCGTCTATACCGGCACTACTCGAGGTGCCTTCCACTGCGACATCGTACGAGCGCGGCGGAAGATCTTTGTTTCGGATCGCACCCTTCTTGATCTGATGTACCTGAGCCCCGAGTTTCTCGGCAATTTCGAGTCGCTCCTCGCGGTGGTCGACGTAGTCGACGGCCGCCGCTCCGTGGGCCACGGCCAGGCCCGCTGCGTAGAGTCCGATGCTCTGGGCGGCGCCTCCGAGAATCAGGACGGAGCCACCGGGCCGCTCCGCCAAGGACGGAACAATGCACCGCCAGGCGTCGGAGAGATTGTCGCTCGCCGATGCTACGCGCAGGGGGTCGAGCCCGTTCGGAAGTCGTACCAGCATATGGTCGGCGAACGGAATCCGGAGAAGGTCGGACACCATACCTCCCCAGTCGCCGCTTGCGGGGCCGAACCCGAAGGCGGACAACGCCCCTGCTCGAGTCGTGCTGCACTTCGCTGTGAGTCCGCGTGTGCATTCGGGGCACGATCCGCACGAGACCGCCCACGGTACGACGACGATGTCGCCCACCGACAGGCCTGTGATCCTCGAGCCGACTTCGATGACCTCGGCAATGGCCTCGTGTCCGATTGCAACAGGGCCTCGAAAAGGGACCGCCCCGCAGATGCTGGCTACCACGGGGTCGATCATGCCGGTGCGGATGCCGATCTGCATTCCGCGTGAGACGTGGCGGTGGATCGGGAGGGTATCGCCATCGCAGCGGGCGGCTACGAACGGGCGCACGAGCGCATCGTGTGCGTCGCGCAGAACCGGGTCGGCGCGTTCTCTCCACTCGAGGTGGTTTGCGCCGATGAGATTCAATTCACGCATCAGGTGCTCGCTTGCGCTGCAAGCGCTTTGAGTTCGGCGAATTGGATCACAGTACCGCCTGCACCCCACGTTCCCTCTGGTTGTTCGTGGATCAGGACCCAGACTCGCAATGAATCTGCTTCGGTCAGATCTGCGGCCGCGAGGACGTCGGCCGTGACGTTCTCGACCAACCCCTGTTTGCGACGGCTCGACAGGGCTCCCTCGGGGACGGTGACGTCGACGCGAAAACGCGGCAGATCATCTCCCAGGCTTCCGAAATCGGTGGCTGCTACTTCGTTGATGCGGCACCATGCTTGCGCTCGGAAGAAATCGGTGTCAGGGGCACCCTCCCAGCGGAGCAAGGTCGCCGGAAGTGTTTTCCGCAACTGAATCCTTGCGTTGTCGGGCAGAACTGCGGTCTGCACGGTCAACTCGATCATTGGCATGGGCGGATTCCTTCGTCGACGCGTGAGTTATAACGACTGATATAACTCACGCACTGTAAACTATGACAGGCGTTATGAACAAGAAGGAGGCGTGCGGTGACTCCCCGCGAACGAATGGTTGTCGGTGCGGCCGACATGCTGCGTCGTAGAGGGCTCAACGGAACCAGCGTTCGCGAATTGGCGAAGCACACGGGCGCACCACTGGGCTCGACGTACCACTACTTTCCGGGTGGCAAAGCGCAACTTGCAGCTGAGGCCGTCCAGTTTTCCGACGACTTGGTTACCCGTGTGCTCAACGACAAACTGCACGCCGGCCCCGTGAACGGTTTACGTGCCTTCGTCGACATGTGGCGCGAGGTGGTAGTCGACAGCAAGTTCGAGGCGGGATGCCCCGTGCTCGCGGTGGCAGTGGACGGAACGGGCGACGACGCGCCTCGACGTGCTGCGGCGGACGCCTTCGTGCATTGGACCACTTTGCTGGCCACATCGTTGCGCGATCATGGAGCTACCGACGCAGCGGCCCACCGTACCGCTATCTTGATCGTTGCTTCGGTCGAGGGAACGGTGGCGATGTGCCGCGCCCTGCGCAGCACAGCTCCTCTCGACCTCACCGCCGATGCTCTCGAACTTGCTATCCGCGCGGTAACCGCAGAGGACCCAGCGTAGCGCCGATGTGAGCCACGCAAGTAGCGAGGTGGGGGCACGTGCGACCAGAGCCGATATGCATCTCTGGCGGCTCGAACCGGTACGTGGTGCGAAGCTCAGGTTCGGGTTTGTTTGTCGGGCCAGGTCGCAGTCGGTAGCGGTGAGGGTTGTGCGGTAGTTCTGTGTCTCCGAGTACAACAGGACGCCCCCCGGAACTGTGGGGCACTCCGGGGTCGGCGTTGTATCCGGCGATCATCAGCTCGACGGGATCATTTGTCTCATAACCGGGTTGGAGTTTCGTTCGCCGGGTGCAGCGATCGCGCAGCCGCACCCATATTGCGCCTAAGGGCGTCCATTCGGCCGTAGCCGAAACTCCGATTCCCGAGACGGACTCGAAGTTCGTGAAGCCTCCCAGACAAAATCGAACCGTTGACCGCTGCTCATGAACTTCGACGACCGGAACAGGAGAATCCATGCGGCGGCCCCACGCTTGGCAGGCGCGCCATGACCGGCACAGGGGTTCGGGTCGAAGTACTTCGTCAGGTGTCCTGGCTTTGGGTGTCGAGTGTCTCGGGCAACTGGCGTGCCCACCGCTCTGCCCATGACAGCAGCGGTTGTCCCGCGTCGATGAGGGCGGCCCCGTCGACGCTCAGTTCGTATCCGTCGGATCCCCGGTCGACGAGTCCGACAGCACGTAATTCTCGTAGACGTGTGTTCAGTGTACTGGCGGACAGCTCGCCGGCTGTCGTTTGTAACGCTCGGAAGGTCGACGGCCCCGGCTGAAGGGCGACGAGGACGGACAATGCTCCGCGGCGGCCGAGCAGGTCGAGCGCAGCCATGATCGGCCGACCTGACGTCGAGCCGCGGACCGGCCTACCAGGCCTCGGGACGTCCTTCGTCATAGCACTCGACTCTAGAGCAGTCGCCACACGGCGAATCACCGGTCAAGGCACCTCGACGACGTCTCCCCGCAGCAGGAGGATGCCGGGGACGGTGTCGATGAAGTTCACCCCGAAAGCACCGGACGGCGTCAGAGCCCCGACGACCGGCGCTTCCGTCAGCGCGACCATGGCCTGCACCATCGATTTCGCGGTGAAGACGTACGTGTTGTCCACCTCGATCGACCGCTCCACACTCCTGCCGGCGGCATCGGTCAGCCGTACCCACCCGGCGCTGCGTGAACGTACCCGAGCGGATTCGGACGGCCCCGGAACTCGGGAGAGGAGTTTCTCCATGACAGCAGCGACTCCCCGGGTAGTGAGCAGTCGTCGCAGCGGGCGGTCAAAGCGGCGCAACATGGTTGCGCCGGGCAGGGCGGTGAAGGTGGTGACGTTCGGCAGGTCGGCTGTACGTGCGGCCGACGCAAGATCACCGAGTGGCGTGGTACCAACCGTGGCTCGCTTCGCTCGCGGAAGGTCGACGGTCAGCACCCGGTGGCTGTGTGCAGTGGGCACGAACCGCCCGGATTCGCGAATCTTGTTGCCGGACGCCATTCCCAGAAGCGCAGTGGTCAGAGTTCCTCGGCTGAATCCACCACGGCTGATCACGGCGATATCTGCGGAGATCGCGTCGGGGAGCGCCGCTTTCGCCACGGCGACCAGGTGATCGGTCGGAACGACGTCGAACCCCACGCCGGGAACGAGGGCGACGCCGGCCGCACGTGCGTCGGCATCGCGAGCATAGACGGCCTCGAACACGTCGGCCTCGCCCGTCAGGTCGAGGTAGTGCGTTCTGGTGCGCAGGCAGGCGTCGACCATCGGTGCCGACGTTCGCTCGTACGGGCCGGCGCAGTGCGCCACGATGTCGACATCTGCCAGCGCACTGTCGAGTGCGGCCGAATCCTCGAGCGACACGACGCGAGACGGTACTCCGAGGGCGTGCGCCGCGGCATCGGTCCGCTCCTGATCGCGGCCGGCCACGACTATCTTCAGGCCCCGCGACACCGCTTCCCGACCCACGAGAGTTCCTGTGTAACCGTAAATTCCGTAGATGAGTACCCGTGCGCGGGTGTCGCCGCGCCCGGAGAGGTTCGTGGTCTCGTTCATGGGACGCAGTCAACCCCACCGACGCTTCGAAAACAAGAGCGCGGTCCTGTTCTCGATCAGAAGGCAGCCGCTCTTGAAACAAGAGCGTTGCTGTTCTACGATCCGGCCGTGCAGCACCCTCGGGCCACGGCAGGCGATCCGCCACCCATCACAGCACGCCGCGTCGCCCTCCCGGCCGCGGCGTCCACTGCTGCGAGCGCGGCCCTGATCGCAGGCGCGCTGACCGCCCAGTCGGCGAATGTTGCCCTCCGGACGGCCGACGCGGTGGCCGTCGTAGCGGGCTCCCTCTGCATCGGTGTGGCCATACTGATCCCCTGGCTGAGCGAACGTGACCGAGCGCGTGCATGGACGGCAACGGTCACCTGGGCGATGCTGTGGGTAGTGAGCGCAATGATCGGATTCGTCGCCACCGCAGGCGAATTGGTCGGTAAGTCTCCGGCACGAGTGAGCGCCGCCGACTACGGCGCACTGCTGCACGGCACGTTCCTCGGTCAGTGGGGCGTCGTGGGCGTCGTCTGCCCAATCGTGTTGTCCGTCATTGCCGTCGACAGTGCGCGCGGCGGCGCAGGGTGGCATGGGAGCGTTGTCGGGGCCATCGCAGCCCTCGGGCTGGTCTCTGGCCCCGTCACGGGCCACCTGTCCCTGACCGGCGCCGGGTGGGTCGTCATCTCGGTGCACGTGATCGCCGCCGCCCTGTGGTTCGGGCCATTGCTCGCGGCCGCCGTACTCGTCCGCGACTCGGACACCTGGACGCGGATACTCCCGCGATACTCGCGACTGGCGTTCTGGTGCCTCGTTGCAGTGGCCATGAGCGGTCTCGGAGCGACCATCGTGCGCTGGGCCACTTCCGACGCGTCGACGTCGTACTACGCCCTGGTCGTGGTCAAGATGGCGCTGCTGGTGACGCTGGGATTGGGAGGCCGACGATTGCGGCGAGTGTGGGTGCGACGCGATTGCCCGGCCGCGGTCTCCACGAGACGTGCTGTCACCGAAACACTGGGGATGGCCGCGGCCGTGGGCGTGGCCGCCGCACTGGCCATCACACCGTGACACACCACAGCGCTCTTGTTTGCAGAGCAATTCGTGCTTAGAGTCGCGTCATGACTCGACGACCGCCTCCACAGAGCGTGACCGTGCTTGCCGCCCTGATCGCCTTCAACGTCGTCTCCACGACGATCCACTACACCCACAATTTCGTGATGGCAGACGACTACCCGCCGGTCATCTTCTTCCCGAACTCGCTCGCGTACCAGATCGGCATCGTCATCTTCTACCCGCTGCTCACCGGACTCGGAATCTGGGGCTTCACGCGTTATCGGGCCGGCCGGATGCGCCACGTGGCAACAGCATTGATCGCCTACGCGATGCTGGGTTTCACCAGCCCCGGGCATTTCTTCGGGGGAATCCCCGACGTGCCGGCGTTCTTCATGGCCACCATCGCCACCGATTTCGGCGGTGGACTCGCTCTCCTGGTGTTCGCGGCCCTCGTCGCGACTCGGTCCCTCACGCTCACCGATGCGGCCGTTGACGCCGGACAGCGATCTGCCGATCACGCAGCGGGAGAACGAGCGTGACGGCACGCGACGACGACGCCGCGAACTCCCAGCGGATCGTCGACGTGGACGACCTCGCCACCGATCTGGCGAGGCGGCATCGAGCAACGTCCAGTACTGGTGCCTTCATCGATCCCGATGTCGTCGACGCGGATCTGGCATCCCTCGAACGTGACGGTTTTGTCGTTCTGGAGGGCCTTCTGTCCGAGGACGAGTGCGCGGAGGTCCGCAGAGCGGTACAGCCTCTGTTGGGCGCGACCGGCCGTAACAACTTCGAAGGCGAGCGCACACGCCGCATCTACAGTGTGCTCGGTAAGACCAGGGCGTGCGACCACATCGTCGACCATCCACGCGTGTTGGCGCTGCTCGATCGTCTGCTGATGCCCAACTACTTGCTGTCCCAGCTACAGGTCATCGACATCGGCCCCGGCGAAAGTGCACAGCTGCTGCACCATGACGACGGCATGTATCCACTCCCGCGGCCGCGCCCTCCGCTCGGCGCGGCCACCGTCTGGGCTATCGATGCGTTCACCGAGAACAACGGAGCGACGGTGGTCCTGCCGGGAAGCCACCAGTGGGGGGCGGATCGTCGCCCCACCGAGAACGATGCCCGTCTCCCCGCCGTGATGTCGGCCGGGTCGTGCGTCTTCTTTCTCGGCACGCTCTGGCACGGCGGCGGGCCCAACACCTCGCCTCGGTCACGGCTCGCCGTGACGGCGCAGTACTGCGAGCCGTGGCTGAGGCCACAGGAGGCGTTCACACTGTCGACCGATTCGGCGACCGCCCGGACGGTCTCGGAGGACATCAGACGCATGCTGGGCTACAGCATCCACCCTCCCTTCCTCGGGATGGTGAACGGCATGCACCCGGCCCGGTTGCTTTCCGAGTGACTCGGCCTCTGCTCACCGCAGTTCGGCGACCTCCCGATCGGTGAGCTCGATCGAACTCGCTGCCATGTTCTCGGCAAGGTGATCGAGTGAGCCGGTGCCCGGAATCGCCAATGTCACCGGCGATGACGCCAGAAGTGCCGCGAGAGAGACCTGCGCGGCGGTCGCGCCGTGTCGTCGGGCGACCTCGGCGATGTGTTCACCGAGCGCGCTGCTCGAACCCCCGCCGAGTGGGAAGAACGGAACGAAGGCGATGTCGTGCGTCTCGCACAGCTGGAGTATCTCCGCTGCGCCCTCCGCATGGTTGTTCTGCACGGCTGCGATCGGCGAGATCTCACGCGCTTCCGACAGCTGAGCGGCGGTGACATTGCTGAGCCCGAGATGCGTGATGAGACCCTCGTCTCGCATTGCAGCGAGCGCCTCCACTCGTGCACTCACCGACTCCGCGGCGTCGGATCCCATCGGACCGCCGGCTCGCAGGTACACGAGATCGAGATGATCGAGTTGCAGCTCCTCGAGGTTTGCCTCGACCATCCTGCGCAGATCGCCCGGATCGGTCGCCATTCGGACACCGCCGCCCGGGATCCGCTCCGGCCCCACCTTCGTGGCCAGAACAAGACGCTCGGGGTAGGGATGCAGCGCCTGGCGGATCAATGTGTTCGCGCTGACCGAGCCGTCGTCGCTGACGTAGAAGGCGGCCGTGTCGATGTGATCGACCCCGAGCTCGACGGCCCGGCGCAGCACCTCTCGGCTGTTCTCCGGATCGCGCGGAGGCCCGGTGAACCCGTTGGCGGCCAGTCGCATCGCGCCGAAGCCCAACCGATGCACGAGGCGAGTACCGCCCAGAAGGAACGTGGTCGGGTCGCTCATGCTCGTGCTCCGTTCGCACTGTCGGAGGTGATACCCGCGAAGCGGCGACCGGATCGCGCGCTGATCACCGGACTACGGCCGATCCACTCGGTCGTGTGTGCCGTCTCGACCAAGAAGGCTCCGACGTCCGCGCGGGACACCTCGGGATTTCCTTTCATCGGCAACATATCGGCGGAGTCCACGGCACCCGTCGATGGTCCGTCCGTCAGGCGAGTCGGCAACACGATCGTCCAGTCCGACCCGCTCGCGCGGATCGTCTCGTCAGCTATCGCTTTGTCGCGGTAAATGTCTCGGAGAAGGGTGCGATAGATTGCTTTCTGAACGGCGCTGGCGGAGCTGTAGCTGTCCCCCACTCCGAACGACGAGAGCCATACGATGCGCCGAACTTCCGCGTCGTGAGCTGCCTGCACCAGCGCGGCGGACGCCCGGCTGAACAGCTGATGTGAACGCACCGCCGTGATCGAATTGCCTGCGCCGAGCGCGGAGACGACCACGTCATGGCCCGGAAGTGCAGCCGTCAGATCGGCCGACGAGGTCGCGTTGCCGATGTGCAGCGCAACGCCCCGCTCGAAATGGGGGACGGTCGAGGCGTTTCGGACGAATGCGGTCACGGACGCACCGGATCGCAGAGCGGCGTCGACCACCTGTCGGCCGGTCAGACCTGCGGCACCGAGTACGAGGATGTTTTTCGTTGTGGACATGTCTCCACTGTGAAGCGCGCCGCACAACCGCACCAGGGACCGCTCGACGGTAGGACCAGCAGTACCAGCCACGACGGTCCCGTTACGCGCACAATGACGAGATGACCGAAGGCAACGAAACGCTGGGGACGATGATCAAGCTCTGGCGTGACCGACTCACACCTGCGGCCGTCGGCTTGCCAAGCGGTCGGAGTCGACGCACGACGGGGTTGCGACGAGAAGAATTGGCAGACCTCACGGGTATTTCGATGGACTACGTGGTGCGTCTCGAACAGGGCCGAGCCGTCGCACCGTCACTGCAGGTGCTCGCCGCGCTCGCTCGCGCGCTGCATC
The DNA here is from genome assembly GCF_002258475.1 of Rhodococcus sp. 06-1460-1B. Lineage (NCBI taxonomy): Bacteria > Bacillati > Actinomycetota > Actinomycetes > Mycobacteriales > Nocardiaceae > Rhodococcus > Rhodococcus sp. 06-1460-1B. The sequence continues at coordinate 128,983 of NZ_NOYS01000020.1, forward strand.
TCACGGCCACCGAACGCGACCATCTCTATCGTCTCGCCGGTCAGATCGCGCCGACTGACACGGCCGTGTCCGACCACATTCCCCCAGGAGTGCAACGGGTGATCACACGCCTCGGAGACACGCCCGCCGCCGTCTTCGCCGCCGATTGGCGCATGATCCAGTGGAACCGTGCGTGGGCAGCGCTGTTCGGCGATCCGTCCGTCGTCGACCGAGTGGAAAGAAACTTCGCCCTCGAAACGTTTGCGTCGACATCCTCGGGGCGACGCCATCTCACTCAGTGGCCGGTCACCTCCCCCGAGGGCGCACCGACCATCGATGCCGCCGTGGTGTCCGATCTCCGCCGCGCCACCGGTATGTTCCCGCACGACCCGCGTCTGATCGAACTGGTGCGTCGACTACGAGCCGGGAGCTCCGAATTCGACGCGCTATGGGCCCGCGGCACGGTCGGTTCTCACCGCGAGGCACGCAAGATCGTGCACCATCCCGCGGTCGGACCGGTGGAAGTGGACTGCGACATTCTGTCGGACGGAGACGGGGAGCTCAAGATTGTCATCATGACCGCCGTACCGGACAGCGTGGCAGAACTCTCGCTGCGCCTCGCGCTGGTATCCGGGACCGGGCATTCGGCCGAGCATCTCATGGACGATGCGCATTCCCGCAACCGCTGAGACGTCCGCCTCGAACTCGTCCCAGCACGTGCGCTCGGCTTCAGAATCGACAAGATCACTGTGCTGCAAGGACCGGCTGAACTCGCGCAATGAGCTTCCTGCGCGATCTCCACCGCAATCGGAACTCGGCCCGAGAGGGTGAATTCGTCACGTCGACGCAGCGTCGCGGCCGCGGTCCGAACGCGGTAGATGTCTGCGGTGACCTCGATGTTGACATAGTCACAGGCAGCACACCCGTGAAGTCCGTTCGCAAAGTCTTCGGAAAGGACAAGGGGCAGCACGCCGACGCCGATCAGGTTGGTCTGATGGATGCGCTAACAGTTACCGCACCGTCAAGATAGCTTGACGAGTTGCTGAAATGAACGTGGATACCGACCTTGCGCGAAGATTGGGTGTGTCGTGTGAGGATAGGAGCCGATTCCCTGCGGTTCGATTGCCAGACATTGGGCCGACGGTGCGCCAGGTTCCCTGGGCCCGCCACAATGCCGGACACACTCGCTCATTCAATCAGCAGGTCGCTTGGCTGGCCACACCCTCATCGACGTCAGTCCGAGCCGCCACCGTCTGTCACCCAATCCAACTCGCATCTGTGACACCAACAGCTTCGATAAGGCCGGAGTTCACATTCGTCGCTGTCGACGCTATGAACCCTGACTCATGTCGGATTTGCCTGATCCCCGGCGGCTTCAACCGTTGACGACATCCGGTTGAGTTCGCCAAACGGGATGTGCACCGAAGGCGCATATTTCGACGTCCGATCCAGGTGGATTTTCTGATCGTCGAAGAAGATGTGTGGTTTGAGGACCTCCATGATGAGACCCTTCTCGATTCCGCCCAAGAAAAATGCGTCGTCGACAGTGACTTCCCATTTTTTTAAACTTCGTATGACGCGCTCGTGGGCGGGCGCGTTCCTGGCAGTCACGAGTGAGACAAAGAGCCGCTTTCCGTAGCTAGTGTCTTCGGCCGACCTCGCTTGTTCAGCACGCTGAATCCGAGACAGCGCACGCAAGAACGGCAGAAGGAGACCCTCGGGCAGTACCTCATCGACGTGATCGGACTCGTTTGCGTGAAATGCGGCCAGATCCTGCGTCTGGAACACCTGCTCGGCACTGTCATCGGTGAGCACTCCGTCGAAGTCGAACGCGATTCGCAGGTCGTCGTCGTCCTCATCCTCGGCTATGGAGTCGAGCACGAGGCCCGCAGGGAATGCCGCGTCGACCGCCGCCCTCACCGCGACTTCATCCGCAGACAAATAGAGTGAGATGTTTAGTGCGGGTATGAATTCGTACGGTGAGCGTCCGGCTCTAAATATCGCTCGTGTGATGCCGAGTTTGTGGTGCGCCACCGACTTCATGACCCGGAGACCAGTGTCCGGGTCATTACGCGACATGATCACCACTTCGACCAGCGGGTCAGTCGCGCTCGGCGACAGGTTGTTTAAGCCCAATAGACGTCGCACAAACGGGAAAGCCACTCCAGGGGTTAATGGCTCGTTCAGGTGGTCTTCCTGGTACTGGCGGTACTCACTCTCTCCTTGTTCCTTGAACACGGCGTCCTTGGAAGCCAAGTCGAAGAGCGCACTAGACGCGACCCCTATCACCAGACGGTTCGAGAGGTCATATGCCATGGAAGCAAGCATGGCACTGTTCGTCGTACTTTCGACGACCCACGCCGAGGAGAAGCTGTCGGCTCAGTTTTTGGGGCGGATCAAGGTAATTCTCGGCGGACTACGTCGCCGGCGAGGTGATCAGGAACGCTAAGCGACCTGCGGGTCGGTTCACGTAACGCTGACGTGCGGTTACAGAGGCGTATTTGTCATGCGGGTACCTGTACGGAGCGAAATGAGGAAATCAGGCGGCCATAGGTCGCACCCATAGCTGGTGTAGCTTCCCCGATGTGACGGAGGGAGCCGAAAGTATCGACGCACGCAGGTCACCGACACGTCTGCAGAGTAAAACTGTGCTGAGCTGGCTTTTCTCCTAAAACGGCGCGGAAAATGCAATTTACAACGCCTACATCTGTTCGGTCGTGGGCGAGCTAAGATCACAGCTTCTGTGTCCGACAACCAGAAAACTAGGATCTCCCCATGCCCGCCGGCCGCTTCGCTCCCAGTCCTTCGGGCGACTTGCATCTCGGGAATCTAAGAACCGCACTACTAGCCTGGCTCTTCGCCCGCTCCACTGAACGGCGCTTCGTGATGCGCGTGGAAGACCTCGATCGCGTCAAGGTCGGCTCGGAACAACGCCAACTCGACGACCTCGCCGCCATCGGCATCGACTGGGACGGGCCCATCATGCGGCAATCCGAGCGTCGGGAAATTTACGACGCCACGATTCGCACGCTCACCGCCGCCGGGCTGACGTACGAATGCTTCTGCACGCGTCGGGAAATCCTGCAAGCCGCGTCGGCTCCGCACGCACCAGACGGCGCATACCCGGGGACCTGCAGAAATCTGACCGCTGACGAGAAAGCAGCCAGAGACCGACCACCTGCCATCCGATTACGTTCGCAGGTAACCGAATTCACCGTCGTCGATCAGCTGCACGGGCTCTTCCGAGGCCAGGTGGACGACTTCGTCCTGCGTCGATCCGACGGCGTCCCCGCCTATAACCTGGCGGTCGTCGTCGACGATGGCGCGCAAGGCGTCGACCAGATCGTGCGCGGCGACGACCTCCTCACCTCCGCGCCGCGGCAGGGCTACCTGGCTCAGCTCCTGGGAATGACCCCCGCGACGTACGTCCACGTGCCCCTCGCTCTGAACGTCGAGGGCAAGCGCCTTGCCAAGCGCGACGGTGCCGTCACGTTGCGCGAACGGCCCGATGCGTGGGCGCTCATCACCGGCTCCCTCGGCATGCCGGACGTGAAGAACGCCGAGGAACTGCTCGAGCGGTGGAAGCCGAGGCTGGTGCCGCGCGAACCGTGGGTGTTCGACCCCGCGAATCTCTGATCTACGAACCGATCGAGATCACGTTGCAATGCGACAGAACCCGACTCGAGGACGAATCGGACGTACAGTGACCGCGACAAACTTATCCCGAGGGAGAAGGACACCATGACCTCAGGCGGCTACGACCCCGACAAGGATCCACAGAACCCCGGTGGTTATCCCCCGCCGCAGGGCGGCGGCTACCCACCACCCGGCAACTACCCACCACCCGCGCAGGGCAACTACCCGCCGCCCGGGAACTACCCGCCTCCTCCCGGCGACTATCCCCAGCAAGGTGGCTACCCGCCACCAGGTGGCTACCCACCTCCCCCGCAGGGCAACTACCCGCCTCCTCCGCCGTTCGGTAACTCGCCGATGGCGACGCAGCTGTCCGTGGGAACGGCCATCGGCTACGGCTTCGAGAAGTTCAAGCAGAACGCACTCGTCTGGGTCGGCATCGTCCTGATCGCCGCGGTCATCCAGGTCGTACTGAACTACGTGTTGAGCTCCAACAACATCGTCTTCAGCTTGATCTTCAGCGTCATCATCGGTGTCGTCTCACTCCTTATCCAGGCGGCACTAGTTCGCGGCGCTCTGCATGAGGTGGACGGGGTCAAGCCCGCGTTCGGGTCCTTCTTCCAATTTGGCAATGTTGCCGCCGTCATCATCGCCGGCATCCTCGTCGGCATTGCAACCAGCATCGGCTTCGTCCTGCTGATCATCCCCGGCATCGTCATCACGTTCTTCACGTGGTGGACCTTCCAGTTCGTCATCGACCGCGGCGACGAGCCGATTCCCGCCATCAAGGCCAGCGCGCAGGCAATCGCGTCGAACGGCGGGACCCTCTTCGTCCTCGCGCTCGCCCTGGTCGGCATCAATATCGTCGGCGGCCTCCTCCTCGGCATCGGCCTGCTGGCGAGCATTCCGATCACGATCATCGCCGGTACCTACGCCTACCGCGTCACGGTGCGTGGCAACGTCGCCTGACCTGTAATCCGCCTCGATGGGCGCGAATCCCCCACCCTGGGATTCGCGCCCATCGTCGTCTCGGTGCTTGGATTGTCAGGTGACTACAACCCAACACACCGCCCCTGACGGCGGCGCCGAGTCTGGGCAGGCCACGTTCGCTCACATCAGCCGGGGCTACTACCCCACCATCGTCGCGTTGTTCGTCGCGACGCTGCTGATCTCGAATGTGGCCGCCAGCAAAGGTGTCGCCTTCTTCGCCTCGTCCGACGTCATGCTCGGGCCGTTCCAAATCCTGCCGATCAATACCGACGGCGCATTCTTTCTGTTCCCCCTCGCCTACATCCTCGGCGACGTGCTCAGCGAGGTCTACGGCTTCAAAGCCGCGCGCCGCGCGATATACCTCGGCTTCGGATCGCTGCTGCTCACCTCGGTGTGCTTCTGGATCGCCATCGAACTTCCCGCCGCCCCGTTCTACGAGAACCAAGAGGCACTCGAAACCGTCGTCGGCGTCGTCCCCCGACTGGTTCTCGCCGGCCTCGCCGGCTTTGCCGTCGGGCAGCTGCTCAACTCCTACGTCTTGGTCAAGATCAAGGAACGCACCAAGGAAAAGCACCTGTGGGCGCGCCTGATCGGCTCGACCGTCGTCGGCGAATTCTTCGACACCCTGATCTTCTGCTCCATCGCCGCCGGCGTCATCGGCATCAGCACCTGGACCGACTTCATCAACTACGTCATCGTCGGATTCCTGTGGAAGACACTCGTTGAGGTCCTCGTCCTGCCCATCACTTACCGCGTCATCTCGTACATCAAGAAGCGCGAGCCGTCGTACCAGGATCGCTAGAACGCGACCCATTCCATACTCAGATCGAAGTAGCGCTCCCGGGCCGTCTCGAACGTGGCGACGGCCCGGGTGCCCAGCCAGTCCTCCGGTGTCATACACGGCGGAAGACCCGGGTCGACGTAGGGAATGACGCGCCATTCGTCGAGCAAAGGCACGAATGTGACAAACGCATCGCGCGGGTTCCGCGCCGGCGACCCGCCGTCGAAAGCGTCGAGAAATACCCGATGCCGATCAGCGATGCCGGCCAGATCCCACCACTGCTCGGCACTTTCGCGCAGCGTGCCGGGAGGCGCGACCTCGGACGCGACGAACGTCGTGACGTACTGCGACAACTCCAACGCGTCGACGATGGCAGCGGCCTCAGCCGCGAGATATTCGGGCGCGATCCACAATCCTGGTGAGACGGTCCCACAACCTATCGACGTGAGCCGACGCCTCAGCTGGTGCCGAGCCGCGCGTTGCGTCTCGGGAATGGTGAACGAGATCAACCGGAATGGATCGCCGTCGGCCATCCGCCGGAAGCCGAAGATCCGGTCGTCTCCCCGAGCGAACATGGCGTCGGCCTGCTCGGTGATCCGATAGCCGCTGCGGCCCTCACGGTTAGCGGATTCGACGACGCCCTTCTTCTTCAATCTCGTCACCGCAATGCGCGTGCTTTCCGGTGGCACTCCCAGCGCGTCCATCCAGACGACGAAATCGGCGATGGCAAACCACCCGCCGAGAGGCCGAACGTAGGCTCCGAGCACCGTGCGCACCAATGACGTCGCACTACCCGGACGAGACTCGAAGTCGTCGAGGATGGCCCCGGCGATGCTAGGCGCGGAGTTCGTCACGAATCGCCACGATACCCAGGTACACCTCGCGGTACGAGGTGCTCAGCGGGCTCAACCCCAGCCGAATACCCTGTGGTGCGCGGTAATCCGGGATGACACCCTGCTCCCACAGCCGAGCAGTGATGGCCTTGAATTCCGGATGGTCGATGGTGACGTGACCGCCCCGTCGATTCGAGTCCTCGGGTGAGGCGATCTCCACCCCGAGCGGTACCAGCATCTCGCGGACGAGTTCGAGGGCGTATTCGGTGAGCGCAACGGACTTCGCACGGATCGCGTCCATGCCCACCTCGGCGATCATCTCGATGGTGTCCTGCATCGCGATCATCCCGAACACCGACGGCGTGCCACTGATGACGCGTCGAATACCCTGTGCCGGAACGTAACCCTGCGCCATCTCGAACGGATCGGCCCGGCCCATCCAGCCCCAGATCGGCTGGACGAAATTCTCGAGAAGATCGCTGCGCACATACGCGAAGGCCGGTGATCCCGGACCTCCGTTGAGGTACTTGTAGGTGCATCCGACGGCCAGATCCACTCCCCACGAATCGAATTCGAGCGGCACCGAACCGACGGAATGGCACACGTCCAACAGCATCAGTGCGCCGGCTTCGTGCGTGGTACGCGTCGCCTCGGCCACGTCGACGAGGAAGCCGGAACGGTAGGCGACGTGGGTGATCACCACCAGTGCGGTGTTCTCCCCCACCACCTCAACGAGTTGTTCCGGTTCGATGCCTCCGCGGCGGTCCGTCTCGATCCATCGCAGAGTCATATTCATCTCGGCCGCAATACCTTCGAGCAGGTATCGGTCGGTCGGGAAGTTGTCACGGTCGATGACGATCTCGGTGCGGCCGGGCCGCATGGCGATCGCCGCCCGTGCCAGCTTGTACAGCAGTACCGTCGTCGAATCGCCGATGGTGGTTTGGCCGGGCGCTGCCCCGAGGGTGGCGTCGGCCAGAGCGTCGCCGATGGTGACGGGGAGGTCGAACCACTGCTCGTCCCAGCCGCGGATGAGGCGTCCGCCCCAGGCCTGCGTCATGAAGGTGTTGATCCGTTCGACGCTGGCTTTGGTGGGCCGGCCCAGCGAGTTGCCGTCGAGATATGCGGTGATCGACGGGTCGTCACTACCGAGGAACTTGTCGCGATAGCTCCGGAGGGGATCATTGTCGTCGAGTTCGACTGCGCGTTCCATCATCGACCGATCTCCGTTCTCACAGCGAGCAATTCGGGGAAGAACGTGAGTTCGAGCGCTTTCTGCAAGAACCCGACGCCGCTCGACCCTCCCGTCCCGCTCTTCATTCCGATGGTGCGCAGCACTGTGCGCATGTGGCGGAATCGCCAGAGCTGAAAGTTCTCCTCCAAGTCGACGAGCTCCTCGAATGCCTCGTACACCGCCCAATGCTCGGTGTGGTTCTCGTAGACGAACTTGATCAGCGGCATCAGGTCCTCGTTGAACGTGTATGCCGTCGTGACATCGCGGTCGAGGGCCGATGCCGGGACGTCGTATCCCCGCCGTGCCAACGACCGCCAGAAGGCGTCGTACAGGCTGGGCTCGTGCAACAGGGTCGAAAGCAGCTCATGCGCAGCAGGATCGGACTCGAAGACCGTCAGCATTCCCGCATTCTTGTTGCCCAGCACGAACTCCACGGCCCGGTACTGATACGACTGGAAGCCCGAGGAGTTCCCGAGGAAGTCGCGGAACTGCGAGTACTCCGTCGGCGTCAGAGTGGCCAGTACCGACCACTGCTCGGTCAGCGTCTTCTGGATGTGCTTGACCCGGGCGACGCATTTCAGCGCTGTGCCGATGTCGTCGGCATCGAATGCGGCTCGCGCAGCGAGGGTCTCGTGCAGCACCAGCTTGAGCCACAGCTCGGTGGTCTGGTGCTGGATGATGAACAGCAGTTCGTCGTGATGCTCGGGGGTGCTCACCGGTTTCTGAGCGCTGAGCAGCGTATCGAGGTCGAGGTAGGACCCGTAGCTCATGCGGTCACTGAAATCGGTGACGACGCTCTTCTCGATCTTCCGGGTGTTCGCTTCGACGCTCATGGATCGTCCTCGAGGTGGTGGGCTGATGAGATCAGCGTATTACATCAGTGTGCCGACCGCTAGACATCTGTAAGCTATCGAATGCCGCGAATCCGTACGGCACCGATCAGCGCGCCGATGCTGACCAGGGACACCGCCAGGATGTAGTAGCCCGGGGACACCGCCTGACCGGTAGCGGCCACCAGAGCGGCCGCGATGGTCGGAGTGAATCCACCGAAGATCGCCGTGGTGACGTTGTATCCGAACGACAGGCCGGTGGCCCGCGAATGGACCGGGAACGCGTCGGACATCACCGACGGCAGCGCACCGAAGTACAGCGCCTTCAGCAATCCGAGCACGGTCATGACGAGCGCGAGGGTGAGGAACGACGGCACCGCAATGAGCCACATGAAGAGCGGGACGACGCTGACGCCGATCGCGATCGCCGACGGCAACATGATCTTGATGCGTCCCACCTTGTCGGACAGCTGACCGACGAACGGTGTCACCACCGTCAGGATGACGCCGGTGATCATCAGTGCGACGAACGACAGCGAATTGTTCAGTCCCAGTTGCTTGATACCGAAGGTCGGCAGGTACTGCAGAATGAAATTCAGCGCAGTGGACACCACCAGCACACCGCCGGCAATGAGAATTCCGCCCCACTGATTCCGAAACAGATCGCGTACAGGCGATTTCGGGGTGTCCGACGCGGCGACGACGGCCGGTGATTCGTCGACGTGACGGCGGATGAACCACCCCACCGGGCCCACCATGAGCCCGAAGACGAACGGCACTCGCCAACCCCAGTCGACCATGCTGGCCTCGGACAACACCGCGGTCAATCCGGCGGCGAACGAGGCCGCCATCAGTGTGGCCAGTCCCTGGCTGGCGAACTGGAAGCTGCCGAAGAATCCGCGGCGCTTGCCGTTCTGTTCGACGAGAAAGGATGTGGCCGCGCCGAATTCACCGCCCGCAGCGAAGCCCTGAATCAGGCGCGCAACGATGATACCGATCGGAGCGAGGATGCCGATGTCGTCGTAGTTGGGCATGAAGGCGATCAACGCGGTTCCGAGCACCATCAGGCGAATGCTCATCACCAGAGCCTTCTTTCGCCCCTTCCGGTCTGCGTAGGAGCCGAGGATCAGGCCGCCGAGGGGACGAATCAGATACGAGACTCCGAAGACCGCGAACGTCTGCACCAATTGCACGCCGGGGTCGGCCGACGGAAAGAAGTTCTGCCCGATGTAGATGGCGAACAGCGCATAGATGGCGATGTCGAACCACTCGAGAGCGTTGCCGATGGTGGCGGCAGCGATGGCGCGGACCGGATTCTTGACGGACACAACGGCTTCACCCGCGCCGTCACGATCGGGAGTTCGATGAACGTGTGCAGTGGACATGTCGGATTCTCCGGTGGTGTTCAGGAGCGCGAGGCGCTGGCGGATTCGAGCGGTGCGTCATGACCACCGGCGGCAGTGCCGATGTCGTAAAACAGGCCGGCGGCCATCGCGAGACCTTCACGAGCGATGGAAGCCAGCATGTGTTCGTCGGGTGCATGTTGACGGCATCCCGGGTAGGAGTGCGGCATCCAGACCGTCGGAATTCCCAGGGTGTCGGTGAACACGTGATTGGGCAGGGACCCACCGATGTTGGGCAGCACGGTGACCGGGGACCCGACGGTGCGCTCGACCGACTGGGCGACCGTGCGAACCCAGGGGTCGTTCGGGTCCGTGCGGCTCGCAGGAAACGAGATGCCGAGTTCGACGGCGACCATCGAGTACCCGTGCGCGTCGAGGTGTCGTCGTAGCCGCGCGCCGAGATCGTCGAGGTCGGTCCCGACGACGTACCGCAGCTGCAACCGCGCTCGCGCCTGGCCGGGAATCGCATTGACCGGTTCGACGATGTTGCCGGCGTTCATAGCGATCACTTCGAGAGTGTTCCACCCGAAAACCCGCTCTGCAGGCGACAATTCGGTGGCCGACCAGCCGGAGGCGACCACCGGATCGCCCGGGGTGCGTCCGACCTCGATAGCTCTGAGCGCATCGACGACGGACTCGGGAATGCGCTCGGGCACCAAGCTGTCGAGCTGGATACGGCCGTGGCCGTCGACGAGCGTCCCGATAGCACCGGCCAGGGTGGTCGCGGGGTTGCGGAGCAGTCCACCCCAGTTGCCCGAGTGGTAGCCGCGCTCACGTAGGTCGACGACGAGGTCGAAGTCCACGCCCCCACGGGCACCGAGAAACAGTGTGGGCGTCTGGGCGTCGAGGCGTGGTCCGTCCGAGGCGATCAGCACGTCGGCAGCGAGTTCGCCTCGGTGATCCGACACGAATTGTTCGAGTCCGGGTGAGCCGATCTCTTCACCGGTCTCGAACAGCAGCGTCAGATTGAATCCCAACGATCCGCGGGCTTCGAGAACCGTCCGCAGCGCCGCGAGGTTCACCAGATGCTGACCCTTGTTGTCGGCTGTTCCGCGCCCGTAGAGCCGTCCGTCCCGCTCGACGAGAGTCCAGGGCGACAAACCGTCCGACCAGTCCTCGGCCATGCCCAGAACCACGTCGGCGTGGCCGTAACAGAGCACGGTCGGCAGTTCGGGGGCCTCGTGACGGGTGGCGATCAGGAAGGGACCACCCTCCTCGACCGGGTTGGGATAGGTCTCGACCGCACATCCGAGTGCCTCGAGCCTCGGCACGAGCAGATCCTGAAGATATGCCGACAACGCAACTCGGCCGGCCGTCGACTGACTCTCCGAGGGGACCGACACGAGCTCGGAGAGTTCACGATGGAACGCACCCGAATCGTAGAAGTCCTGGGCCTGCGCGATCACATGCTCGCGTTTCATCGAATCTCCCTCGCCGTCGGCCTGGTGTTCGCCTGACAGTAGCGAGCCGGATACCGTCTACACCATTGCCGATTGACGCTCCCTGCGTTGCCTCAGATGCAACGCTCGGACCGACAGAGGCTTGATGACAATCGCGTGTCACCGCCGTGACCGTGTTGTGAAAGAAGGGGTGATGTCGTTGCATTTGATGCCCTCAGCGCTGACGTACTTCTGCGAAGTAGCGCGAACCGGGTCCGTCACCGAGGCGGCCGCAACGCAACATCTGGCCGCGTCGGCGGTCAGCAGACAGATCGCCAAGCTCGAACGTGACATCGGAGTGCCACTCTTCGCACGACATGCCCGGGGAATGACGCTCACCGAAGCGGGCCATCGCCTCCTCGCCCACGCGCGCAGACACGAAGTGGAATCGTCGTCCCTCATCGCCGAAATACGCAGCGTCGATGCCACCGAACACGGCAGCGTCACCGTGGCCTGCACCGAAGGCTTCTCGCAGTCCGTCGTCCCGCGGGCCATGGCGTCGGTCCATCGGACTCACCCGTCGGTCACGTTCACCCTCGACGTGGTGGGGCCGGAGGAGGCCAGCCGACGGGTGGTCGATGCCCGCGCGGACGTCGCGGTCACCTTCTCGCTGGGTCGACGAACCGACGTGACGGTCGAACATTCCGTCACCGTGCCCATCTGCGCCGTCGTCGCGCTCGGTCACCCGCTCAGCGACCGAGCCAGCGTCGATCTGGCCGATATCTGCTCCTATCCCCTCGCGCTGTCGACCACCGGATCGAGTCAACGCGAATTGTTCGACGCCGGAATCCGTCTGGAGGGACTCTCACCCCACGTCGGTCTGCAATGCGAGCGGCTGGCTCCGATACTGGAGTTCGCTCGCTCGAGCGACGGCGTCGCACTCGTCAGCGACCTGGGTGGTGACCGCAAATCGGGCCTGACGTACATCCCCCTCGTGCATCCGGTTTTCGCTCAGCGCCGGGCCGAAATTCACACGATGCGCGGTAGGCCGCCGTCGGCCCGAATCGTGGCCCTGATCGACGCGTTGACCGACATTCTCGAGGCCGCGGGATAGTGGAGGATCTTGCCTTTCAGGCGGGAGGCAACGAGCAGGCAGGACTTTCGTGGGAGCCGAGCCTCATGGACTGAGAACGGACAAGTTCAGAGCCCCCGAATAGATCCCGTCGAGGCTGAGCAACGGCGCACCCTTCGATATTGCACACGCAGCAATCCAGCGATCGCCGGTGTGAACTTTGGCGTGAAGCGCGTGGCCCGTCCGCTTGCACTCAGCCGTCAGAGCTGCATACGCGTTGACGACCTCGCGGTCGATGGAGACGGTAGGGGCTGAATCGAGTTTTGCCTCGACGCCGGCGATCTTGCGTTCACCCCAGTTCGCCGACAAAGCACCAGCGAGCACCTCCGCCCGCGTCTGAAACGCGATGACGATCTGGAGCCCTGCCAGTCGCGCGCGCAGTTTATCGACAGGAAGACCACGATTCGCAGCTCTGGTCGGGTCGATGAACAAGATGCTGAACACATCGGTATCGATCAGTACGGTTCCCGAACCCGACGGAAGTGTCATAGGCCGATTGCGCCGAAGAACGCATCAGCTTCGTCGTCGCTCACGCCGTCGATTCCGCCGGGTTCCAGGCCGGCAGCACCAACGAGTATCTCTCCTAGAGATGCCGGTTCGGGCAACCCCGGAGCGATCGGATCAGGAAGTGCAACAATCGTCGCGTTCAGCAGCCTTCTTACTCGTCCATCCGCACCGGATTCCGGGGAACCGGTCACCATTACGTATCTGCCGAGCAGCGGACCGACTTCTTCATCCTCAGCCACGCCAGGAAGCGCGATTTGATTGCCGACATCGTCCTGCACCTGCAGACGATGCGTGTGGAGATTCGCGGAGTACAGGCGACCGACGAAAACAGTGGGCGCGGAGGATACTTCCGTAGGGAGTTCCCACGTGGCAGAACGCAATTCAGCGGTAGTGAACGCTTGGCGCAGTTGCCCATCGGCCTTGAACTCGACTTCTGGGGCGGCGTGTCGAAGCGCCGCAGCCAACGCGCCCGCCGCATTCGACAGGGAGTCACTCACCCAATCCGGTCGCTCATCCAAGCCGATCGACATGACCAATCTCTCGAACTTGTCGTCGAAAGCTCTCTCATCCGCCAGATCGAACTCCAATGCGGTCGAACCAGCGCCTGCTCGACGAACAAGCAGTCTTGTGCTGCCGGGAGCCAGCCCGACGACCAAATTCGCCACGCGATGAACTCGTGCGGGCGCGCGCCCCAGTCGGTCGGCATCGGTCTCGATCCGACCGATGTTCATTGCGACCGCTTTCAGACTTTGAACAAGTGCGATCAGCTGGTCGGCGTCCATCTCGCCCTCGGGTGCGTCGATGTTCTTCAAACGAAACTCGAACTGAGTGGTCGTCGTCATCACCTCCTGCCACGTAAGTCTTGTATGGACACTGGTCCATTGTGCGTGATTGCCCTACATCAGGCGTATCGGATTATTGCGGCGGCCTCTGACACGTCGATTCCCACGAGGGGCACACAGGCCGGATTGTCGTATCGTCGGTGCGTGCCGCCGAACAACCACTATCACCACTTGATGTTCGGCCCTGCCGCGATTGCGCGGCAGCAGGTCGACGGCAGTTACACCGCCTACGGCTCGCAGACCGAGCGACCCGACGACGGCCCGATGCCACTCGACGATCGCGAGAAGGCGATGATCCGAGCGCTGGATCAGTTCCAGATCGCCACTGTCGCCGAGACCGGCTGGCCCTACATTCAGTACCGCAGTGGACCGAAGGGGTTCCTGCAGGTCCTCGACGATCACACACTGGGTTTCGCCGATTTCGCCGGCAACCATCAGTACGTGACGGCAGCCAATCTGGACCATGACGACCGCGTCGCGATCTTCCTCGTGAATTACCCTCTGCGGCAACGACTCAAGCTCTACGGACGGGCACGTACGACCGAGGCCGCGGACGATCCCGAACTACTGGAGCGACTCAAGAATATCGGTGACCTGACCGTCGCCGCCACCTGCGAACGCAGCGTCGTCATCCACGTCGAGGCATTCGACTGGAACTGCACGCGCAGCATCATCCCGCGCTACGACGCGGCGTACCTCGCGGACCTGTCCGAGGTGTACCAGCGCAAAGCTGCCGAGCGGGAAACCGAACTACTGCTGCGCATTTCGGAGCTGGAAGATCAGCTCAGGCAGTCTTCGACGCATAGAACCGGCCCAGATACTCCGTCTTGAACTCGGTGAATCGCTGCTGCTCGATCGAAGCACGGATGTCGTCGACCAGCTTGACCGTGAAACGCTCGTTGTGAATCGTGCACAGCGTCGAGGCCAGCATCTCCTTGGCTTTGAACAGGTGATGGATGTAGGCCTTGGTGTAGTGCGCGCAGGTGTAGCAGTCGCAGTTCTCGTCGATCGGGGTGAAATCGCGCCGATGCTTCGCGGTGTTGATGTTGAAGCGGCCCGTGGGCACGTAGATCGCCGCATTGCGCGCCACCCGTGAGGGATTGACGCAGTCGAAGGTGTCGGCACCGTTCTCGATCGCGACGAAGAAGTCGTCCGGCTCGCTGATCCCGAGCATGTGGCGCGGCTTGTGTTCGGGCAGTTCCTCGTTCACCCACCGAGTGATGGTGCCGAGGTTCTGCTTCTCGAGTGCGCCGCCGATTCCGTAGCCGTCGAACCCACGGCCCGTGTCCCCCTTGATGGTCTCGAGGTCGTGCGCGGCCTTGCGTCGCAGGTCCTCGTATTGCGCTCCCTGCACCACTCCGAACAGCGCCTGGTACGGCTTGTCGGCACGCTCGATCGTGAGACGTTCGTGTTCGAGGACGCATCGCTTCGCCCATGCCTGGGTGCGGTCGACCGACTTCTCCTGATACCCGCGGGTATTCATCAAGGTAGTCAGCTCGTCGAACGCGAACATGATGTCGGCGCCGAGCCGATGCTGAATCTGCATCGACACCTCGGGAGTGAATCGATGCTTCGAGCCGTCGAGATGGGACTTGAATGTGACTCCGTCGTCGTCGACGTGGGCCAATCGTTCCTTGCCCTCGGCGATGACGTCGTCGGACTCCACCCGTGAGGCGTCCATCGAGATGACCTTCTTGAACCCGACACCGAGGGACATCACCTGGAAGCCGCCGCTGTCGGTGAACGTGGGCCCGTCCCAGTTCATGAATTTGCCCAACCCGCCGGCCTCGTCGACGATGTCCGAACCCGGCTGCAGGTACAGGTGATACGCGTTGGCGAGTACCGCCTGAGCGCCGAGTTCCTTCATCGCCTCCGGCAGCACTGCTTTGACGGTCGCCTTCGTCCCCACCGCAATGAACGCCGGGGTGGCGATGTCGCCGTGCGGGGTGTGGATGGTGCCGGTGCGGCCGAGCTCACCGTCGAGCCGGGTGCCGATATCGAAGCCGAAATTGGAAGAACTCACCGCGTCAGTATGCGGCTTCGCCGCAGTGGTGTGGTTATGTGCCCTGGGCGGCACTTATCCACACCACTGCGCCGGAGGCGCACTCAACTGCTGTAGAGCCGGTAATACGCGCCCTTGGCCTCGAGCAATTCCTCGTGATTGCCCTGCTCGACGATGCTGCCGTTTTCCATCACGACGATGGTGTCGGCGTCACGGATGGTCGAGAGACGATGCGCGATAACGAAACTGGTGCGGTCGTTGCGCAGCGCTGCCGTCGCCTTCTGCACCAGCAGTTCGGTGCGCGTGTCCACCGAGCTGGTGGCCTCGTCGAGGATCAGGATCAGCGGCTTGGCCAGGAAGGCACGGGCGATGGTGATGAGCTGCTTCTCACCGGCGCTGACGTTGTTGCCCTCCTCGTCGATGATCGTGTCGTATCCGTCGGGCAGCGAATGCACGAACTTGTCGACGTAGCTCACCCGAGCTGCCTCGAGGATCTCTTCCTCGCTGGCGGTCGGGTCACCGTAGGCGATGTTGTCGCGGATGGTGCCGCCGAACAACCAGGTGTCCTGCAACACCATGCCGGTTCGTGAACGCAGCTCGTCGCGCGTCATCTTGCGGGTGTCGACGCCATCGAGTGTGATTCGGCCGGAATCGATCTCGTAGAACCGCATGATCAGGTTGACCAGTGTGGTCTTGCCGGCACCGGTGGGTCCGACGATCGCCACGAGATGTCCCGGATCCGCTGTGAGCGACAGGTTCTGAATGAGCGGCTGCTCCGGCGAGTAACTGAACGAGACGTCGTCGAACACGACGCGGCCGCGGCGCTCCGTGGGGCTGGACGCAGGCACGACGTCGGGGTCTTCCTCGTCGGCATCGAGCACCTCGAAGATGCGTTCGGCGGACGCGACTCCGGACTGAATCAGGTTGATCATCGCGCCGACCTGCGACAGCGGCTGAGTGAACTGCCGCGAATACTGAATGAATGCCTGCACTTCGCCCAGGCTCAATGTTCCCGACGCCACGCGAAGGCCGCCCACAACGGCGACGACGACGTAGTTGATGTTTCCGAGGAACATGATGATCGGCATGATCAGACCGGAGATGAATTGCGCTCGGAAGCCTGCTTGGAAGAGCTTCTCGTTGCGGTCACCGAACTCGCGTTCCACCTCCGCCTGGCGACCGAACGCCTTGACGATCTCGTGGCCGGTGTAGGTCTCTTCGATCTGCGCGTTGAGCTTGCCGGTGTGCTTCCACTGCGCCACGAAGTGCGGCTGCGACCTCTTGGCGATCAGCGCGGTCACCAGGAACGAGGCCGGGATCGTCAGCAGCGCAACCAGAGCGAGCAACGGCGAGATCCAGATCATCACGCCGAGGATGCCGAGCACGGTCAGGATGCCGGTGATGAGCTGGCTCAGTGTCTGCTGCAGGCTGGTCGAGACGTTGTCGATGTCGTTGGTGACGCGGCTGAGCGTCTCGCCTCGGGCATTGTTGTCGAAGTACTGCAGCGGCAGGCGATGCACCTTGGCCTCGACGCTGCCGCGCAGCAACAGAATTCGACGCTGCAGCGCGATGTTGAGGATGTAGCCCTGAGCCCATGCCAGCAGTGCAGACACTACGTACAGTGCGAGAACCCAGAGCAACACCGTTCCGACGGCACCGAAATCGATTCCCGCACCGGGCGTCACGTCCATGCCCGAGACGAGATCGGCGACGGTGTCGTTACCGGCGGCCCGAAGGCCGTCGACCGCTTGTTCTTTCGTCTGCCCCGGTTCGAGATCTCCGCCGACGACTCCGTTGAAGATGAGGTTGGTCGCATGCCCGAGGACGGTCGGCGCAGCGACGCTGAGGACGACGCTGACAATTCCCAGCACGAGCATGAGGCTCAGCAGGAATCGTTCCGGAGCGAGCAAACCGATGACGCGTTTGAACGAGCCCTTGAAGTTCTTGGCTTTCGTGGCCGGCAGTGCCTTCGCGACGCGGCCGCCCTTCTTCTTCTCCAAAGAGGGCTTGGCTGCGGAATCCTTGGTGGTGTCGGTGTCGGTCACAGTGCACCTGCAACTTGCCGCTGCGAGTCGACGATCTCGGCGTAGGTGGGGCAGGTGGCCATCAGTTGCTCGTGGTTACCCACGCCCACCGGCTTTCCGTCGTCGAGCACGAGTATCTGGTCGGCGTCGACGATGGTCGACACCCGTTGAGCCACAACGATCATGCATGCATCTCGCGTCACCGGCCGCAGCGCCGCACGCAGTTTCGCGTCGGTGGTGAGGTCGAGAGCGGAGAAGGAATCGTCGAACAAGTAGATCTTGGGTTTGCGTACCAGCGCCCGGGCAATGGCCAGTCGTTGACGCTGCCCGCCCGACACGGTGGTGCCGCCCTGCGCGACGGCAGTCTCGAGGCCGTCGGGCATCGCGCGCACGAAGTCGGCTCCCTGGGCGATCTCGAGCGCCTCCCACAGTTCCGCGTCGGTGGCGTCGGCCTTGCCGTACCGCAGATTGCTGGCGATGGTGCCGGAGAACAGGTACGGCTTCTGCGGCACGAATCCGATCTCGGATCGCAGCAGGTCCAGATCGAGTTCGCGAATGTCGACACCGCCGACCCGCACCTGGCCGCCGGTGACGTCCATCAGCCGTGGAATCAGATTGACGAGAGTCGATTTACCCGATCCGGTGCCGCCGATGATGGCGGTGACCTTGCCTGCCTCGGCAGTCAGATTCACCCCGCACAGCACCGGGTATTCGGCTCCGGGATAGGAGAATTCGGCCCCGACGAGCTCGACCGTGCCCGGTGAGGACACGAACGTCCGGGGATTCTCGGGCAACACCACCGAGGATTCGGTGGCCAGAACCTCGCTGATGCGATCGGCGCAGACCGATGCGCGCGGCACCATCATCGCGATGAACGACGCCATCATCACCGACATCAGGATGAGCATGATGTAGCTCAGAAGCGCAGTGAGCGAACCGATCTGCATCGTGCCGTTGTCGATGGCATGACCACCGAACCAGATGACGGCGACGCTGGTGACGTTGCTGATGAGCATGACGGTCGGGAACATCAAGGCCATCAGCCGGCCGACCTTGAGTGCCGTCTCGGTCAACGAGGTGTTGGCTGCGCCGAAACGGTCGACCTCGAATTGTTCGCGAACGAACGCCCGCACGACGCGAATACCGGTGATCTGTTCGCGTAGTACGCGATTGACCGCGTCGATGCGCTTCTGCATGGAGCGGAAGGCCGGCACCATACGAACGATGATCAGGCCCATCGCGAGCGCGAGGCCGGGCACGGCGATGAGCAGGATCCACGACAGGCCGATGTCCTCGCGTAGCGACATCACGATTCCGCCGATGCACATGATGGGAGCCATCACCACGATGGTGAATCCCATGATGATCACCAACTGCACCTGCTGCACGTCGTTGGTGTTGCGGGTGATCAGTGACGGAGCACCGAATTTTCCGACCTCGCGGGCGGAGAACGTCCCGACGCGTTCGAGGATTGCTCCGCGAAGGTCGCGTCCGACACTCATGGCCGTGCGTGCACCGAGGAACACCGCTGCGGCAGAGCTGATGATCTGTACTGCCGAGATCAACAGCATGACGCCGCCGGCGGACAGGATGTAGCCGGTGTCGCCGACGGTCACACCGTTGTCGATGATGTCCGCGTTGAGGCTCGGGAGGAACAACGCGGCGAGGGTGGCGATCAGCTGCAGCAGCACCAAGCAGAGAATCGGCAGCTTGTACGGGGCGAGAAACCTACGCAGAAGGGGGATCAGCATGATGACCGAAGATTACTCGTACACATGGATAACAGTCTCTCCGTTTCGAGTATTACGAGCAATCTTCGGCCTCTCAGCTGCGACGCGAGTACTACGCGCGCTTCTCCGGGGCCGTCTTCAGCTTGGCCCCTTCGATGTCGACGTTGGGCAGGATCTTGTCCAGCCACTTCGGCAACCACCAGGCTTTGTCGCCCAGTAGCGCCATCACCGACGGAATCAGCACCATACGGACGACGAACGCGTCGAAGAAGACGGCGGCGGCCAATGCGAAGCCGATGGACTTGATGAACGAGTCCGGCTCGGCGATGAACGCGGCGAACACCGAGATCATGATGACCGCTGCCGAGGTGACCACGCGTGCGCCGTACTTGAAGCCGTTGACGACGGCGTCCTTGGCGGCCGCGCCGTGCACGAACTCCTCACGCATGCGCGAGACGAGGAACACCTGGTAGTCCATCGCGAGGCCGAACACCACACCGATGAGGAAGATCGGCATGAAGCTGACGATCGGCTGCGGGTTGGAAATGATGCCGAGCCCGCCCTCTTGGAAGATGAACACCGTCGCACCGAAGGTGGCGAGCACGCTGAGCAGGAACCCGACCGTTGCCGTCAGCGGCACCAGAATCGAGCGGAACACCAGCATCAGCAGCACGAACGCCAGTCCGACGACCACGGCCAGGTACGGAATCAGCGCGCTCTGCAGCCGCTCCGAGATGTCGATCCCGATCGCGGTTTCGCCCGTCACTCCGTAGGAGACGCCCGAGCTTTCCTGCAATCCGCTCTCGGCATCGCGCAGGTTGGTCACGAGCGCCTTCGTCTGGTCACTGTTGGGTGTGCTCGACGGGGTGACGAGTATCTGCGCGGTGTCACCCGCCGGGTTGACGGCGACGATCTGTGCGTTCGTGACGTCCGATTGCGCGGTGATCGTCTCGATGACCTTGCCGAAGGACGCGGTGCGGTCGGCCTCGGCGACGTCGGACGCGTCGGCGATGACGAGCAGCGGTCCGTTACGTCCCGGCCCGAATGCCTCTTCGGTGATGTCGTAGGCCTGACGGGCAGGCGTGGACGGGTCCGAGGTGGCGATCGACGGGAGAGCCAGCGACAGCCCGGTGGTCGGGCCCGCGATGACGCCGAGCAGCACGATGCCTCCGACGAGGCCGAGGATCGGCTTCTTGACCAGGAACCGTGCCCACCGAAGACCGTTGGTGGGGGTTGCGTTCGGGTCCTCCGGGTCGGTGGTGTTGACGAACTTGAGCTTGCCCGCGAAGGCCTTGCCCTTGTAGACGCCCAGCATGGCGGGCAGGAACGTCAGGGCGATGAGTACCGCGACGAACACTGCGAAGCCTGCTGCCAGACCCATCTGCGACAGGAACGGGATGCCGACGACGCGCAGGGCGACGAGGGCGATGAGCACGGTCGCGCCGGCGAACACGACGGCCGATCCGGCGGTACCGACCGCTCGACCGACTGCTTCTTCGCGGTTGTCGGTGAGCGTGAGCTCGTGCCGGTACCGCGCGAGGATGAAGAGCGAGTAGTCGATCGCGACGGCAAGACCGATCATGATCGCGAGAATCGGCGTGAACGAGGACAGGCTCGCGAACCCGGAGGCCGTGGTGATGGCCAGACTCGAAATTCCGATGCCCACGATCGCGGTGATCAGCGGCAGGCTGGCAGCTGCGGCCGAGCCGAACATGATGAGAAGCACGATGGCGGCGACGGCAAGACCGACGATCTCCGAACTTCCACCGGGCGACGGGTTCTCCTGGGCGACGGTGCCACCGAGGATGACGGTCAGTCCTGCGTCACGCGCGGGTTGCGCCGCGGCATCGAGATCGCTGCGAATCGCGTCGGTGACGTCGGCCAGCTCGACGTTGATCGGAACCGTGACGGTGCCGACGTTGCCGTTGGGGCTCAACGGCGACGTGGCTGCCGCGTCGGCTGCCACCTTGTCGGCCGGCGTGCCGGCCTCGGCGGCGGCGTCGGTGTACTGCTGCACGATGGCCTTGTTCGCCTCGACCGGATCAGCAAGCGGCGGAGCGCCTTCCGCTGGCTTGGCCGCATCGACCTTCTCGATCTCGGCGATCGTGGCGTCGATGGCCGAGGTGTACTGCGGGGTATCGAGCGACTGACCGTCGGGTGCCTGGAACACGTACTCGGCGTTGACGGCCTGAAGGGGATCCTCGGCTCCGCCGAATCGTTCCTTCTGCAGATCCAATGCAGCCTGAGCAGGCGTTCCGGGGATGCTGAACGAGTTGACGGTAGGCGCGGACAGCGTGGCTGCGCCCACTCCGGCAAGGATCAGAATGACGAGCCAGAGGCCGAGGACGACCCCCTTGCGGCGGTAGGCGAATCTGCCGATTCGGTACAGATAGGTGGCCACTGTCAGGCTCCTCGGTTGTTATCGGATACGTGCTGGCGAGATTCAGGCTCGGGGATTCCGGCGCGGAGTTGTTGGAATGCGTTCTCCACGAGTGCTTTCGGAGTGTTCTCTCCGCCGGGGTCGTTGATCCACAGGTTCAGTGCGGCGGTCACGGCACCGCCGACTGCCATTTGCAGCAGGTTGGGGTAGAGGTCGGAATCGATATCGGTTCCGGTGCGTTCGGCGATTGCCTCGCCGAGTTTGCGGGTGAGCGAGTGGTGCATTTCGAGCTTGCGTGCCATCAGCGCCGGGTTGGCCTCGATGAGTCGTGCTGCGGCGAATGTGTCGTCGAGGTCGCGGCCGGGGTCGGCGACGAGGTTGACGGCGATGTGCTGCAACGAATCCCAGATGGGCTCGGCCTCGGGTCTGGCGCGAAGCAGCTCGAACCATTCCAGAGCCGAGGCCTCGATGTTGTGGAGTACCGCTTCTTCCTTGTTGGAGAAGTAGTTGTGGAATGTTCGGGTCGACACTCCGGCTTCGTGTGCGATGGCGTCGGCCGTCACGGCATCGAGTCCGTGCTCTTTTCCCAGACGGACTGCGGCAATGCCGAGGGCGTCGCGGGTGGCTGCCTTCTTCTGATCGCGAAGGCCGGTCGGGGTGGTCACCCTGTCCAACATACGGAAGTTGCACAGCTCGGCAAGTTTGCAGAGCTGTGCAATATTGACGACCGCGCCACATCTGCGGCCGACTGTGACTCAGGTCATCGACGGGACCATGCGGTCGGCTCGCTGATCAGCTCTCCGACGAAATCCGGGAGGTCGTCGTCGACGATGTCCGCCAGCGATACGGATTCGAGAACCGCACGCAGATTGACCCGGACGGCCAGCCACACCCGCGTCAACGGCTCGGCGGGACCGGCGTACTGCGCATCCTCGGGCCGTTGCCCGCGCACCGATGCGAGCGGCCCCTCGACGGCACGCATCACGTCCGCGACGGAAATGTTCGACGCCTCCCGCGCGAGCCAGTATCCGCCGTCGGGTCCCCTTCTACTTCGCACCAACTCGGCGCGACGCAGGTCGGAGAGCACCGACTCGAGAAATTTGTGCGGTATCCCTTGAGCGGCGGCAAGCGCCTCGGCCTTGGCGGGTGCTCGGCCGCCGACCGCGGCGAGCTCGACGAGAGTCCGCACCGCGTAGTCCGCTTTCGCCGTGATGTGCACGATTCAATTCCTATCATTTCGATAGGAAATTAGCGACCGGGTACGTACCGATGTTCGACGGCTCTGCGCCCGTCGGGCAACACCCAGTCCGCGGGCGCGGTACCGGTCCTGATCCAACCTGACTTCTCGTAGAACGCAATCGCCGCAGCCGAGCCCTGCTCCACGTGCAGTTCGATAGCAACGGACCGTTCTGCCGCATACGCCACTGCGGCGTCCAACAAGGCCGCGGCTGCGCCCGTGCCCCGGCACTCGGGACGAACGAACAATCGCGAGACCATCAGCCCGTCGTCGACCAGGTCGAGTGCCAGGTGGCCGACGATCCGGTCATTCGACTCCGCTACCCATGCGGCGACCTGCGTTGCCGAGTGCAACCAGGCGGCCGGATCCTCGGGCCACAGTGCGGGATACCCGTCTGCCTCGTGCACCGTCGCCAGCGCGGTCACACAGAACGCCATATCCCCGGAACGGCGGCTACGAATTTTCACGCGTCGAGACTACGATCACCATACTGTCGTTACACTTCGAACAGCAGTGTCACGCACGGAAGGCCGTACACATGAGGGACCAACTCGCATCGGCGTGGAACTCGCTACCCGAACCGCTGCGGGATCCGGTTGCCCTGGCCGTCCCCGCGTTCGCTCTGCTGCTGGCGATCGAGTGGATCGCGGCGAAGAAACTCGAAGACGGAACCCCCGGCGCGTATTCGGCCCGGGACGCACGGGCGAGCCTGAGCATGGGCTTGGTCTCGATCGCAACCACCACGGCATGGAAAGCGTTGGCCCTGATCGGCTACACGGCCATCTACGTCTACATCGCGCCGTGGCATCTACCCGCCGATGCCTGGTACACGTGGGTCATCCTGATCCTGGGCGTCGATCTGCTGTTCTACGGCTACCACCGCATCGCGCACCGAACCCGACTGATCTGGGCCACCCATCAGGCTCACCACTCGAGCGAGTACTTCAACTTCGCCGCGGCGCTGCGGCAGAAGTGGAACAACAGCGGCGAGATCATCATGTGGCTGCCCTTGCCGCTGCTGGGGATGCCGCCGTGGATGGTGTTCGTGGGCTTCTCGATCAATCTCGTCTACCAGTTCTGGGTACACACCGAACGGATCGACAAGTTGCCGCGGCCGTTCGAGTTCGTCTTCAACACGCCTTCTCACCACCGCGTCCATCACGGTCGCGATCCGCAGTACCTCGACAAGAACTACGGCGGCATCCTCATCGTCTGGGACCGGCTGTTCGGCAGCTACGCAGACGAAGTGCAGCGGCCGAACTACGGGCTGACCAAGCCCGTCGACACGTTCAACATCTGGACGCTCCAAACACACGAATACCGCAACATCGCACGGGATGTCGCGGCATCGAGGTCGTGGAAGGAACGCGTCGGATACGTCGTCGGACCGCCGGGATGGACACCGGCGGCCCCACGAGAACGGGCTACTGCCGACTCAGATTGATCAGGAAGTCGACGGTTCCCGAACCCTCGACGGTCACGAAACCGAGCGACGGCGGCTCGATGCCGTAGTCCGACCACGTCGTCGGAATTGCACCCGATGCGATCAGCGTGTCACCGGACTGCAGCACCTCCATCTCGACCGACACCGGACGCGTCTGATCCTTGAGCGTCAATGTGCCTTCCGCCGTGACGGTTTGGGTGGTGCCGTCCTTGGGCAACGACGAGAGGTCGACGGGCTGGTCGATGGTGAACGTCGCCGTCGGATATGTCGCGGTGTCGAAGATGTTGCCGCGGAACTGACCGTCTCGACGGTCACTGTCGGTGGTGATCGAATTGGTCTGCACCACAACCTCACCGGCGGTCAACGAATTATCCGCCACGGTCACCGAGCCGCTGACCTCGGGCGTCGACCCGACGACGGTCACATCCGATCCGTTGAGCACCTCGTCGACGGTGTAGCCGGCCGCGGTCTTGTTCGACGCATCGCCTGCCGTCACCGTCCAGGTGCCGTTCAGATCGTCGGTGGTGGCGGCCTGCGCACCGGAGGTGTCGACGGTCGCTGCCGGAGCGTCGTCCTCCTGGAAGGACGCGTAGATCTTGGGGCCGAAATACAGCCCGAGGGCCACGAGCACTACGACAACGACGCCAACTGTCCACCATTTCTTGGTCATGACCGACGATGATAGTTGCAGCTTCAAGCCCATGGGGAGCGAGCGACCTGGCAACTCCCTGAGAATTTTGTCCGATTACCCCGTGCGCAGGTGTCGGTGGTGCCAGGCACAATGGAACCCATGGATCCGGTGGAGGCACTTCGTGAGATCGGCTTCTGGCTCGAGCGTTCGCGCTCGGACACCCATCGCGTCAAGGCCTACCGCCGAGCCGCGGATGTCGTCGAATCACTCTCTCCTGCACAGCGATCCGAGCACGAGAAGGCGGACAGCTGGTCGTCGTTGGCCGGAATCGGTGCCAAGACCTCGCTGATCATCCGGCAGGCGCTGACCCAGGACGTTCCTGACTACCTGGCCGAGCAACGCGACGCCGCAGAACCCATCGGCAACAACGCACTACGGGCCGCACTCAAAGGCGACCTGCACACCCATTCCAATTGGTCCGACGGCGGCAGCCCCATCGACGAGATGATGCGCACCGCCAAGAACCTCGGGCACGAGTACTGCGCGCTGACCGATCATTCACCGCGGCTCAAGGTCGCCAACGGACTCAGTGCGGAGCGTCTGCGAAAACAACTCGACATCATCGCCGAGCTCAACGAGCAACTCGCGCCGTTCCGTATCCTCACCGGAATCGAAGTGGACATCCTCGACGACGGTTCGCTGGATCAGGACGAGGGATTGCTCGCCGAGCTGGACGTGGTGGTGGCCAGCGTGCACTCGAACCTGCGTGCCGATTCTGTGGCGATGACGAAACGCATGGTCACCGCTATCGCTAATCCGCACGTCGACGTTCTCGGTCATTGCACCGGCCGACTGGTCGAGGGCGGCCGGGGAAAGCGGCCCGAGTCGACGTTCGACGCCCCGGTGGTGTTCGAGGGATGCCGACAGTTCGGCACCGCAGTGGAGATCAACGCCAGGCCCGAACGCCAGGACCCGCCCGAGCGCCTGATCGACATCGCCCTCGAACGCGACTGCCTCTTCTCCATCGATACCGACGCACACGCACCGGGCCAGCTCGACTGGCAGGGCTACGGCTGTGTCCGCGCCGAAGCCCAAGGCGTTCCCGCCGATCGCGTCATCAACACCTGGTCGCTGCCCGAGCTGCTCGATTGGACGGCTCAGGGCACGTGAATCGTCGCCACTTCCTGTCCGGCCTGCTCGCGGTCACGCTGGTCGGCTGCAATTCCACGGACACCGAATCCTCACCGAGCACAGCAGAGACGTATTCGGCTGCACTGCAACCCGTTTCGGGACCGACCGGAGATCCCATCCGGTTGAAGTACGGGTACCAACCCGACAACATCGGAGACCTGTATCTGCCTGCCAACACTGCGACGTCACTGCCGGTGGTGGTGATGATCCACGGCGGTGGATGGCAGGAGAACCTCGATCTGTCGTACTTCCAGCAGATGTCCAAGGCCATCGCAGACCAGGGCATCGCCGTGTGGAACGTCGAGTATCGGCGCGGACCGAACAATTGGGCCAACACCCTGACCGACGTCGACGACGCCACCGAGGCACTGGCAACCGTCGTCCAGAACGCCGCCGACGGTCGACTCGACCTCGATCGAGTGCATGTCGCCGGACATTCGGCCGGAGGACAGCTGGCCGCGTGGGTCGCTGCGCGTCATCTGATGCCGATCGACGCACCGGGTGCGGACCCCAGAATCCGGCCGCGCAGTGCCACCATCATGGCCGGGGTGTTCGACATGAAACGGGCGGCGAACATCGGCAACGACAAGTTCGTGCCCGCATTCCTCGGCGGCATGCCCAACGACGTTCCCGGTCGGTACAAGATCGCCTCCCCTATCGAATACCTCCCGCTCGACGTCCCGTTGACCGCGCTGCACGGTGATGCGGACCAGACCGTGTCGGTGAACCAGAGCCGCGTGTACGTCGACGCCGCGACCCGCGCAGGTAGCACGGACCCCGAGCTGGTCGTACTGCCCGGAGCCGGACACGGAGCGTTTTTGGACCCCAAGCACATCGCCTGGTCCACCGCACTGAGCACCATCACCGGGCGCGCGCAGACACTGCTCTGAGCCGCAGGTGGTACACAGTGGCGATGAAACGAAAGATCGCGACCGGGTTGCTCGGGCTGATCGTGGCCACCTCTGTAGCCGGATGCGGCGACGACGCGTCGACCGAGAACGCGTCGACCACTTCCTCCGCTGCCAGCACGACGACATCTGCCGCGGCTTCCACAACAGTCCCCGCCAGCACCACACTCGACGCACCGGCACCCGCTCCTGCCGACACTCCGATCCCCGAGGCTCCGCCTGCCGCTGAACCCGATGCCCCAACCTCGGGCGTCACCGGCGAAGCGCTGTACCAGCAGACCTGCACCCAGTTTCTGCCGTCCATCGATGCACTCGAACAAACCGGGATCTCCGATCGCGCGAAGTCGGTCGAGGGTCTGCGCACCGAAATGACCACCGCGCCGAGTTGGTCCACGGTGCCCGAGGCCGATCAAGGCGAAATTCTGCGGGGACTCGACGCCGCGGGCGCGGGGCAATGCTGAGCGTTTGAGTCGGTCGCCGCCCCTCTACCGCCGCAAACGCGCGCGCGTTTGCTAGGTGCGCGCGAAGTAGACCCCGAATCGGTGGCGAATGTGAACGCATCTGACGAATGCGCGCGCGTTTGCCGCGTAACACCCGCCCGGTGATCCCGCCCGGGCCCTGGGGGGTTCGATGCCCGGGCCCTGGTGATCCCGCAAACGCGCGCGCGTTTGCCAGGTGCGCGCGAAGTAGACCCCGAATCGGTGGCAAATTCGCTCGCGTCTGACAAATGCGCGCGCGTTTGCCGCGTAACACCCGCCCGGTGATCCCGCCCGGGCCCTGGGCGTTCGATGCCCCGGCCCT